>NZ_JASCAS010000033.1:0-290872 GCF_029967615.1 Aeromonas sp. V90_14 | reverse complement strand
AGGCAGAGCCGTCAGATTTACAGTCTGATCCCTTTGGCCGCTCGGGAACCCCTCCCCAAGTGCGAGGCGCATACTATCAGATCTTCGCTCTTTGTGAACCCCTGGTGGGCCTATCTGGCGATAAAAAAGTGCCATTCGGTCATTTTTTGATATTTGTCGCTCATTTTTCACGCTTATCAACGACTTCCCTGTCGCTGTCAGACCGGATCCAGGACTCATCGCGGGTGTGAAGTGTCACCAGACAAGATGTACCGAGTAGCGTTTTGTACTGAAAAAATCACCTTCTCTTCTAAGTGTGATGGCTGACCGCTTCCTTGATGGACATTGCTGCTGCCGCATTTTACTCTCGCCATGTTATTCAACTGTTAACATGGATTGTGGACTCTCTCTATGCAGGCTCTCGATATCGCCGTGTTGCGCGGCCAGTTTCCCGCTCTCAATCAGCTGGTTGAGGGTAAAGCCCCCATCTTCTTCGACGGCCCCGGCGGCGCTCAGGTGCCACATGCCGTACTCACCGCCATGACCGATTACCTCGGTCACTTCAACGCCAATCTGGGCGGCCCCTTTTTCTCGGCCAGGGTGACCGAGCAGCAGGCGCTGCGGGCCAGGTTGGCGGTGGCCACGTTGTTGGGTGCTGAGCGGGCAGAGGAGATAGTGTTCGGCGCCAACTTCACCACCCTGACCTTTGCGCTCAGCCGAGCGCTGGCGCGGGAGTGGCTGGCCGGTGACGAGATCATCGTCAGCGCGCTCGATCACTACTCCAACGTCTCCAGCTGGCAGCAAGCGGCGGTGGATCGCGGCGTGGTGGTGCATCAGGCAAGAGTGGACGTGACCACCGGCGGGCTGGACTATGGGCATCTGTTCAGTCTGCTGGGGCCCAAGACACGGCTGGTGGCGGTGACGGCGGCCTCCAATACCACCGGCACCCTGGTCGATATCCCTCGCATCGCCGATGCGGTGCACGGGGTAGGGGCCTTGCTCTATGTGGATGCGGTTCACTTTGCGCCCCATGAGCGTATCGATGTGCAGGCCTGGGATTGCGATTTTCTGGGGTGTTCCGCCTACAAGTTCTTCGGCCCGCACCTCGGCATTCTCTACGGCAAGCATCGTCACCTGGCGCATTTCACTCCCTACAAGGTGGAACCGGCCAAGAACGTGGCGCCCTACAAGTGGGAGACAGGTACCCAGAGCTGGGAAGCGCTGGCCGGGGTGGAGGCCACCGTCGAATACCTGGCCTCCTTGTCCGGGTTGGACGGCACCGAGCATGAGCTGGAAGCGCGCCTCGATCTGGCGTTTGCCCGCAGCCAGGCCCATGAACGGCAGCTCAGCGAGCACCTGCTGGCCAAGCTGGCCGAGCGGCCCTGGTTCACCCTGCACGGCATTCACGGCAGCCAGGGGCGCACCCCGACCTTCGCCCTGACGTCAAACCGCCACACTCCGGCCGAGATGGCCGAGTTTTTGGGGCAGCATCAGGTATGCAGCTGGGCCGGCCACTTCTATGCCTTGGCACTGGTTGAGCAACTGGGTGTGAGTGATGGGGTGCTGCGCATAGGCTGCATGCACTACAACACCCCGGCCGAGATTGACCGGCTGTTTGCCCTGCTCGACGATATGCCGCATTGAGATAAAACAGCCCGGTCATACCGGGCTGTGTCGTCTGATATCTCTGCAGCTTGTTAGCGGCCCACGATGGCGTGATGGATATCCTGCAGCGGCAAGACATGGCGGGCGGCGCCAAGCTTGATGGCCTCCTTGGGCATGCCAAAGACCACGCAGGAGGCCTCATCCTGAGCGAAGGTATTGGCACCCGCTTCCAGCATTTCCCTCAAGCCGCGGGCGCCGTCATCCCCCATCCCGGTCATGATGATGCCGGTGGCATTGCCACCGGCAAACTTGGCCACCGAGCGAAACAGCACGTCCACCGAGGGGCGGTGACGATTGATGAGGGGGCCGTCCATCACGTCGACGTGATAGTAGGCGCCGCTGCGTTTGAGCAGCATGTGCTTGCCGCCGGGGGCGATCAGCGCCAGCCCGGGGATCACCCTGTCATTGCTCTTGGCCTCCCGCACTTCTATCTGACACAGGCTGTTGAGCCGCTCGGCAAATGACGCGGTGAACTTCTCCGGCATGTGCTGCACGATGACAATGCCGGGGCAGACCCTGGGCAGGGTGGTCAACACGGCTTCCAGCGCCTGGGTGCCACCGGTGGAGGTACCGATCGCCACGATCCGCTCGGTGGTCTGGGCCATGGCATGCTGGCTGGCGGCGGGCATGATGGCGTCTGCGTTGAGCTTGGGGGCGACGCTGGGGGCGGGCACTTTGGCCAGTCGTCTGACATTGGCCTGGGCGGCGGCGCGTACCGCCATGGCCAGCTCCTGCGCCGACTCCTGCAGAAAGCTTTTCAGGCCGACGGTGGGCTTGGTGATGATGTCCACAGCGCCGGCGGCCATGGCTTGCAGCGTGGTCTCCGCCCCCTTTTCGGTCAGGGAGGAGCAGATGACCACAGGAGTGGGGTGCTCGGCCATGATCTTGGTGAGGAAGGTGATGCCATCCATGCGCGGCATCTCCACGTCCAGCACGATCACGTCCGGCCACTCCTTCTTCAGCTTCTCCAGCGCAAACAGCGGGTCAGACGCGGTGGCGATGACCTTGATATCCGGCTCCTGCTCGAGAATGGCCTGCAATACCTGCCTGACCACGGCGGAATCATCCACCAGCATGACCTTGATCTGTTTCATTCCCGTCCCCTTAGCGATGTGGCAAGCGGTGATGACGCACCCAGACATTGCCGTTGGCCAGCTCAAAAATCAGGCTTCTGTGTCCCGCATGGCCAAGATGGTGGGCCTTGATGGTGAGGCCCAGGTGCTGGGTCAGTTGCCAGGCGGCCTTGATGTTTCTGATGGCCACATTCATGGTGTTGAGCGTTTGTTGTTCGATAAACATGTTGCCGCCGCCAAACAGCTTGACCTCGTATTCGTGGATGGGGGCGGGATATTTGCTTATCTCATTGATAAATAGCTGAATTGCCTCATCGGCATAGCGACCGTCTAGACTCATGGTGCTGTGACCGCGGCTGGGCAGCATGTAGTGGCACATGCCGCCTCGCTTCTGTTCCGGGTGCCACATGGTAATGGCCACACAGGAACCAAGATGGGTGCGGATGATGGTGTCGTCCTGCCCAAAATAGAATTCACCGGGTTGCAGCGAGACCTCTCTCATATTGAAACCCTTATGGTTTCAGATAGATGGAAGGCGATACCAGTTGCAGGCCATGGGACAGACCGTTCAGGCTCTCGGCATGGCTGACGATGAGATAGCCCCCTTTGCGCAGGCGCGGCACCAACCGTTGCAGTACCTGCGCCTTGGTCTCCCGGTTGAAATAGATCATCACGTTGCGGATCAGGATGACGTCGAACAGCCCGATGTCGGGCAGATCCTGATTCAGATTGATGTGATGAAACTGCACCTTCTCGCGCAGCTTGCGATCGATGATGAAGGTGCCTTCCTGAAAACCGACCCCTTTCAGGCAGTACTTCATCAAAAATGGCAGCGGGATGTTGTGGGCCCGCTCGATGGGATATTGCCCCGCTCTGGCCTGCTCCAGCACCCGGGTCGAGATATCCGAGGCGATCACCTCCCAACTGCCATGGTTCAGATTGTCGGCCAGGGTCATGGCCAGGCTGTAGGGCTCTTCACCGGAAGAGCTGGCCGCGCTCCAGATCCGCACCGCCCGTTCTTTTGGCAGTTGTGCCAATACCTTGTTGCCGAGAAATTCAAAGTGCTTGGGTTCGCGGAAAAAATAGGTCTCGTTGGTGGTGAGCAGATCGAGTGCTACCTGCAGCTCTGCCCCCCGGTTATTCATGATCAGGCTGAAATAGTCGCCGTAGCTCTCCAGCTCGTAGTGGCAGAGCCGTTTTGACAGGCGACTGGCGACCAGGGCCTTCTTGGCCGGTGACAAGTCGATACCCGCCGTCTGGTGGATCCAGCGTTGAAACTGCGCAAATTCATCATCATGCAACTGGGTCTGATACACGCGCAAACTCCCTGCGGTGAGCGGGATGCGGGTGAGCTTGGCCCACCCGTATCAGGCTAGAAGCGGATAAAGTCGGCGTCATTGTGAGGGCGTGGCGTGGTGCCTACACCTTCCTGACCGTTGCCCTCGTGCATGAAACGCCCCCGTGGGCCTCCACGGGCCGGAGCCTTCTGACTGGCGCCGTGCTTGTGCTGTTCCAGCGTGAAGAACTCCATCGCCAGTTGCAGCTGTTCGGCCTGGCTGCTCATCTCCTCGGCGGTGGCGGCCAGCTCCTCACTGCAGGAGGCATTTTGTTGAGTGACCTGGCTTAGCTGATTCATGGCGATGTTGATCTGGCTGACGCCGGTGGACTGTTCGGCGGAGGCGGCGCTGATCTCCTGCACCAGATCCGAGGTCTTGTTGATGGAGGGCACCATCTGATCGAGCAGACGGCCCGCCTTCTCCGCCATGTCGACACTGCTAGAGGCCAGCTCGCCAATCTCCTGGGCCGCTACCTGGCTGCGCTCCGCCAGTTTGCGCACTTCGGCGGCCACCACGGCGAAGCCCTTGCCGTGATCCCCGGCCCGGGCGGCCTCGATGGCGGCATTGAGGGCCAGCAGATTGGTCTGGTAGGCGATGTCGTCGATGATGCCGATCCGCTTGGCGATCTGCTTCATGGCATCGACCGTGAGCTTGACGGCCTCACCGCCTTCCACGGCCTCCTTGGCGGCCTTGCTGGCCATGCCATCGGTGACTTGGGCATTGTCGGTGTTCTGGTTGATGCTGGCGCTCATCTGCTCGATGGAGGCGCTGGTCTCTTCCATGCTGGAAGCCTGCTCGCTGCTTGACTGGCTGATGGACTGGGCGGTGGCGCTGACCTGCTCGGCCGCGCTGGAGAGATTGTCAGATGCGCCCCGTACTTCGGTGACGATATTGGTCAGCGAGACGATGGTCTGGTTGAGGGAGTCCTTGGTGGTGCCAAATACACCGGGGTAGTCGGCCTCGACCTGTTGGGTCAAGTCGCCTCTGGCCAGGGATTGCACCACCCGGATCACGTCGTTGAGGCTGGTATCGATCACCTCAGCGATGCGATTGATGCCCTCTCCGAGGGTCTGGAAGAAGCCATTCTTGCCGGTCAGATCCATGCGGCGGTGCAGTTCGCCGTTGATCACCGCCTGCACGATCTCCGACATCTCCCGCTCGATGGCGACTTCCTTGGTGCGATCCGACCACTCGACCACGGAGCCGAGCCGCTCGCCATCGTCGCCAAACACCGGGTTGGCGATGAGCGAGAAGGTGCGCCCGCCGAGCAGGATCTGGGTGCGATAGGTGTTGTTCAGCTTGGCCAGCATGCTGCGCTGATGGCCCGGATTTTTGTGGAAGCTGTCGATGTTGGCCCCCATCAGGGTGGCTGAATTGAAGTTGTAGAGTTCTTTGCGAATATCCGCTTCAGCCAGGCTCAGCATCTCTTTGACGGATTCATTCATGTAGATGATGTTGAGATCGGTGTCGGCGATCATCACGTTGGTACTGGCACCATCGAGCGCCTTCTTGACGCGCAAACTCTCTGCGGCGGCGATCTTGGCCGCTGCGCTGGCTGCCTTCATCTCGTTTTCGATGGCGATCTCCTTGGTCCGGTCTGCCCACTCGACAACGGAGCCAAGCCGTTCACCGCCATCGTTGAAGACCGGATTGGCGATCAGCGAGAAGATACGCCCTCCGACGGTTATCTGGGCGCGATAGGTGCTGTTCAGTTTGGCCAGCATGCTGCGCTGATGGGAAGGGTCTTTGTGGAAGGTATCAATGTTCTTGCCCATCAGCTGTCTGACATCAAAATTGGGCAGATCCTTGCGAATGTCCGATTCGGCCTGGCCCAGCATGGCGAGCACGGCTTCATTCATATAGACGATGTTGAGATTGGTGTCGGCGATCATCACATTGGTCGAGGCCCCATCCAGCGCCTTGCGCACTCGCAGGTTTTCGTCATACAGGGTCTGGTTGGCACTGATGGTGGCGAGGGTGTTGCTAAGGCGCTCCCCCAGCAGTGCCAGCACGGTATTGAACTCCTGACAGAGTTCCCGCAGCGGGCCGCTGAGCGAACCCAGCTCAAGCTGGGCTGACTGGTCGCCTTGTCTGATCCCCTGCTGGAGCGATCGGGTTGCGCCAATGAGCTGGAGCAGTTGTTCCTGCAGCAAGGCATGAGCGCTGCCGTTGCCGAACAGATTGCCAAAAAATGATTGAGTCATGAGCCTTATCCTTGTGCGACATGTCATTGCTGTGTGGTGTGGTGAGCGACACTCTTGTTGCTTGCTACGCCTGAATCACGGTGTCTGTGGCTTTTGTGCCAGCAACCGTTCCTGCTGCTGGGTCAGTTCGCTGAGCTGTGCCATCTCGTCGATGGAGAGCACTTTCTCGGTATTGATGAGGATGACGAATTTGCCATTTACCTTGCCCATGCCGCTGATAAAGTCCGCCCGGATGCGAGCCCCGAAGCTCGGTGGCGGCTCTATCTCATTGCAGGGAATGGTCAGCACTTCTGAGACGGAGTCCACCACCACGCCGATGTCCTGATTGCCGTGTTCCGGATCGTCCGGATGCACTCCCTCGATAATGACGATGCAACTGCGGCGGGTGATGCTGGAAGGGGCATTGCCAAAGCGGGCATTGAGATCAACCACCGAGACCACGGCTCCCCTGAGGTTGATCACGCCGCGGATGAAGCTCGGCATCATGGGGATGGGGGTGATGTTGCCGTATTCGATGATCTCCTTGACCCCGAGAATGTTGATGGCAAACATCTCGCCGTTGATGAGAAAGGTCAGGTACTGGGCATCGCCCTGGTTATCAGGGGCCAGCGTGCCGGGCTGGACGGCCACTTCGGTAGACATGCTCATGGGGCTCTCCGGTTAAAAACGGACAAAATCGGCCTCGTCAACCTGAGGTTGCGCTGCCGTATTGCCGTGCAGTGGGTGCTGGGTCGGCATGACAAATTTGCCTCTGGGGGGCAATCCTTTATGTCCGCTCTCGTGAGTCCTTGCCGGTTTGCTCAGGTTCTCCAGCGAGAAAAAATCCATGGTTTGCTGCAGCTCGTTGGCCTGAGAGCTCATCTCTTCGGCCGTGGCCGCCAGCTCCTCGCTGCTGGCGGCGTTTTGCTGGGTTACCTGATTGAGCTGGCTCATGGCGAGGCTTATCTGGTTGGCGGCGCTGGCCTGCTCACCGGAGGCGGCATTGATCTCCTGCACCAGATCGGAAGTCTTGCGAATGGAGGGCACTATCTTGTCGAGCAGGCTGCCGGCCTTCTCGGCAGTATCGACGCTGCTCGATGAGAGCTCGCCAATCTCCTGCGCCGCTATCTGGCTGCGTTCGGCCAGCTTGCGTACCTCGGCGGCCACCACCGCGAAGCCCTTGCCGTGTTCACCGGCCCTTGCTGCCTCGATGGCGGCGTTGAGTGCCAGCAGATTGGTCTGGTAGGCGATGTCGTCGATGATGCTGACCTTGCGGGCGATCTGCTGCATCGCGGCCACCGTCTGCTGAACCGAGCGGCCACCTTCGGTGGCTTCGAGCACGGCACTGCTCGCCATGTTGTCGGTGACCTTGGCGTTGTCGGTGTTCTGGTTGATGCTGGCACTCATCTGTTCGATGGAGGCGCTGGTCTCTTCCACGCTGGCAGCCTGTTCGCTGGTGGCCTGGCTCAGAGACTGGGCCGTGGTACTGACCTGGTTGGAGGCATTGGTCAGGTTGTCGGCGGCGTTGCGTACTTCTTCAATGATGGCGGTCAGCGCCTCTATGGTGCTGTTGAGGCCATCCTTGGTCTGGCCAAAAATGCCCGGATAGGGTTGCTCTATTTTCTGGGTCAGATCACCCCGCGACAGGGCGGTGGCGATGCGCATCACATCGTTGAGGCTGGTGTCGGTGACGTTGGATAGACGGTTGAGCAGTTCGGACAGCCGCTTGATGTAGCCTTGGCGTCCGTCCAGTTCGATCTTGTAACTGAAGTTTCCCTGCTCGACGGCGGCAGTCACCAGGGTCTCGATGTCGTTGATGAGTGCGGTCAGCTTGTTGACCATGTTCTGCATGGCCAGCAGCAGTTGTCCGGCTTCGTCGTGGGCTCCGATGTCGATGGTCACGTCGAGGTTGCCTTCGGCCAGGTGGTTGGCTACCTGCAATGCCTGGTTGATGGGAGAGATGATGCTGCGGATAAGGACGATGCCAAACCAGGCGGCAGCCACCATGCCTGCGGCAACGACAGCCAGCATGGTGAGCAGCATGACGTCGTACCAGGCCTGCGCCTGCTCGTACTCGGATTTGGCGACGTCGAGCTGCAGGCTGACCAGCTCGGTTATCTTGCCGCCGATGGGGTCGATGGAGCTGTAAAGCTTGCCGTCAAATTCGTTGAGCATGCCGGTGACGACACCGCGCTGGGTCGATAGAAACGCTTCCAGCCGGGTGATATCCCGGTCCGCTGCGCTGAACAGGCTGTTGGCCTCGGCTGACAGCTTCTGCTCGGCTTCGGTCAGCTTGGTGGCCTGGTAATGCTGCCACTCCAGCTTGATCTGCTGCTGGGCATGCTGGATCTGCTGCCGCGCCTCTTCGGCACTGATGAGGCCCGCATTGGCCTTGTTGACGTTGTCGATGATGGCGACGGCATAATTGTCTGAGATGGTCTTGAGCTGTTTGAGCGGCACCACCCGATCGTTGTAGACCCGCTGTAGACCCTTGTTGCTGCTCTGCATGTTGTAGAGCCCCAAGGCACCCACTCCCAGCAGCAGTGCGCAGAGCAGGCAGAGCAGAATGGTGAGTCGCAGCTTGATGGTGGAGTTTTTGAACATGACAGGCTCCTGGCGTTAATTGACTCTAGGTTGGGTTTGCAGACGTGGAATGGCGTACTGGCTCAGCTGGCCCAGCTCCTGTTCGATGGCGTGCTGAATGAGAGAGGGGATATCCAGAATGAGGGCAACTTCACCGCCTCCCAGAATGGTGGAGCCGCTGATCCCCTGCAGGCGCTGGAACAGCTTGCCAAGCGGCTTGATGACGGTCTGGAATTCACCCAGCAGCTCGTCGACCACCAGGCCGGATTTCTTGCCGCCGTGGCTGACGACCACGATGTTTTCCCGGCGCCCTCTGGTGCCCTCGACGTCGAAATAGTGCTGCAGCCGGACAAAAGGCAGCACTTCGCCGCGCAGATTGATGTAGTTGCGCCCCAGGGTATCGGCCAGCGCGCTCTGGGTCAGCTCCACACATTCGATCACCATGTCGAGGGGGATGACGTAGTGGGTCGTGCTGACGCGTACCAGAAAACCATCGATGATGGCCAGAGTGAGCGGCAGCCGGATCTGGACCCGGGTGCCGAGGCCGGGTCTGCTGTCGAGTTCGACACTGCCGCGCAGAGCCTGGATGTTGCGTTTGACCACATCCATGCCCACCCCGCGGCCGGAGAGATTGGTGATGGCCTCCGCCGTGGAGAAGCCGGGTTCGAAGATGAGCTGGTAGATCTCCTGATCCGTCAGGGTGGCATTGGTGGTCACCAGACCGCGTTCTTGCGCCTTTTGCAGGATCCTGGCCTTGTTGAGGCCGGCGCCATCGTCCTGAATTTCGATGACGATGCTGCCGGAGTCGTGATAAGCGTTGAGAGTCAGGGTGCCCCGTGCCGGCTTGCCGGCGGCCACTCTTCTTTCAGCCGATTCGATGCCGTGGTCCATGGCGTTGCGAACCAGGTGCATCAAGGGGTCGCCGATCTTCTCCACCACCGATTTGTCCAGTTCGGTATCGCCGCCGGTGATGACCAGCGCGATGTCTTTGTCCAGTTCATGGCTGACATCCCGCACTACCCGCTGGAAGCGGTTGAAGGTATCGCCGATGGGCACCATGCGCAGACGCAGCGCCCCATCCCGGATCTCTTCGACCAGCATGGCAATGGTGGAGTTGGCCTCCTGCAACTGGCTGTCCCGTGAACGCTGAGCCAGCAGGTTGGCTCCCGAGCTGGCGACCACCAGTTCGCCCACCAGATTGATCAGATCATCCAGCTTGTCGGCATGGACCCGGACATAGCGCCCCTCCTTGTTTTTGCTCTCCTTGTTCTGGCTCTGCTTCTTGAGCGCGGCATCCACCACCACCTCGCTGACGGCACCCTGAGCAATCAGGATCTCTCCCAGTTTACCGGCGTCGGTCTGCGGCTGTTCATGCTGGGCTTGCAGCCCGAGTACCAGCTCGCTGGCCGTCAGGGCGCCGGTCTTGACCAGCAGCTGCCCCAGCATCTCGTTGTCTTCCGGCAGGGCATTGATGAGGTCGATGTACTCGGCCAGCTTGCTGTGGGGCGGGATAATGGTGATTCGGCAGTCATCGCGCACGAATTCGAACACATCGCTCAGGGCATTCTTGTCGGCCTGGGTATCCAGATCGAGTTCATAGCCCAAGTAGCAGCTCTCCGGATCGAAATGTTCCCAGTCGGGCAGAGCATGGTGAATGGTCTCGATGGCGCAGAGGGTACCCATGGTGCCGAGGTAGCGCAGAAAAGAGGTGGGATCCATGCCGTTGCGCAGCACATCCGGGCCAAAGCGCAGGGAGATGTGCCACAGAGACGTGGCGCTGACATGACCCTCCTCCTTGCTGACCGGGCTGGTCTCGGCCGGTGGGTTGTGTTCCGGCAGGCCGGCTTGGCTGGTGGTTTGATGGCGTGCCAGGTTGCTTCTCAGTTGCTCATCCTGAGCCTGCTCATCCGCACCGAGCGCTTCCCCTTGTTCGGCCACCAGGCTGACCAGGCGTTCGATGTGATCCCGGCTCTCCAGCAGATCCTTGATGAGTGCTTCACTGATCGCCAGCTGCTGGTTGCGCACCTGATCGAGCAGATCCTCGACTATGTGGGTGAAGCTGACGATGGGTTGCAGGCCAAACAGGCCGGCGGAGCCCTTGATGGTGTGGGCCGCCCGAAAGATGGCGCCGATGAGCTCGTTATTGTCCGGCTCGTTTTCCAGCGTCAGCAGTGCGGACTCCATCTCCTCGAGCAGCTCACGCGCCTCGGCGATGTAGGTTTGCAGGGCCTGATCAAGATTGATGCTCACGAATGACTCCTTGTCCGCGAAACCGGCTAGGCGTGATCGGGGTGGGGGATGAGGGTGGGATCGCCGAAGAAGGTTGCCAGCTGGCACAGCTCAAGGGCATCGAGTACCGCATGGCTGTGCATGACCAGATGCAGTGGATAGCCACCCAGCAGCGCCGTCTTCTTGGCGGCCATCAGCAGTTGCAGGCCGGCACTGTCCATTTCGCTGACCTGGGAGAGATCCAGCTCCAGCTCTTGCTGGCGATAGAGCAGGGGTGTGAGCGCCTGTTTGAGTTCGGCTGCGGTATAGATGGTCATCTCACCCGCAATGGCCACAACAGTCTTCTCTTCGCCCGTTTCGATATGCAGCGGCATGAATGCCTCCCGACTCAGGGCATGATGAGCTTGGCGACGGCAGCCAGCATCTGGTCCGGCTGGAACGGCTTGACCACCCAGGCCTTGGCTCCCGCAGCCTGTCCTTCCTGCTTCTTGCTGTCCTGGGATTCGGTGGTAAGCATGATCACCGGGGTGAACTTGTAGCTGGCCAGTTTCTTGGCCTCCTTGACGAAGCTGATGCCGTCCATGTTCGGCATGTTGACGTCACTGATGATGAGGTTGATCTTCTTGCCGTCGAGTTTCTTGAGGGCATCCTTGCCGTCGCAGGCCTCCATCACCTCGTAACCGGCACCCTTGAGCGTCATGCCGACGACCTGGCGTATGGTTGCCGAGTCATCCACGATCAGGACTGTTTTGGCCATATCTCTCTCCTAGAAAAAAGTGACATCAGCGTTGCTGGATGGGGTTGCCGTCTGGGTTTTGCGACCGTGATGGATATTGCGCTGCTCATCGGTGGCATATGAGAGTTCCATGTCTGCCAGCCAGCTTTCCGCATCGATCTGGATGGGGCCGGACTGGTGCGTTCTGGTGCGCGACGAGATCAGGTGATCGTTGAGGCTGTCCATGTTCTGACGAACATGGCCAAGGATTTGACTGACCCTATCCTGGAACTGTAACGAAACGATGACATCGGAAATCTCACGGTGGATCCCGGTACTCTCGCTCTGCAGCAGGGCAGCCGACTCGGCCAGGCTGGTGGTGGCCATCCGAAAGCGCTCCAGTACCTGTTCGATGGCGTGTTCGGCGTCGCTGACGGCTGCCTGATCCCGCCCTGCCGCACTCTCGGCAATCTGGAAGGCCCGGCCGATGCCGGTGTTGATGGTATCGACCTTGTCGGTCATCTTCTGGGCGGTCTCGCTGGAGAGGCGCGACAGGGTGCGCACCTCGTCCGCCACCACCGCGAAGCCACGACCCGCTTCACCGGCTCTGGCCGCCTCGATGGCGGCATTGAGGGCTAGCAGGTTGGTCTGGGAGGCTATCTTGGCCACGTCGAGCGCCATGGTGTTGAGCTCGATGGTGTAGGCGGTGAGGGTTTTTATCTCTGCCAGCATGGCGTCACGGTTGGCCTGGGTGGAGTGCATGATGGCGACGACCTGGTTGAGCTGGGCCTGACTTTCGGCCAGCACGGCGGCCATGCCGGCGGATTTCTCGCCGCCCAGATCGCCTGCGGCGTTGTGGGAGGCGGCGACCGCTTCTTCCAGCTTGGTGGTCAGCCCGGCAAAGCGCTGGGTGAGGTCAATCATGGCCCCTTCGGTTTGCTGGCGAGAGTTTTCAATCTGTTGCGACCAGATGGGCACGGCCTTTTCGCACACCTGCTCGAGCCCGATGATGGAGTGGTTGAGCCCGGCAGCGGACCATGGCGGAGTCTGTTCTTGTTCATCGGGCTTGCCGACAGGTTTGGCGTGGTAGTGGCGGGCACCCCACAGGGTGGCAGCCACGGCCAGCACCAGGTTGGCCAGCAGATACGGCAAGGGGCTGCCTGCAAGTACCAGCAGCAGGGTGCTGAACAGGCCCAGGCCAAGGCCGCAGGCCCAGCTGACAGGCTCCCAGAAAGGGGAGGAGTGTGCCCTTGTGTTGTCTGTCATACGCGAACTTGCCCCTGCATATGGATGGAAGAAGGTGAACCGCCGTCCCCTCAGGTAGGGACCCAAGCGCCAACTTTCTAGTTATCAATAGCTCAGTAAGGTTAGCGCAAAAAAATGGGCTGGTTACAAATTGGTCCTATTCGGGGGGCGCTACTGAGAAAACTGGAATATGGCGACTGTCACAGTGCCATCGTCGGGAGCCGAAGCCATGGGAGGGCCGGAGTCTGGGAGGAGGAGAGAAGTGCTGGACGCGGCAATAAAAAGAGCCTGCATTGGCAGGCTCTTGGTGCTGTATGCGTGGATTTACGCTTCGTCGGCGTGGGCCTTCTGGCACCCTTCCACGGCATGGGCGATAAGCTCCAGCGCGCTCTTGTCGCACGGCGGCAGTTCGGCCTCGCACGCCTTGATGGGAGTCACGCGATCGCCCCACTTGATGATGGCGGCGCCCCAGGTCAGGCCGGCACCGAAGGCGGCGGTCAGCAGATAGGAGTTTGGCTGGACGCGGCCTTGTTCGAGCGCCTCGCACAGGGCGATGGGCACGGTGGCGGCGGAGGTGTTGCCGTAGTGCTCGATGTTGACAATCACCTTCTCCATCGGCGCGTTCATGCGCTTGGCGAGGGTTTCGATGATGCGGATGTTGGCCTGGTGCGGCACGATCAGGTCGATCTGCTCCGGAGCGATGCCAGCCTGTGCCAGTACCGTGTTGGTGGCTTCGCCCATACCGCGTACGGCCCGCTTGAAGATCTCCTGGCCTTCGAAGTTGAAGGTAAAGAGGCCGTCGATGTCGGCAAAACGCACCCGGTCGGTACCGAAGTTCGGCACGTGCAGGATCTCGCGCGCCTCGCTGTCACAGCCCAGCTTGTTGGCGATCAGGCCGCTCTCTTGCTCGCTCGCCTCGATCACCACGGCGCCGGCGCCGTCGCCAAACAGCACGGCGGTATCGCGACGGGCCCAGTCCAGCAGATAGGTGAGTCGCTCGGCGCCGATCACCAGCACTTTCTTCATCATGCCGGTCTGTACCAGCGAGGTGGCGACCGAGAGGGAGTAGACGAAACCGGTGCAGGCGGCGTTGAGGTCGAACACGGCGGCATTGACGGCGCCCAGCTTCTTTTGCACCGCGGAGGCGGCGCTCGGCAGCAGGTTGTCCGGCGTGGCGGTGGCCAGGATGATGCCGTCGAGGTCGCTGGCTTCCAGCCCGGCACAGGCCAGTGCACGACGCCCTGCCAGGGTGGCCAGATCGGAGGTGCTGACGTGGGAGATGCGGCGAGCCTTGATGCCGGTGCGCGGGTAGATCCACTCATCCGACGTATCCATGATGGTGCTGAGGTCGTCGTTGGTCAGTACGGAGGGAGGCAGGCATTTGCCCCAGCCTGTGATATTGGCGTATTTCATCTTGTTACCGCTTCTCAAGTTGATCGCCCGCGGGCGGAAAATCGCGCAATTATGCCGCACGGGGCAACCACTGTCATCTTGTGGTCATGGTTATCTGGCAGCAGGGTCACGCCAGGTGGCGGGTGCCGACGGGAAATTTCGCTTAAACCACAGGGCTTGGCTGCCCTAAGATAGGGCTTTCGCCACTGGATGGAACCACCCCTTGCACAAAGCCAATCTCAACCTGCTGCCCACCCTCAAGGTGCTGCTGGAGACCCGCAACATCAGCCGGGCGGCGGAGCTGCTGCACCTGAGCCAACCCTCCATCAGCAAGCAGCTGGGCCAGCTGCGCAGCGAGTTTGGCGACGAGTTGCTGGTGCGGGAGGGGCAGCGCTGGCTGCTGACACCGAGGGCCGAGGCGCTGGCTGCCCAGCTGGCGGACTCCCTCGGTGCGCTGGAGCGACTCTACGAGGCCCCCGGTTTTGACCCGAGCCGCTGCGAGCGGGTGTTCCGGCTCGCCTCCTCCGATTACGTGGCCCAGCACATCCTGCCGGACATCTGCGCGGCACTGGCCAGGGAGGCGCCGCTGGCGGCGCTGGAGTACAGCCTGTGGGACAAGCGTCTGCTGCCGCAGCTGTGGCAATCCGAGCTGGACATGGTCTCCACCATCACCGAACTGGTGCCGGATCAGATCCGCGGCCTGCATCAGGGGGAAGATCGGCTGGTGGTGTTGATGGGTAGCCACCATCCGTTGGCAGGGCGCTCGCTCAGCCTCGATGACTACCTCGCCTGGCCTCACCTGCAGGTGAGCGGTGGGGGCGACAAGGACAGCCCGGTGGAACAGGTACTGGCACCGCAGGGGCTGTCCCGGCGCTGGTTTGCCCGGGTGCCCTTCTTTCAGGCGGCGGTGGAGGTGTTGCTGCGCACCGACTGCCTGCTGACCACCCCGGCCCACATCGCCTGGCAGCTCTCCTGCGAGCACGCCCTGCACTTTTGTGATCTGCCGTTTGCCAGCCGCAGCCAGCAGTATCATCTGCTGTGGCACCAGCGCCACCATCAGGATCCGGCCCACAAGTGGTTTCGCGAACTGGCCTATCCCTTCCTGCGCGAGCACCTGCAGCGCACGGTGGCGGCGAGCCGCAAGGTGTTGAATTCGCCCCGATAGCAACAGACGCTTGTGTCGGCCTATAGCCGTTGGCTATGGGTTCTATTCCCAACTTTCACTTCTGGCATAACCAGGGGCCCTTTACCCTGAGCGCAGACATTCATATTCCGCTTGAGACAAGGAACACCATGGAACTGACGAGTTGGCTGGCACTGGCCGCAATCTGCGTGATGGGCGCCATCAGCCCGGGGCCGAGCCTGGCGCTGATCATCCGCAACACGGTGCAGGGAGGGCAGGGGCACGGCGTGGCTACTGCGCTTGGCCACGGCTTCGGGGTTGGCATCTATGCGCTGATCACTGCTTTGGGTCTGGCCATCCTGATCACCCAGACCCCGCTGCTGTTTGACGTTATTCGCTACGGCGGCGCCGCGTTTCTTGCCTGGCTCGGGGTCAAGGCGCTGCTGGCCAAACCCGCCAAGGGGGAGGCGAGTGAAGAGGTGCATCAGCTGCGCGGTCGGCAAGGCGCCTTCGAAGGCTTTATGGTGGCCTTTCTCAACCCCCAGCTCGCGGTCTTCTTCATCGCTCTGTTCAGCCAGTTTGTGCATGCCGACACCGGCTGGCGCGAAGGTGGCATCATGATGCTGACCGCCGGCGGGATCGATGCTGTCTGGTACGTGCTGGTGGCGCTGGTGCTCTCTCGTGGCCCCGTGCTGGCCTGGCTCAAGGCCAAATCCTTCGTCATCGACAAGGTGAGCGGTCTGGTGCTGCTGGGGCTGGCCCTGAAGGTGGTGCTCTAGTCATTCCGCGGCACGATCTGCTGCTGGCCTGGCTCAAGGCCAAGTCCTTCGTCATCGACAAGGTGAGCGGTCTGGTGCTGCTGGGGCTGGCCTTGAAGGTGGTGCTCTGATCCAATCCTGTATTTTGCGGTGATCTTAAGCGGGATCAAGGCGGGGAGGGTGGCAATGTCCTAGAGTGGCGCCCATTTGCTGTCCGCCCTGATCCCGAGACCATGCACCAGAACAAGCACCCGTTAAGCCACACCAACCGGTTGGAGCTGCTGGCTCCGGCCAAGAACCTCGCCTATGGCATCGAAGCCATCAACCACGGCGCCGATGCCGTCTACATGGGCGGCCCCGCCTTTGGCGCCCGCAGCGCGGCGGGCAACTCCCTCGAGGATATCGAAGCGCTGGCGCGCCATGCCCATCGCTTCGGTGCCCAGGTCTTCGTCGCCTTCAACACCCTGCTGCACGATCACGAACTGGAGCAGGCCCGGCGGCTGACTCACCAGATCTACGAAGCGGGGGCCGATGCGCTGATCGTGCAGGACATGGGGTTGCTGGCGCTCGACTTGCCCCCCATTGCGCTCCATGCCAGTACCCAGACCGACAACCGTACCCCGGAGAAGGTGAAATTTCTGCAGGATGTAGGCTTCTCCCAGGTGGTGCTGGCGCGCGAGCTGTCCCTTTCGCAGATCCGCGATATAAGCGCCACGACCAATGTGCAGCTGGAGTTCTTTATCCACGGCGCGCTCTGCGTCTCCTACAGCGGCCAGTGCAACATCAGCCATGCCCGCACCGGCCGCAGCGCCAACCGCGGCGAATGTGCCCAGCTCTGCCGCCTGCCCTGCTCGTTGCAAAAGCCGGATGGCGAGGTGCTGGTGGCCGACAGCCACCTGCTCTCCCTCAAGGACATGGATCAGACCGACAACCTGGAGGCGCTGATCGAGGCGGGGATCCGCTCTTTCAAGATTGAGGGGCGTCTCAAGGGGCTCGATTACGTCAAGAACGTCACCGCCTGGTATCGGCAGAAGCTTGACGCCATTCTGGATAGCCGCAGCGATCTGGTGGCCTCCTCGGCCGGCCGTTGCAGCTACAGCTTCACGCCTGATCCCAAAAAGAGCTTTAACCGCGGCAGCACCGACTACTTCCTCCATGGCCGCCAGCCCGGTATCGACTCCACCAAGAGCCCGAAATACGTGGGCGAGCCGCTGGGCCGGGTCACCAGAGTCACCAGGGATGGCATCGAGATCGATGGCAAGCCCGTGAGCCTCAACAACGGCGATGGCCTTGGCTTCTTCAAGCCGAACAACGAGCTGGTGGGGATGCGCCTCAACAAAGTCGAAGGTAAGCAGTTACTCCTGTCAGAGCGCATGCCGGGCTTGAAGGTAGGCACCGAAATCTACCGTAACCACGATCAGGCATTCAGCAAGGTGCTGGAGAAGGCGAGCGCCGATCGCCGCATCCGGGTCGATATGGTGCTGGCAGAGTGCGATGAGGGCTTGCGCCTCACGCTTACCGACGAGCAGGGCATCAGCGCCGCCGTCGCGCTCCCCTGCGACAAACAGCCTGCTGACAACCCGGAGCGGGCGCTGCAACAGGCGCGCGACCAGCTTGGTAAACTCGGCAATACCCTGTTTGTGGCCCGCAAGGTTGAGTTGGCGTTTACTCACCCGCTATTCGTTGCCGCATCCATGCTCAACGGCTTGCGCCGGGATGCCATCGCCGCGCTGGAGGCTGCCCGTCTGGCCAGCTACCAGCGCCCCGAGCGACGCATCGCGCTGCGGGATGTCCACTATCCCCAGCACCGTCTCTCCTACCTTGGCAACGTGCTGAACAGCGCGGCCGAACAGTTCTTCCGCGAGCACGGGGTGGAGCGCATCGCGCCCGCTTATGAGGCGAACAAGGAGGAGCGGGAGGTGGTGCTGATGATCACCAAACACTGCATCCGCTACAGCCAGAACCTCTGCCCGAACGAGGTGCCGGGCCTCAAGGCCGAGCCGCTGGAGCTCAAGATGGGCAAAGATACCTTCCGCCTGCGGTTTGACTGCCACCGCTGCGAAATGCATGTGATGGGGAGTTTGAAGCGTTGATGAAGCTCACCTCTCCCGACATCTGATGCTTTACCTTCTCCCGGCGACAGGCTCTATCAAGGAGTTTTCACGGGGAGGAGAGGCGAGGATGACGCGATTCAATGGAGAGGGGGCGCTGGATTATGACCAGCGCATTACCCGGCTGGTGCCCGGTTATGAGCTGCTGCACCAGCTCAGCGCGTCCCAATTGATGGGACGGCTTGGGCCGGAGGCGCGCGTTCTGCTGGTGGGGGTCGGCACGGGCAGCGAATTGCTGTTGCTGGGCGGTTTGTGTCCCCACTGGCAGTTCATTGCTCAGGACATATCGGCCGACATGCTGGCGCAGGCCAGAAGGCAAGCCAAGCAGGCGGGGATGGCGGCGCGGATCACATGGTGGGAGGGGCCGTTGCCGGCCGACAGCATGGCGTGTGACGGTGCACTCTGTCTGCTGGTGCTGCACTTTCTGCCGCAGGAACAAAAGGCGGCACTGCTCGCCGACATCGCCCGCCAGCTCAGGCGCGGTAGCCCTCTGTTGCTGGCCGACCTGATGGCTGCGCAAGACGATGACGAGCGCACCGTGATGGGGTTGCACGCACACCGTGCCGGTCTGTCTCGGAGCGCCAGCGAACAGATGGTGCTGCGCCTGGCCCAGGACTTCTTTCCCCTCGATGAGACACAGACCCGGCACCTGCTGCAGGCGGCGGGCTTTGGCGTTGGGCGGCGCTATTTTCAGGCGCTCGGGTTCCACGGCTGGCTGGCCGAGTGCCTGTGAGTGGGCGCCGTGTCGTCAACCAGAGATACCCTCCAGCGTGAGCAGCGCCTGCTTGATGGGCAAGCCCCCCGCATAGCCGGTCAGGCTGCCGTTCTGGCCGATCACCCGATGGCAGGGGATGATGATCGAGAGCGGGTTGCGGCCGTTGGCGGCGCCCACTGCCCGCACCGCATTGGGCTTGCCGATGGCGCGGGCAATGTCGCTGTAGCTGCGGGTCTCGCCGTAGGGAATGTCGCACAGCGCCTGCCAGACAGCTTGCTGAAACGGCGAGCCTCTTGGTGCGAGCGGCAGGGTGAAGCGTTGCAGGCAGCCGGTAAAGTAGGCTTCAAATTGTGCGAGAAAAGGGGCCAGCGCCACTTTGTCCTGTAGCCAGCCGCGCATGTCGGGCAGCGCGCGCAGCCCCGCCACGAAGTCCACGTGCAGCAGGCCACGCTCGTCGATGGCCACCAGCAGATCGCCGCAGCGGCTGGGCAAGATATCGTAGCGGATCATGGGGTTGTCTCCTCTGCTTGGTTGTCGCTTGATGCGCCGCCTGGTGCTGATTTGGTCAACATTGCCGGTTCCTCGCTCATGGCATGCCACAGCCAGCTCGCCGCGTAGCCGCGCCAGGGCCGCCACCTTTCGCTGTGGGCCAATACCGCTTTCACCGGCAACTTGGTGCCGCCCCCCAGCGCCTTCAGTAGCACCAGATCCGAGGCGGGGAAGGCATCCGGATCCAGCCCGCAGCGCAGCCGCCAGTAGGCGACCGTCCAGGGGCCGATACCGGGCAGTGCCAGCAGCTGTTCATCGCTGGCGCTGATCAGGCTCAACTCGCCGCTGGCCAGCGCCTGTGCCAGCCCCTGCAGCGTTCTGATCCGGCTGCCGGGCATGCCGATACCGTCCAGGTTGAGCTCGCACAGCTGGGCAGGGGTGGGCAATTGCGCGACCCCGAATTGCGCCTCGGTGCGCGCCACCAGCCGTCCGAGTATGGTGATGGCCCCCTTGACCGACACCTGCTGGCCGACGATGGCGCGCAGCATCACCTCGTACTCACCCCAGCCGGCGGGCAGCCTAACTCCCGGCCAGCGCGCCTGCAGACGCGCCAGCAGCGGATCCTGCCCGAGCCGTGCACCGATGCGCTGCATGTCGGCATCGAGATCCCACATCCGGCGCACCCGATACAGCAGATCCGGCAGCGCGGCGGGCGGCAGATCATGGACGCTGAGCTGCAGGCTGTGCCCCTTGCCCTGGCTGATGCGCACCCGCGCGACCTGATCGCCGACCCGGTGCCAGCGTTCATAGACCTCGCCATCCACCCGCTCCAGCCCCGGAATGGCGCGCAGCCGATAGAACGCCAGCATGGCCGCCATGTCGTACGGGGGGCGGTAAGGCAGTTGCAGCGTGAGCATTGCCCTCTCCTCGGGCGCCTGCGTCAGGGCGGCGTCGTCGCCGGTTGACTCACACTGACGGCGCAGGGCCCGCGGTGCCAGCCCGTATGCCTGCTGCCAGGCGTCGTTGAAGCGGCGAATGCTGGCAAAGCCCGCCGCAAACGCGATGTCGGTGATGGGCAGCCGGGTTTCGGTCAGCAGCCGCTTGGCGAGCAGCAGCCGGCGCGTCTGCTCCACCTGTTTCGGCGAGGCGCCGAGGTGATGCTCGAACTGGCGGCGCAGCGTGCGCTCACTGATGCCGGCCTGTTCCGCCAGCGTGGTGAGTGAGCCTTCCGCCAGCTCGCCGCGATCGATCCGGGCCAGCAGGCGTGCCAGCGTCGGTGGCAGATCACCGGGGGCGGCGGGCGCGAGCTCAGGCCGGCAGCGCAGGCAGGGGCGCAGGCCGTGCTGCTCCGCTGCGGCGGCGCTTTGGAAGTAGCGCACGTTGTGCTCGTGCGGTGGCCGCGCCGGACAGACAGGCCGGCAGTAGATGCCAGTGGAGAGCACGCCGGTAAAGAAGCGGCCGTCGAAGCGCGCATCGCGGGCCAGGCGGGCGGCATGGCACTGCTCGGCGCTGAGCGGCAGGTCTGCCTCATCCTCTGTGGCCGGCGGCATCGTCATGGCGTGATCTGTTGGCATCGGTGGCTCCTTGCGCCGAAAACGGGGCGGGCGCGGCGGCCCGGATGAGTGAGAGACTAAGCAGGAACGAAGGCGATGACTAGCCAGAAACGGACAGCAATTGAAATAAAGCCGAGGCCGCGCCCGCGATCGCAGGGCGTGAAAAACAGATCGGTTTGGCGGGGCAAGTGTGCGAATCTGGGGTGACAACATCCAAGGAGGAGAGAGCCATGCCAGGACCCGCACGTGCCGGCGCCCTGATCTATGCCAGGGATCCCGGCCTGCTGAGCCACTTTTATCGCACCCTGCTGCAGATGGAGATCCGCAGCCAGAGTGACGAGCTGATCGTGCAGGAAAACGCCGACATCCAGCTGTTGCTGCACGCAATCCCCGCTCCCTATGCCGAGCAGGTGGTCATCACCACGCCGCCGCAGCTGCGTGAGCAGGGCGCCATCAAGCTGTTCTTTACCGTGCCGAGCCTCGCCTGGGCGGAGGCGAAGGCGGCCGATCTCGGTGGCGGCTTGCTGCCGCAGCAGTGGTCCGGCCCCGGTTTCGTGGTGCGCAATGCGTTTGACCCCGAGGGCAACATCCTGCAGTTGCGCGAGTTCACCGGCGTGCCGGACGGGCGCTGACGCGCCACGTTACCATGAAAAACGGGACCGCGAGGCCCCGTTTGTTATCTGCTGGCGGGTGCGCTGGCCCTACTTCAGATAGCGCTGCTCCAGATGGCGGCGCAGCCAGTGCGGGTTCAGCACCTCGCCGGTGGCACGGCTGACCAGCTCGTCGGTGCCGTAGCGGCTGCCCTGGGACCAGATGTGGCGGCCCAGCCAGGTGAAGATCTCCGGCAGGCGGCCCGCCGCGATCAGCTCGCCCATGTTGCCGAGCTCCCGCTCGAGCGCGAAGCGCAGCTGCGCCGCGTACATGGCGCCGAGCGTGTAGCTCGGGAAGTAGCCGAACGAGCCGTCGGTCCAGTGAATGTCCTGCATGCAGCCATTCTGGTAGTTGCCCTGGGTGGAGAGCCCCAGCCACTGCTGCATCTTGGCGTCCCACAGCGCGGGGATGTCCGCCACCTCGATGCGCCCCTCGATAAGGTCGCGCTCCAGCTCGTAGCGCAGGATGACGTGGGCCGGGTAGGTCACCTCGTCCGCATCGACCCGGATAAAGCCGGGCTCGACCCGATTGTAGAGCTTGACCAGGTTCGCCGGCGCCAACGCTGCCTGTTCGCCGAAGTGGGCGCGAATGTGCGGCGCCAGCAGCGTGAGGAAGGCGGGATCATGGCCGAGCTGCATCTCGCAGAACAGGCTCTGGCTCTCGTGAATGCCCATGGAGCGCGCCTCGGCCACCGGCTGGCCCAGCAACTGGCGCGGCAAGCCCTGCTCGTAACGGGCGTGACCTGTTTCGTGGACGATGCCCATCAGGCTGGAGACAAACTCCTGCTCGTTGTAGCGGGTAGTGATGCGCACGTCGGTCGGCACCCCGCCGCAGAACGGGTGGCTGCTCACATCGAGCCGGCCGTGGGCAAAATCGAAGCCGAGCAGCCCCATCACCTGCTGGCCGAGCGCCTGCTGGGCGGCGATGGGGAAGGGGCCTTGCGGGATCTGCACGGATTCGCGCTTTTGCTGCTCGCTCACGGTCTGGATCAGGTTTGGCAGCCAGCCGGTCAGATCGCCGAAGATCTCGTCGAGCCGGGCGCTGGTCATGCCCGGCTCATAGAGCGCCAGCATGGCGTCGTAGGGGCGGACCCCCAGCGCGTCGGCACGCAGGCGAGCCACCTCGCGCGCGAGCTTCACCACCTCGGTGAGGTTGGGGGCAAAGCCTGCCCAGTCGTTCTCCTTGCGCTGGCGGCGCCAGGCGTGCTCGCACTTGCTGCCGGCGAGCGACAGCGCCTCCACGAGATCCCCGGGCAGCAGGCTTGCATCCTGCCAGTGGCGCTTGATTTCGCGCAGGTTGGCGTGCTGGAGTTCGTCCAGCGGCTCGCTCTCGGCCTTGGCAATCCAGTCGCCCAGCTCGGGGGCGGTGCGCTTGTGGTGGATCAGCAGCCCCAGTTCGGCCATGGCCTCGGCGCGGGCTTCGTTGCCCCCCTCCGGCATCATGGCGGCCTGATCCCAGCCACAGATGGCCGAGAGGTGGGAGAGCCGGTGCAGCTGTTGCTGATGTTGTTCAAGTTTCTGATATGACATGGGATTGTCCTTGTTATCGTCCCTGATGGCGTGCACCCCGTACCTGGCATGCTCGGGGCCGAACGATGCTAACACTGCCCTCGAGCGTTTTACCACCCTGGCTTAGGATGACTGACCAGATGACGGGCGCTGGCTAGCCGAGCCGTTTCTGATGGCGTTCGCGGTTCTCTGCCTTCTTGCGCTCGCTCTTGCGCAGCAGCACGTAGAGGGCTCCGCCGCCACCGTGACGGCGCTCGGCGCTGTGCATGGCCATCACCGCCGGCAGTTGCGGGAGCCAGGCGCTGACATAGCTTTTGAGCAGGGCGCGCGGCGTGCTGCGCTCCCCCTTGCCGTGCAGGATCAGCAGGCAGCGGATGTCGCGCAGTTCGCAATCCGCAATGAACTGCACCAGGCTCTGGCGCGCTTCGTTCAGGGTCTTCTGGTGCAGGTCCAGGCTCGCCTGCAGCTCGTATTTGCCGAGTCGCAGCTTCTTGTAGACCCCCTCCTGCACCCCGTCGCGCTTGAAGCCGACGATGGCGTGGGGGTCGAGCATCTCGACCGCCTCCATGCTGAGGTGATCCAGGGCGAGTTGTTCGGCGGTGGCGGCCTGGCGCCGCGCCAGCTGGGCGTCGGTCGGGCTGCTGCCCGCCGTCTGGAGGCGGATATGGTCGTTGCGAATGGGGCGCACATCGGCCACTTCATTGCGAAACAGTGAGAGTTCGTCGTTATGAGACACGGCAGGCTCCCCGCAGGTGGAATGAGCAGCCATTATAGCGGGCGGGGGCGGATCTGAAAGTGGCGGGCGCGCTGGTGGCGCCGGGTTGCTCAGCCCGTGAGCAAAGGGGAGGCGAGGGCGGGATCAGGCGATCGGGGATCGCCTGACGCAGGCTTATTGGCCCTCTTTCGGCGGCTTGGCGTTCATCACCTTGTAGATGAAATAAGCCGCGTAGGAACTGATCAGCAGGAAGGTACCGATAATCACCAACATGGACATCAGTCCCACGCTGTTGCCGAACATCAGGTTCATCCAAAATTCCATCTCATGCACTCCAGTCATCCCATTGATGACAGGCATGATAGATACCTCTTTGGGAGCAAAGAGATGATCTCGATCAAGTCCTTCTGTGGTTATTAAATCGGCAGCCGGATCTGTGAGCGCCCTCCCATATAAAGACCCTGACGGGGCCGATGTGGCCCCGTCTGCGCCTTATTGGCGGGCCTGCTTGCGCGGACCCGGCTCGGTGAGCGGGGTGATGCGCCAGCCCTGCTGCTCCAGCAACGCGAGCAAGCCCTGGTCGCCGTAAAGATGCAGCGCTCCTACCACGATGAAGCTCTCGTTCGGCAGGGTGGACCATTTCTTCAGCCAGTTGTGGTTGCGCTCCGCCAGCAGGGTCTGCTCCAGCCAGGTCTGCAGCTTGGGCGGTGCCATCTCCGATTTGAGCAGGTTGATGAGGGTCGCCTCGTCCCCCTCTTCCCACGCTTTCATCACCTCGCGAAAACCGCGCTCGAGTTCGGGCAGCTCGTCCAGGGTGCTCTCCAGCATCAGGGTCTGGTTGTCACCGACGCTGGCGAGGTAGCCGAGCTGCTCGAGCAGGGTCTCGAAGCCGATGATGGGCTTGCCGCCGTCGGTGGCCTGTTTGGCGAAGTGCTGATCCACCCCGAGCGCGCTGCGAAAATCGGTGCGCTCCAGTGCCGCCTGGGTGAGGGTGACGGCGGCGAACCAGGGGCGCAGCGGGGCCAGCATGTTCTCGGTCAGGCCGTTCTGGCCGGCGGCGATGATGGTGCGCCGGTAGAGGTCGAGCGGTATGTGCTCCTTGAGGGTCTTGCCGTCCACCAGCCGGGTGATGGCCCCCATCTCTTGCCACTGCTGCTGGCTGATGTGGGTCAGGTCGACTTCCAGCACCAGGGCGCGGCTCTGCAGCCAGGCCCGCTCGATGGGGTCGGGCAGCGGATAGAGCGAGGGCTTGCCCGCGTGGATGGAGCCCAGCAGCCAGTGCTGCTGATCGCCCTTGCTGACCCGATAGAAGGCGGGGTCGGCAAAGGCGCTCAGCGGCAGCAGCAGGCAGAGCAGGAAGGGGAGCAGCAGGCGATGGAGTCTCATGGGGAACCTTATGTCAGCGGATGGCTTCTCTTCGTCACAATAACCCCTATGATAAGTCCTCATTTGTCACAGCCAAGAGGTTTTCCCATGCCCCATCTTCGTTTTCGGGCCGTCTCCGTCGACACCCTCAAGCAGATAAGCGCCTCCCTGCTGGAGGATCTCTGTGCCCTCACCGGGGGCAAACCGGAGTTCGTCACCCTGGAGAGCATCGACAGCCACTGGGTGCGCGAGGGGGAGGTCGAGGCCGGCTTTCCGTTCGTCGAGCTGGTCTGGTTCGAACGCCCGCAGGAGCTGCAGGACGCGGCTGCGGCGCTGATCACCCGCCACCTGAAAGCGGTGCTGGGGGAGCAGACCTATGTGGTGGTGCAGGTGCTGCCCATCGTCAAGAGCTGCTATTACAGCAACGGCCAGCACTACTGAGCGGGTACTGCCAGGGATGGCGGCTTGGCTGATTCAAGCCACTCTGGTGCCGCATTCTGGTGCCGGTTGGTGGTGATGAGACGAAAGGCGACGATGCTCGTCGTCGCCCCTGGCGGCAGGCTGCTTGCAGGCGTGCCGGGTGGCGAGGCGGTCGCCGTCAGGCCGACTTGGCGAGGATCCGGTCGAGCAGGCGACTGGGCAACAGGCGGCGCAGCACCCCGAACAGCCGGGTCGGGAAGGTGACCGGGTAGCGGTGTTTGGGGCGCGGGCTACCGAGTGCGTGCAGCAGCGGCGCGATGCAGGCCTCGCTTGGCAGGGTAAAACCGCGGGCACCCCCTTCACGCTCCAGCCGGCTCAGGGTCTGCTGGTAGGCGGCCTGATGGCGGCTGGTGGCGGGATCTATGTGACGCAGGAAGGCGGCGCGCGCATTGGCCCGAAAGCGGGTGTCGATGGGGCCCGGCTCGATCAGGCTGATCTGCACGCCGCTGCCGGCCAGCTCCAGGCGCAGGGTATCGGTGTACCCTTCCAGCGCGAACTTGCTGGCGTTGTAGGCGCCGCGATATTTCATGGCCACCAGCCCCAGCACCGAGCTGTTCTGCACGATGCGCCCCTCGCCGGCCGCCAGCATGGCCGGCAGCAGCTGACGAATGAGGTGGTGCCAGCCGAACAGGTTGGTATCGAACTGCTCGCGCAGCGCCTGGGTGGGCAAATCCTCCAGCGCGCCGGGCTGTCCGTAGGCACCGTTGTTGAACAGGCCATACAGGCGGCCGCCGGCCAGTGCCTGCGCCTCGGCCGCGCCCCGCTCTATGCTGGCCTCGTTGGCCAGATCCAGCTCGACCGCCAGCAAACCCAGCTGGCGCAGCAGCGCCACGTCCTCGGCCTTGCGGGCGGAGGCAATGACGGTGTAGCCGTGCTGGCCGAGTACCTTGGCGGCGGCCAGGCCGATGCCGCTGGAGCAGCCGGTGATCAGAACGAAGCGGGACATGGGGGCATCCTTGTGGTGACGGGGCAGGCAGCAGCACCTGCGGTTTTGCATGTTAACCCGCTGATCAGAAAAAAGAAAACCGGGCCAATCGGCCCGGTTTGCTAACTTCAACCACCTGCTTACAGGATGGTGAACGGCATGATGATGTGGAACTTGACGTCTTTCTCGGAGGCGAAGATGTTGGGGTATTCGGTCCAACCGCCGCTCTGGCTGATGTCGTTGTTGTAATCGGTGTAGTGCAGCTTGAACAGGGTGCCCTTCAGCTTGCCATCCTGCACTGTGTACATGACGTCGAAGTTGGCTGCCCATTCGGTATCTTCACCGTTGGTGGCCTTGGTGCCGTCGCCTTTCTGGATATCCCAGCCGTAGGCACCGGAGACACCGACGGACCAGCCAGGTGCACCCACCAGGTCATCCAGGGAACGGGTCACGCCGAAGTAGAGCGCTTTCTCGTTGTTGGCGTTCCAGTCGGAGCGGGAGTCCCACCAGATTTCGTTCGCGCCCTGGGAGTTGCCGTAGCCACGGGTCAGACGGGGCAGGTAGTTGCCTTCGTTACCCTCGGCCTTGGTCCACAGACCTTCCAGACGGAAGCCGTACGGGCCCATGCCCCAGGCGGCGGTCAGCGCTTGCTGCCATGCCAGGCCATCGTAAGTCTCGATGTCGGCACCACCCTTCTGATAGGTCTTGGTGTCGGAACCGTAGAACTGGTAGCTGGTGGAGAGGCCGTTCAGCACGTCGAATTTATGGGCCAGCTTGAAGTGGTAGCTGTCCATGTAGTTTTCGGAGTTACCGTAGGAACCTGTGATGGCGGTGCCGTTCTCGAAGGTGTAACGGGCGGCGACACCCTGGATGTAGTCGATGACGTTTTCATCGGCGAACGGATCCATCCATGCCTTGGCACGGGAGAACTTCTGGGTCTCTTTGTACCAGGGGGATTTGTACTCGTCGGCGATGGCGTAGGTCAGGTAGAGGCCACCGAAGTTACCCTCGATCTGGCCACCACGGTAGGTACCCGGCTGATAGGACCAGTTCACGCCGATCACGCCCGGTACGTAGAGCTGGGTCAGACCACCCTTGGCGGTGAGGGCACCGTCCAGCGCCTTGAATTTCAGCGAGGCGTTGGCCAGGCTGAAGCCGCCTTCCGGGGAGCCGTCCTTGTAGTTTTCGCCCCATTTGTTGCCGGCGAAGGAGAATTCGTTCTCCTGGTTGACCGGGTGGTTCTCGGTCACGGCCAGGTCATAGGCACCGAAACCGCCCACATCGATACCCACCACGTCCCAGGCGTAGCCGGAGTTGAAGTTCAGGGAGGCCTGGGTGGTGGCGTGGCTCAGGTTGGACTGGTACTTGCCTTCTTTGTTCTTGGCGGTGGGGTCGCCATCGATACGCTGACGGTCACGCTGGAAGTAGAAGAGGCCACCGTTGAGTTTGCCTTCTTCATAGAATTTGCTGGCAGCGGCTGCATAGGTGGGGCCGGCTTCGTCGGCAGCCAACACCATACCGGGGGCGAGCATGGCAGCAACGATGGCTGCGCTCAATGCGGCACGTTTGAAGATCACTTTTTCCATTTTGTATTGCTCCTGATTTTATGGACTTAGCTTTTTTTGTCCGGCAGTCAGGCAAGCGCCCGCCGCTCGGTATTGGCATTGCAATCAAGACCCCGAAGGGCAAAAAGTTCGAGTATGTCGGCTGCGGCCGCGACGTCTTGGCACATCTGCGGTGGTGCAGTTCTGTTCATCACATAGTTTGTTTTTTTGTGTTCCGATCCTTGGCTATCGGACAATCCAAGAGTACGTTCGCGGTGCGAAATATCAATGGAAAGTTCCCACCAAGTTTCAAAAATATGACCGAGTGCAAATAATCATGACGCTTGCTGTGGACACTCCCAGCCCGCTGATATCGGTGATGACAACGTTTTCAGATGAAATTGCCGGCCGATCCGGACGGATCGCACTGTGCAGAGGGATCTTTCTTCGTTAACCAGCGGATAACAGATAATTTTGTGCTACAAAAAAAGATAAACCCCTGCGCGATGGCAGGGGCCGGGTAGGGGACGCCGGCTAAACCGGCACGGCTCAGGCCTGGTGACCGAGGATGCGCGGGATCTGGCTGG
This sequence comes from Aeromonas sp. V90_14, assembly GCF_029967615.1. NCBI lineage: Bacteria > Pseudomonadati > Pseudomonadota > Gammaproteobacteria > Aeromonadales > Aeromonadaceae > Aeromonas > Aeromonas sp. V90_14. Next base: position 261,947 of record NZ_JASCAS010000033.1, on the reverse strand, counting down.
CCTGGTGGTGGATGTGCTCCGACACCTGCACCGAGAGACGGCTGCCTTGGCGGGCGTGCTGGCTGATGCGGCCGATGAGATCGGCAAAACTGGCCAGCTTGTGCTCCTGGCTCTTGGCGTTGTCGGCCCCCTGCAGGGCGATGACCGCCGTGCTGCGCGCCATCTCCCGCACTGCCTGGGTGGTCTGGCGCAGTTGCTCCGCCTGCTGGCGCTGGGCGGCGGCTTCTGCGGTGATCCGCGCCAGCACGGTGCCGAGCTGCTCCCCCGCCTGGGTGAGTCTGGTCAGGATCTCGGTGATCTGGCCGAGGGAGCGCTGGGTATCGGCGGAGAGGTGGCGCACTTCGTCGGCCACCACCGCAAAACCGCGCCCCTGCTCGCCGGCCCGCGCCGCCTCGATGGCCGCATTGAGTGCCAGCAGGTTGGTCTGCTGGGAGATGTGGCCGATCACGTCGACGATGGCGGTCACATCTTCCACCGAGCGCTTGAGCTGGGCCAGGGCGCCGCCGCTCTCGTCGATGGCAAGCCCGGTCTGGGCGGTGGCCTGCAACATGCCGCCCACCAGCTGCTCGCTCTGGCTCATGGAGTGCTCGTTGTGCTGGGCGTGCTGCGCTATCTCGGCGGCCACCTGATGCACCTCGCCGGCCAGCTGGTTCAGCTCGCTCATCATCAGATCGCTCTCGTCCACCGCCTGTTCCGTGGTGCGGGTACTGTGATGGATCTCCTGCACCTGGTTGACCATCCCCTGCAGGCTTTGCGACACCGCCGACAGCTGACCCTCTTTCTGCTGCTGATCCTGCTGCAGCCGCAGGATGAGGCGGTTGTAGCTGGCGACGATGTCGGCCAGCTCGTTGCGCTCGCTCCCCTCTGGCAGGGTTTCGGCCTGCCCGGTCTCGTCGAGCTGCAGGAAGGCCGCGCGCAGGCGCAGCAGCGGCCTGGCCAGCCAGCGGCGCTGTACCAGCGCAAACAGCAGGGCGACCAGTACCAGACAGAGCGCCAGACTGCCGAGGATGGCGGCCAGCCGCTGGTTGACCGCCTGACGGGCGGCGGCCAGTTCGCTGCCGATGTGGCCGGTGGCTTGCAGCATCTGGCCTATGTCTTGTTGCACCGCGAGACGGCCCGCCTGCTGCTGTTGCAGCGCCTTGCGGCTGTTCTCCAGCTCCTGCGGGTAGCGCTTGAGCAGCGAGAGCAGTTCGGCCTTGGGCAGATCCCCGAGCTCCTTGCGCTCCGGTTCCCCCAGGGTGAACTCGTCGGCAGGAGGCGCCTCGAAAAGATCCAAACTCGGCAGGACCGCCAGCTGCTCGGCCTGTTTTTGCAGGGCCGTCAGCTCGAACTGCAACCCTTCCAGCAGCTTGGGGCTGGCCTGCTCCATGTAGTTCTGGCGCAGGTGAGCGAGCCCCGGCAGGGCCGCCAACAGGTCGCCGGCCAGCTGGCGATAGCGCTCGGCGCTGGCCGGGTCGCTCCCCGTCGCCCCTTGCTGGCCGTAACGCAGCAGCGCCCTGGCCTGATCGGTCAGCTCGTTCTCGGCATTTTGCAGCAGCCACTGGCTGTTGCCGGAGAGCTTGCCGGCCGCCAGATAGTCGCTGTCGATGCGCGCTCCCATCTGTTCGAGCAGGGTGCGCAGCGGCGCCGTGAGCGCCACATCCTGCTGGGAGAGCTGGGCTAGCGCCTGTTTGCGTACCCCTTCGGCCTCGGTCAGCCGCAGCGGATCGCCGCTGGCGAGGTAGTCGCGCAAGGTGCCCTGCAGGGTGCCGGTGAGCCGCTGCTGCAGCCGTTCGTGCTGGTACTGGGCCTGCTCGGCCTGGTTCAGCTGTTGCCAGCCGTGCCAGAGGGCACCGACCTGCACGGCGGCGACCAGCAGCAGAGCGAGGGAAGAGAGGGAGGCATAATGGGCAATTTTCACGGCAGCATTCCTGCTTGTTGAACCACGGCGATGGGCGTCGGCGTGAGCTTAAGCAGCAGAGATGGCGCTTTTATGACAGTCAGCCCGGCGGCCCGGACTGACTGTCGAGGGGGACTGGCTTACGGCTGCGGGGCAGGGGCTTCCTGCTGGTTGCGGGCAGGGGGCTTGCCCAGCATGCCGAGCAGGGCGCCACCCATGATGAGGGCGCCGGCCAGCAGGTGACGGGGGGTGAGCTGCTCGCCATTGAGCAGCACCAGCAGCAGCGTGCTCAGCAGCGGCGTCAGATAGGCCAGTGCCCCGATCCGGCGTGGATCCCCGTCCCGCAGCGCCAGATACCAGGTGACGAAGGCCGCCCCCATGGGGCCGAGCGCCAGCCCGATGATGAGGCCCCAGTCACCGGCCGGGATGCGTGCCACCGGCAGTGGTCCCTCCAGCAGCCAGGCCAGCAGCAGTGCCAGCAACCCGGCGGGCAGACAGGCCGCCGCCGTCATCACCGCCGGGGCTGGCGGCAGCCGGCGCGACAGCACCGAGTAGGCGCCCCAGACGATGGCGGCCCCCAGCGCCAGCAGATAGCCAGGCAGATAGGCCTGTTGCAGCTGCAGCTCGCCGTTCACCATCACCAGTACCGAGCCGGCCAGACCCAGGGCGCCGGCCAGCAGGTGACGACCGTGCAGCGGGTGGCCCGGCAGCAGCAATGGGGTGAACAGGATGATGCACAGCGGCCACAGGTAGTTGATGAGGTTCGCCTCCAGCACGGGGGCGTGGCGAAAGCTCATGAACAGCAGCAGGTGGTAGAGCAGCAGGGCGCTGATGGTCACCAGCCAGTTGACCGGACGGGCCCGCCACTGACGCCAGAACGGCAGGGCTCCCGCCCCGCAGAAAAACAGCACCAGCCCCACCAGTACCAGCGGTGACACGCTGGTAACCCGGGAGGTGAGCGCCGCCAGCGAGGCCCACAGCACTATGGTCAGCAGCGCCAGCCCGGTGGACTTGTCGCACCACGAAGCAGCAGACATCCGACACTCCTTTGCAGATGAATGAACAAAAAGAGGGCCAGTCTAGCAGACCGGCCCTCCCTGATGGCCATACCTCAGTGGTGTGGCGACGGGATTATTTGCTGTCAGCCACCGCGCTGCTGATGGCAGGCAGCTGCTGGCGACGCACGCCCCAGATGATGAGCGCCAGCACCAGCAGCGGCAGCACGGGGTCGAACCAGGTACCGCCGGAGCCAAACATCAGGTTCAGCAGGGCGACGCCGGTGCCGCCGATGGCCCAGGCGATGGTGGTCGGGATGGACCAGACGATCATCTGCTGCTTCACGTCCGAGATCCCCATCATCCGGTTGACCACCCAGAACAGGCTATCGTTGAAGTAGCCGAAGAAGAGCGACCCCATGGTGGCGGCCTGGGCGGCCAGCAACATGTTGACCCCTGGGATCTGCGCCAGGATGGGGGCCGAGATGGACGCCGCCGTCACCATGGCCACGGTGCCGGATCCCTGGATGAGGCGCACCAGGGTCGCCACGATGAAGGGGATCAGGATGGGTGAGATGGGCAGCAGGGCGATCTGCTCGGCCAGCTGCTGGCCTGCGCCACTGTCGCGCAGCACCGCCCCCAGCGCGCCGCCGGCACCGGTCACCAGCAATATGATGCCGGCCGACTGCAGCCCCTCTTCCAGGCGAGCGGCGGTGGCGTGCCTGTCCATGTGTGGCACCAGGGTGTAGACCGCCAGCAGCACGCTGATGGCGAGCGCGATGATGGGGGCGCCGATGAAGTTGATGCCCTGCACCAGCGGGTTCTCCATCAGGCCGTCCATCCCTTCCAGGGTGGCGAGGGTGGTGAAGATGGCCTTGAGGAAGATGAGCACGATGGGCACCAGGATCGGCAGCAGCGACAGGCTCAGGCTCGGCAGGGTCTTGCCCTCCTTCTCCTTGAGGTACTGCTCATAGGTGACCTGCAGCTCATCCGGGGTCTGGGCAGCCTGGGCGCCGAACTCGGGGTACTTCTTGTCGAGCCACTGGGCATAGAAGACGATGCCGAGCACGCAGGGGATGGCGAGGGCCATGCCGGTCAGCAGCATGGCGCCGATGTCCACCCCAAACAGGCCGGCAACCCCCAGCGGGCCCGGGGTGGGCGGCACGGTATGGTGAGTCACCACCAGGCCGCCCGCCAGCGCCACCCCCAGGGTGAGCAGGGAGCGCTTGCCGCTTTTCGCCAGCGCTTTGGCCACCGGATAGAGGATGACGAAGGCGGAATCCACAAAGATGGGGATGCTGACGATGTAGCCGGTGATGGCCAGCGCCCACTCCTCGCGGCGTTTGCCGAGCCACTTGATGAAGCTGTAGGCGATCTGTTCGGCGGCGCCGGAGACCTCAAGCAGGCGACCCATCATGACCCCGAGGCCGATGACGATGCCGATGCTGCCGAGGGTGGAGCCAAAGCCCTGAGTGATGACGGTGAGGGTCTTGTCGATGCTCATGCCGCCGGTGATCCCGGCGATACAGGCCGCCGCCAGCATGGCGATCAGGGCGTGCACCCGGGTACGGATGACCAGAAACACCAGCACGAAGACGGCGATGATGAGACCGATGATGGGGGTTGGGATGTCGCTCATGATGCCTCCTGCATGTCATGGGTGATGAAGCTGTCGATGATGTCGGCAAACGTCCTGTCTGCCATGAAACCGAGGGCGCTGGCGCGCTGGTTGTCGATGCGCCCCGGCCAGCTGGCCACAATGCGTTCGATGGCCGGATCGGCGGCAAATTGCACCCGATCCCGCGCCGCTTGGCCGCCTGCCTGAGTCAGCGCCGTCAGCATCTCGCCGACGGTCACACTGATGCCGGGCAGGTTGATGCTGCGGCCATCCCCCTTTGGCAGGGTGGCGGCCAGCAGGAAGTTGGCAACCACGGTGGTGGGGCTGGAGAGCCAGAGACGCAGATCTGGGCTCACCGGGCAGATGGCGCTCTCCCCTTGCAGCGGCTCGCGGATGATGCTGCTGACAAAGGAGGAGGCGGCGCGGTTCGGTTTGCCCGGCCGCACGCAGATGGTGGGCAGGCGCAGCGCCAGGCCGTCAACGTAGCCCTTGCGGCTGTAGTCGTTGACCAATAGCTCCCCCATCGTCTTCTGGGCGCCGTAGGAGGAGGTCGGAGTGAGGGCTGTGCCGTCATTCACCAGTTCCGGCAGCGGGCCGCCATAGACCGCCAGCGAACTGGTGAACACGAAGCGGATGCCCGGCCGGGCATGGCGGCACGCCTCCAGCAGGGTGCGGGTGGTGTTCAGGTTGACCTGCCAGCCCAGATCGAAGTCCTGCTCAGCGTGGCTGCTGACGATGGCGGCCAGGTGGTAGACCGCGGCGGTTCGCTCGCTGATGAGGGACTCGGCCACTCCGGGGGCGGTCAGATCCGCCTGCAGGCAGCGTACCCGTGGGTCGGCCAGGGCTGGTGGCGCCTGAATGTCCACCAGCAGCAGCTCGCTGAAAGGTAAGGAACTGTGCAACAGGGCACGGGCCAGCTTCTGTCCTAAAAAGCCGCCGCCGCCGGTGATGATGATCTGCATCTTGCTATCCTCAGACTCGTTCGTGTGTAGGGTCGTTATTGTTGTGCCAGCCAGGTCAAGCCTTGCCGGGTGTTGCCTCTGGGGTTGTATTCACAGCCGATCCAGTCGTGGTAGCCCGCCTGCGCCAGCACCTTGAACAGGTGCGGGTAGGCGATCTCCCCCTCGTCCGGCTCGTGGCGATCCGGTACCGAGGCGATCTGGACGTGGCCGATGGCCGGGCCCAGCTTGCCGATGAGACGGGTGAGATCCCCGTCCATGATCTGGGCGTGATAGAGGTCGAGCTGCACCCCCACGTTGGGTCTGTCTATCTCCTGCACCAGCGCCAGGGCGTCGAGTTGGTGAGCCAGGAAGTAGCCGGGCACGTCCCGATCGTTGAGGGGCTCCAGCAGCACCTTGATACCGTCTGCGGCCAGGAAGTCGGCGGCGAAGCGGATGTTGTCGATCAGGGTCTGGCGGTGGGCCGGGAGGCTATGAGCGGGGTCGACTATGCCGCTCATGGCGTGCACCTTGGTGCAACCGAGCGCCAGGGCGTAGTCGCGCACACTTGGCAGGTGGGCACGAAACTCGGCCTCCCGCCCCGGGATGGCGGCCATGCCGCGCTCCCCTGCCGCCCAGTTGCCCGGCGGCATATTGAACAGCGCCTGGGAGAGACCGTGCAGCTGCAGTTGGCGACCCAGCTCGGCGGCCGGCCACTCGTAAGGGAAGAGGAACTCCACCGCGCTGAAGCCTGCGTCGCGGGCGGCGGCGAAGCGCTCCAGGAACGGCACTTCGGTAAACAGCATGGTGAGATTGGCGGCAAACTTGCTCATGGTTTCATCCTCCTCAATTCATCAACTTCGGGTTCGTTCAGGTAGCGGATCCGCTGTCCGTGCAGCAGCAGGGCGAGGCGAGCCGTCTCCTCCAGCTCTTCCATGTTGTTGACCGCATCCACCAGATCCTTGCCCGTCACCACGGGGCCGTGGTTGGCCAGCAGGAAGGCGTTGCCTTCGGGAGCGCGGCGCCCCAGCTCCTCGGCGATGCGGGCATCCCCGGGCTTGTAGTAGGGGATGAGCGGCAGCTGGCCGACCCGCATCACGTAGTAGGGGGTGAAGGGACGGATGACGTTGGCCGGATCCAGTCCCTCCAGGCAGGAGAGGGCGGTCAGGTGAGTGCAGTGCAGGTGCACCACGGCTTGGCAGTTCGGGTTGTTGTGGTAGATGGCGAGGTGGAAGGCTACCTCCTTGGAGGGGCGATCCCCCCCCAGATGCTCGCCACTCATGCTCACCCGGGCGAGACGCATCGGATCGAGCCGGCCGAGGCAGGAGCCGGTCGGGGTCGCGAGTAGGGTGCCGTCCGGCAGTTTGGCGGAGAGATTGCCGGCGCCGCCGGTGGCATAGCCTCGCTGGAAAAGGGATGCGCCCAGCATCACCATGGTGTCGCGTAGTGCCTGTTCAGTCATGGAAAAACTCCTGTGCCCGGCTGAAGAAGGTCTCGTCACCAAAGTTGCCGGATTTGAGGGCCAGCGAGAGTGGGGTGTCAGTTGCACGCACCCAGGGCACACCGGGGGCGATCTGCGGGCCTATGTGGAAGGCGGCAATACCCAGCGCCTGGGTGATGCAGCTCGAGGTCTCGCCGCCGGCGACGATGAAACTGTCTATGCCTGCGGCGCGCAGCAGTACGGCGAGGCGAGCAAAGCACTGCTCCACCGCCTCGCTTGCAAGGTCGCGGCCATGGCGGGCCTGGATCTCGGCCAGCCGGTCCGGGCTGGTGGTGGCGTGGATCATGGGGGCGGGGGTTGCCGGCTGATCCAGAACCCAGCGTGCCAGTTCGGCCGGGTAGTCGGCTTGCGTCAGGCAAGCTGCCACGTCGAGGGCCAGTGCTGGCGCCACCTTCTGATAGCGGGCCACTTGGCGATTGGTCATCTCGGAGCAGGAGCCCGACAGCACCACGGCGCGAGTGCCCAGCGGTCTTCCCGCGGCGCGGGCGGCGGCCGGATTGCCGTTACCGAGCAACCGGGCCAGGCCGATGGCGAGCCCGGAGCCGCCGGTCACCAGCGGCATCTCGATGGCGGCCTCAGCGATATCCAGCAGGTGCTGCTCGGTGAGGGTATCGACCACGGCGTAGCGCACGTCATCACGCACCAGTTGCTCGAAGGCGTCGGCAATGGCTGCGGGGCCCTGCGCTATGGTGGTGAAGGGCACCAGTCCGGCGCGCCCCGAGCCCTGCCTCTCCATCAATCGCAGCAGATTGCTGTCGGTCATGGGGGTGATGGGATGGTGGCGCATGCCGGACTCGGCCAGCGGCTGGGCGCCGACGAACAGGTTGCCCTGATAGACGGTGCGACCGTTCACCGGCAGGGCCGGGCAGATCAGGGTGAACCGGCTCTCCAGCGCCGCCAGCAGGGCATCGGTGACCGGGCCGATATTGCCGGCCGCCGTGCTGTCGAAGGTGGAGCAGTACTTCTGGTAGATACGCGGGCAGCCGCGTGCCTTGAGCCAGTCGAGGGCGGCCAGCGAGTCGCGAACTGCTTCGCCCGCTGGGCAGGAGCGGCTCTTGAGGCTGATCACCACGGCATCGATGCCGCTGAGATCCACCGCCGGCGGGATGCCGGCAAGCTGGAGGGTGGCGAGGCCGTTTTCCACCAGAAAGCCGGCGATGTCGGTAGCCCCGGTAAAGTCGTCTGCAATCACGCCCAGTTTCATTGTGCCTCCTCCATGCCTGGCAGGGTAATGCCGTCGAAGATCTTGATGACGGCGCTGTCATCTTCCTGGCCGTGGCCGGCGTTGCTGGCGGTGAGGAACATGTTGAGGGCGGTGCTCGCCAGCGGCAGCGGGAAGCGCAGCTCTCGCGCCGTGTCGGCTACCAGGGTGAGATCCTTGACGAAGATGTCGACCGCCGAGCGGGCCTGGTAGTCGCCGGCCAGCACCCGGGCCATGCGGTTTTCGAACATCCAGGAGTTGCCGGCGGCATGGGTCACTACGTCGTACATCAGATCGAGCGAGATGCCAGCGCGGCTCGCCAGCGCCATGGCCTCGGCGGCCACGGCGATGTGCACGCCCGCCAGCAGTTGGTGAACGATCTTGACCGTGCTGCCCTGGCCCGGTTTGCTGCCGACTCGGTAGACCTTGCCGGTCACCGCATCGAGCACAGGGGCCAGCTTGTCGAAGGCGGCATCGGCGCCGGCGGCCATCACCGTCATCTCGCCGGCCTCGGCCTTGATGGCGCCGCCGGAGACCGGGGCGTCCAGCATCGGCAGGTCCAGCGTGGCCAGCTCGGCGGCTAGGGCGCTCGCCTCTTCTGCCGCTATGGTGGAAGAGACCATGACGGCAGTGCCCGGTTTGAGATGGCGAGCGAGCCCCTCTTCGCCGAGCAGGATGCGGCGCACCTGGGTGGCGTTGACCACCAGCAGCAGAACGGCGTCCAGGGTTTCGGCAAGCGGGCGGGCATCGGCCATGACGGCTGCTGCTCCGGCGGCCTGCAGCTGTTCCCGGGCGGTCGCACAGAGGTCGATGCCATAGGTGGTGAGTCCGGCCCGCAGGCAGGAGCGGGCGGCGCCCATGCCCATGGCGCCCAGGCCGATGACCGCAACGTGATAGGGTCTGCTCATCTCTCAGTTCCTCGATTACAACGAATGAACCGATAGTAGGGGCTTGTGGTGATGAAATATTAGGCAGGCGTCACAAAATTTAACTTTAATTGTGTTAATTTTTGTTATTTAAAGAGGTGTGGAGCCGATTGAGTGACTTTAATGGAGATGCTTATGTGATTTGTTGTGAATTGTGAGCCTTGATTTGCTTTTTTATCAAAACTTCCCATCCTGCTGGGGTAACATGGACGCTCATTTTAGCGTTACGGATTGCCCATGATCCCCGTAGAGAGACAGCAACAGATCCTGCACCTGCTGGCCGAGCGCGGTGCCGTCAGCATCACAGAATTGACCGAGCGCCTGCAGGTCTCCCACATGACCATCAGGCGCGATATCCAGAAGCTCGAAGATCAGGGGCGGGTCATCTCCGTGTCAGGGGGGGTGAGCCTTTCAGAACGGATCAAGAGCGAACCCTCCCACGCCACCAAGCGCAGTCTGATGCAGGAGGCCAAGCTCGCCATTGCGTACAGTGCTGCAGCCCAGGTGGCACTTGGCAGCTCCGTCTATCTGGATGCGGGAACTACCTCCCTCGAGCTGGCCCGGGAGCTGGCGCAGCGGGAAGATCTGATGATAGTGACCAACGACTTCATGGTCTGCGCCTACCTGATCGAGCACGGCCGTTGCCGCCTCTATCACACCGGCGGGCAGGTCATTCGGGAGAACCAGTCCTGCGCTGGCGAGGCCACCGCTCACTTCCTGCGCAATTTGCATCTTGATGTGGCCTTTTTGTCGGCCTCCTCCTGGGATGCCCTGGGGATCTCCACCCCCAGCGAGCAGAAGGTGCCGGTCAAGCGTGCCGTGGTGGAGGCCGCCGCGACCCGAATACTTATCTGCGACTCCTCCAAATACGGCAAGGTGGGTACCTTCAACGTGGTTGGCTGGGAAGCGATCGATCAGGTCATCAGCGATGGGCAATTGCCCGAAAGTGCCCGCGAGGTGCTGGCCCAGCATGGTGTCAGGCTCACTCTGGTCGCAGTGGGAGATGGCCCCACGGGGCTGGCAGGTTAGTTCGGGCAGGTACGCTTGTGGCGGGATGCGGGGCGGCCGACGTGCCCGCAATCGGCCGAATGGCTGCCTTGGCCTGGAACGACCAAGGGGTTGGCATCATGATGATGCCAACCCCTTGTTTTGTATGGCGCTCCCGACTGGAGTCGAACCAGTGGCCTGTCCCTTAGGAGGGGACCGCTCTATCCTACTGAGCTACGGGAGCATTGTGGCGGGCATTATACAAGAAGCCGCTCCCTTTTAAACCCTTGATTCTTATTCCAATACTGCCAGATCCCCGATCTGGATGTTAAACGGCGAATATTTGTTCTGGCTGCTGATGATGGCGCCATCCTCGAATACCTGCACCACTTCGAACAGGCCGTCGGCCGGGTTGCGCATCATGCGCGACTTGCCGTAGGGGTCGATGAAATCGGCATCGTGCTGGATGCGGAACTGATCCCCGAGCCGGACGCCGTTGCGGCGGCCCAGATTGATGTGGGGGCCGCGCTCGTTCTGGCCGATCACCCGGGCGGTGACTGGGGCGCAGCTGAGCTGGGCCACCAGATCCTGTACCGCTTCCTGCAACTGGTAGTTGACCTCCTGGCCGTAGCTCGACTGCCAGAACTGGCCGCTGCTGCTGCCCACCTGATCCCGCTTGGCGAAGGTCCAGTTGGCCCGGCCCTGGTACTCCTTGCGGCCGAGCAGGCTGCCGTTGATGCCGTCGAACAGATAGAGCTGCATGCGAAAGTTGCGGATGGGGTCTTCATACCAGCTGGTCAGCTGGTTGCCCTGCGGCTCGAGGGAGAGATCGTCGATGCTGCCGAGCACCAGATACTGGCTGTCGGTGCGCAGGCTGAGCGCCTTGATCTCCTCGAGGGCGCTGCGATCCCCCTGTTGCAGGTGGAGCGGGTCGATGCGCAGGTTCTCGTCCAGCCACTGGCGCACGGCTACCCCTTGCGGTGCGTTGGCCAGGGCCTCGAACATGCGGCGTGACAGGTTGGCGGGCATGTCGTCGAGGGCGCCGTAGCTCGCCTGCTCGGGGTAGCGCAGCCGCAGCCGCACCAGCGTCAAATCCTTGGCGTAGTGCTGGGTCTGGCAGATCTGGCGTTCGGCCTGGATGTCGGCCTGTACCGTAATGTACATGCGGCCGTTGCGCACCTCTTCCCGCTTGAGCCGGTACTGGCGAATGTCGCCGCCGGAACGGATCTGGATCTGCTCGGAGCGCAGGCTGCCGTTTTCCAGGCGCTGGATACTGGAGACGGCGGCGCCGCTCGCCAGCAGAGCCTGCCGCAGGGCATCGCGGGTCGCCTGCTCGCGGGCGTAGACCTCGTCTCCGCCCAGGATGGCGGCACTGCCCTGCGCCTCGATGATCTCGGCCCGGGCCGACAGACTGGCCAGCAGCAGGGTTAACAGCAGCGGTAATTTCATGACAAGCACCTTGAATATGCGGGTCGGCGCGATTCACCCCTGTCGAAGCGAGGTCGCCGGCCGATACAGATCACAGAACCGTGCCGGTTGCACAGCACTCGCGAATATTTAGCAAGATCCATGCCTCATTCCCGGCTCAAGCTTTGGCCGGTCGAACCGATAACAAATCAGGTGCAGATACAGGAAAGGTATCCATGAACAAACTCATCACGGCGTTGGCGCTCGCCCTGGCATTGGCCGGCTGCGGCTCCGACCCCATCAACCGGGAGCAGGGTGATCCTCGTCAGGCGGCGCAGGGGATGGAACTCAACTGGTTGGTGGCGCGCATGACCGATCAGCTGATGGAGCGCAAGTCGCTCTCCACTCTGACCGAACCCATTGCGGTCTCCTCTTTCGTCGATCTCGATACCCTGCAGGACACCAACTGGATGGGGCAGCAGATCGAGGAGAGCTTTATTTACGAGCTGAACCGGCGCGGGGAAGTAGTGGTGGATTTCAAGCTGACCGGCAGCATCAAGGTCACCCCGCAGGGGGACTTCGTGATGAGCCGCAACTATCGGGATCTCTCCCCCCGGCTGCCCATCTCCCGCATCCTGACCGGCACCTTCAGCCGCAACAAGCAGGGGATCCTGGTCAATGCCCGCATCATCGACCTGCGTACCAAGATGGTGGAGACCACGGCCCAGAGCCTGATCCCGCAACAATACCTGTTCGGTGCCAACAATTCGTTTGGCCGGGCCTCGCTCAACCGCGGTTACCTGATGCGTGACAGCCAGGCGCGTCCCGGCGGCCATCTGGTCAATTTGACGCCCTGACAAGGAGTAGATGCAATGAAAATCCTGTTCGGATGCCTGCTGGCCCTGCTGCTGACGGCGTGCAGCGGCGGCAATCGGGTGGTCAACTATGGCGGCGGCAACAACAAGCCGGATGACTTCCCGGTGCTCAAGGCGGTCGGCTACGCGGTGATCGACATCCAGCCCGGTCCGTCCCAGTCCGAGAAGATGCTGCAGGCCATCCGCGCCTCCAAGATGGATGCCTATCGGGAGCTGGCGGAACAGCTCAACGGCCAGCAGGTGCGCGGCCAGAGCAGCTACAAGGACTTGACCCAGACCTCCAACTCGCTGGACGTGTCGGTGGCCGGCATGGTGCGCGGCGCCAGGGTGGTGGCCTCCTATCCCCGCGGCAACACCTATGCCACCGAGATGGAGCTCGATACCCGCGCCCTCTACAACATCAACCAGTTGATGGCGGGCCAGTTCTGACGGCATATCTCAGGCGAATGGACGACAAAAAGGCGACCCCGGAGGGTCGCCTTTTTCATTGGTGGTGTCGGCCGCCCAGCCTGGCTGATTGCAGCGTTGGCTAGTTGCCCAGCAGCACCGGCGGTACGGCGGTCGGTTTGACGTCTTCGCTCGGGTAGCAACCCAGCACCTTGATGTAGCGGGTGATCTTGGTCAGCTCCATCAGCGCGGCCTGCATGGCCGGGGTCTGCAGGTTGGCGGAGACATCCAGGTAGAACATCTCCTCCCACGGGTTGCCCTGCACCGGACGGGACTCGAGCTTGGTCATGTTGATCTCGTTGCTGCGCAGCACCAGCAGCGCCTCCACCAGCGAGCCCGGTTTCTGGGAGGTGGACATGATGAGGGTGGTCTTGGCCGGGATCTGCGGTGCAACGTCGATGGGCTTGCGCGCCACCACGATGAAGCGGCTGTAGTTCTCTTTCTGGTTGGCCAGCTGCTCGGCCAGCACGTCCAGCCCGTACAGCTCGCCGCCGGCGGCGCTGCCGATGGCTGCCGCCTCCGGGCTCGCCAGTTCTTTCACCTTCATCATGGCGCTGGAGGAGGAGTCGCAGATCTCGTGGCGCGCCCCTTCCAGCTTGCTGAGGTAATGGGAGCACTGCTGGAATACCTGCGGGTGGGCATAGAAGGTCTTGATGCGGCCCAGCTCGGTCGGCACGGCGGTGAGGATGCAGTGCTCGATGGGGTAGGTCAGCTCACCGACGATGGAGAGGCTGGTGTGCTGCATCACGTCGTACACCTCGTTGATGGAGCCCGAGCTGGTGTTCTCGATGGGTAGGACCCCGAAGGCGGCACGGCCCGATTCCACCGCATCCAGCACCTCGCGGAAATTCTGGCAGTTCACCTCGATCACCTGATCCTTGTAGCGGGCCAGGTACTTGCGGGCGGCGAGGCTGGAGTAGGAACCGCGCGGTCCCAGGTAGGCGACGCTGGTCATCGGCTCCTGCTGCTCCGGGTTGAGCAGGCTCTGCAGATAGGCCTGCTGGGAGAGCACGGAATCTTCGATGATGGTGTGGTAGATGCGGGTGATGTACTGGGCGTCCAGCCCCAGCACACGCCCTTTCTGGATCAGGGCGACCAGCAGATCCTGCTCGCGCTGGGGATCGCGGATCGGGCGCGGGTTGGCCTGCTTGGCGCGGGCGACCTCGATGCTGAGGGTCTTGCGTTTGGCCAGCAGGGCGAGCAGTTCCTGATCCAACTGGGTGATGTCTTGTCTGATCTCGTCGAGCGTTGCCATGATGGTTCCCTATCCAAGTAATCGATTGTGGTGGCTGCAAAAAAAAACCTCCGCTAGGGGAGGCTCGATTCGTCTTTGCTTTCTGTTTACGCGAGTGCTTCACGTGACGACGGGCCTTCCCTCATGAGGGCCGGATAAACGAGAAAGCAAAAAAGAATGGTGCGTGCATGAGTGTGTCCTTGAGGTAACGCCATAACCATTAAGGGATTTGACCGTGCGATGCAAGTAAAACTTGCCCGGGGGAGGCGAACGGGGCAGGGTAGGGGCGTGAGCCTGCGGGGGAAAAACCGGGTAAAACGGACCCGCTTGCTGTCGTAATGACGTAGATAGCTGGAGGTGAAGATGGCGATTATTTTCGATCTGGGACGGGTGGTGGTGAGCTGGGATCCGGTCGGTATCGTGCGCTCGGTGCGCGGGGAGCACGGAGCGGAGCAGCTGGCGGAGCGGCTGTTCAACCACCCGGACTGGCTGGAGGTGGACCGCGGCACCCTGTCACTGCACACCATGGCCCGCCAGGCCGAGCATCGCACCGGGCTGAGCGCTGCCGAAAACCTGGCAATTTTGCAGGCGGTGCCCGCCTCGCTGGTGCCGGATCCCGCTATGCTGAGCCTGATAGAGAGCCTGCATGGGGCGGGTCATACCCTCTACGCACTCTCCAACATGGGGCATGCCAGCATCGACTGGCTGGAGCAGCATCAGCCCTTCTGGCGTTTCTTCAGTGGCAAGGTGGTATCGGCAAGGGTACGGATGATGAAGCCGGAGCCGGATATCTACCGCTATCTGCTGGTATCGTTCGACTTGCAGGCCGAGCAGTGCCTGTTCATCGATGACAGCCCGGTCAACGTGACTGCCGCACAAGCATTGGGGATCGGCGGCCTGGTGTTTACCGATGCATACAGTTGTCGCCAGCAACTGGTGGCGCAGGGTTACCTGCCCGCCTGAATGGCAGGATGTAGAGGGAGAGGGTATGGAGCATGGCCGGTTTCGCAATTGGCTCAGTCACTATCCGGATGCGGGGCTGCTGATCGCCTGTCTGGATGGCAGCGGGTATCAGCTCTGTGTCGAGGCCGACGGCGAGATGCAGTGTCTCACCGACAGCGGAGGGGGCCGGTTGACCTTTGCCTCCCTCGAACAGGCGGAGGGATTTCTGCGCATGCATCAGGTTCATCAGGCGAAACTTCGGATTTATGATGCTCAGTTGGATGAAAATGAAACTAATTGGCATGAAATTATCATTAAATTCTGATTTATCCCTGCCCTTTAAGGGTTTATTCAGGATTGTTGCAGCACAATGGCGCCCAATTCATCATCCGGTGCCGTCGTTATGGATGCCAATATCGTTGTGCTGAATCGGGGATACGATCAGACCTTTCAGACCAGGGAACAGTCACTTATCGAGACCCTGGCTGGCTACGGCGAACTGGCGGTCTCCTTCTCCGGTCGACTGGAATCCTGCTACAGCATGGATCTGTGCCGCGCCAGCGGTATCCGGATCCGGGCCATCACCCTGGACAGCCCGACCCGCAGCCGCAAGGAGGTGGCGCGCGCCAAGCGCTACTGCCAGCGTTACGGCATCGAGCAGCGGGTGATCAAGACCGATGAGATGATCTTCTGCGATCACCTGCGCCACCTCAACGAGGTGATCGACCCGGTGCGCTACATCTGCCACCTCACCGCGCTGGAAACCGACTGGAGCCATCTGCCCATGCTGATGCCCGCACCGGTCGAGGAGCTGCAGGAGTATCTGCGCCGTTTCGGCAGCCTGCCGACCAATACCCTCTGGCTGTTTGCCAAGCAAGGCATGACCCACAGGGACTTTCGCTACGGCTTCAACAAGCGCCAGCTTGGGCGCTGGGGCAAGAGTGCCCACGGCTGCCTGAGCTACCGTTTCTCCGACCCCGAGCTGGTGGAGCGCCGTCATCTGCGAATGGTGGACATGGCGGAGCAGATGCTGGCCGACATGGGGCTGGAGGAGGCCCAGGTGTTCTTTCATACCCTGGCCGATCGGGCCACCACCCTGGCCCGGGTGCGGGTGCCGGCTCGGCTGCGGGCGCAGGCCTTCGATCTGCAGCCGGATATCCTCACCGCCCTCAAGAGCACGGCCTTCGATCTGGTGACGCTGGACATGGCGGCGGAAGAGGAGCGGCAGGAGCTGGTGGTCTAGGCAACCGAGGGCAGGAACGTGAGTGCGGTCATAGGCAAGCCGGGACGGACTCTTTATACTGACGCCCTTTTCCATCGACGCCGAGTCATCACCCTATGAAACCCTTGTCCCGTCTGCTGGTTGCCCTCTGCCTCTCGCCACTGCTGGTGCAGGCCGCTCCGCTCACCCAAGTGACCCTGCCGGATGGCCGCCAGGTGCAGCTCAACGATGACTTCACCTGGGAATACCTGCTGCTCAAGCCCGCCGCCGACGGCAGCGCGGTGCAGGGCACGGTGGCCGTGCCGGTGCTGACCGAGCAGGCGATGAGCAACCCCGAGCTGCTGGCTCAGGCCGTCAAGGATGGGATCGGCGTCAAGCTGGCCAAGGTGGAGGGCTCGGATCCTCTGCAACTGCAGTTCATGGTGAGCAACACCGGCACCCGCAACGTGGTACGGGTGCGTGGCAGCGTGACCCTGTTCAGCGAGCAAGGGGCCCAGCTGGTCAAGCAGGAGGCCCGCTTCTGGGTCGGCGAGAACCGTCTGCCGGAGTCCTATCTGCGCAAGGGGCAGCAGCGCCCCTCCATGGTGCTGGAGGTGCCGCGCCCTGCCGGCCTCACCGGCAAGCCCCTGGTGCGGGTCGAGATTGAGGAAGTGGAGTTCCGCTGATCCCTCATGCAACAGGCTCCTTCGTGGAGCCTGTCTTGATTGTTAACCCGGTAACCACCTGCAACAGTTGCTTACATCTGACATGGTTTGGCAACAGCTTGCCGCTCGGCATTTCTCCCCACCCTCTGCACAATGACCCCATTCCAGCTAGGTCTCAACTAGCTCAACGATGGAGTCATCAAAATGAAAAAAGTTGCACTTTCAGTTCTGGTTCTGGCCGGTTTCGCTTCAACTTCCGCTCTGGCTGAGGATGCCTTCAGCTACGCCAAAGGCGGCCTGACCTGGGCGCACACCAAGTCCGATTACATCGGCGGCAAGGATAGCAACAACCGCGACTTCGGCGGTCTGAACCTGGACCTCTCCAAGAGCTTCGGTTCCAACTTCTACGGTCGTCTGGGCAGCGAGTACACCTCCCGCAACGATGGCAACGACAGCATGGGCATCTCCAGCCTGGGTCTGGGTGTCTACACCCCGCTCAGCACGGGTCTGAACCTGTATGGGGAAGCGGGCCTGATGGGTTACACCATGGAGCGTGAGCTCA
The DNA here is from genome assembly GCF_029967615.1 of Aeromonas sp. V90_14. Taxonomy (NCBI): domain Bacteria; kingdom Pseudomonadati; phylum Pseudomonadota; class Gammaproteobacteria; order Aeromonadales; family Aeromonadaceae; genus Aeromonas; species Aeromonas sp. V90_14. The sequence goes on along the minus strand of NZ_JASCAS010000033.1, from coordinate 244,569 downwards.
AGTCCAGCGCCAAGAATAATGGTTGGGATGAGATCACCCGCAAGAGCAGCGGCAGCATGTACGGTGAGGCTGGCCTGCGCTACGACATCGGCGCGGTCGAGCTCTCCACCGGCTACCGCTACGCCAACATGACCGACAACATGCACGATTTCAAAGTGGGCGCCGCCTACAAGGTGAGCCAGAACCTGGCCCTCACCGCCGACTACACCTACCGCAAGTGGGACCTGCAACAGGGCTCCATCACCAGCCTGGGTGTGAAGTACAGCTTTTAATCATCCTTCCTGTAGTGTCTTCATTTTTACCCATGACCTCGGTCATGGGTTTTTTCATTTCCGGTTGATCCAACCTTCACCCTTGCGCCGTATCAGTCCGCAATAGTTATACAACTTCCAATTTTTTGTATAACTGCTATAACGGATTCAGACTTATACAAGGAGTGATGATATGTACAAGATCAAGGTTGGTATCAGCGCCTGCCTGCTGGGGCAGGAGGTACGGTTCGACGGGGGCCACAAGCGTTCCAGCTTCTGCGAGCGGGATCTCGGTGCCCACTTTGACTATCACCCCGTCTGTCCCGAGATGGCCATTGGCCTGGGGGCACCCCGCGCCGCGATCCGGCTGGTGAAGCGCCACGGCGAGATCCGTGCCGAGGCGAGCAATGGCAGCTTCGACGTCACCGACCAGCTCATCGCCTTCAGCGAGCAGAAGGCCCGCCAGCTCGACTTCATCTCCGGCTACATCCTCTGCGCCAAATCCCCCAGCTGTGGCATGGAGCGGGTGCGGATCTATGGCGCCAACAACGAGGGGAGTGCCAAGGAGGGGGTTGGCCTGTTTGCCAAGGCGCTGATGGAGGCTAATCCCCTGTTGCCGGTGGAGGAGGATGGCCGCCTGTGCGATCCCATCCTGCGGGAAAACTTCGTGCTGCGGGTCTTTGCCTACCACGACTGGCAGCAGCTCTGTGCGCGCGGCATCACCGCCTCTGCGCTGATCCGCTTCCACTCCCGCTACAAGTATCTGGTGCTCTCCCACGCCACCACCCACTACCGGGCGCTTGGCAAGCTGCTCGGCAACCTGGCCAAGGCCGACCTGCAGCAGGTGGCCGACAGCTACATCCAGGGGTTGATGGCGGCGCTGACCCTGCGGGCCAACCGACGCAGCCACACCAATGTACTGATGCACCTGCAGGGCTACTTCAAGCGGGTGCTGACCCCGGCCCAGAAGCAGGAGCTGTGCGACACCATCGACAAGTACCGCACCGGTGTCTTTCCACTGCTGGTGCCGCTCACCCTGATCCGCCACTACCTGCGGGAATACCCCAACCCCTATCTCGCCGAGCAGGTGTACCTCAATCCCCATCCCGACACGCTGAAACTGCGCTACGGGCTCTGAATATCCTGTGCAGGCCCCGGCGGATGGCCGGGGCCTCTCCCTCAACCTTTGCTGGATGCCGTTATGTCTGATTTACCGCACACCGCTTCTCCTTCGCCGGAGGAGGGGATCTACCCCATTCGCGAGGTCTCCCGCCTCACCGGCGTCAACGCCGTGACCCTGCGCGCCTGGCAGCGCCGCTATGGGCTGGTGCAGCCGGCCCGCACCGAGAAGGGCCACCGCCTCTACAGCGAGCAGGACATTCGCCAGATCGGCGAGATCCTGAGCTGGCTGGAGCGGGGAGTGAGCATCGGACAGGTGAAGGGGCTCTTGAGCGAACCCCAGGCCCAGCCGGTGAGCGATCACTGGCAGCAGACCCTGGAGCAGTTCAGTCAGGCGCTGCTCGCCTTCAACCAGCGCAAGGCCGAGGCCGAGCTCAACGACCTGCTGGCGAGCTACCCGTTCGAACTGGTGCGCAGCCGGGTGCTGCAGCCGCTGGTGGAGCGCTTGCTGGGGCTGTGGCGCGAGCGCCCCGATGGCGAGCTGCTGCAACAGGTGTGGCTGGGCTGGCTGCATACCCGCTTTGCCCGCCACCTCATCGAGCAGGAGAAGGGCATGCCGGTCACCTTGGCGAGCTGGGGACAGGTGGGCCCGCTCGATCTGGTCTGGGCTGCTTACGAGCTGATCGGTCAGGGTTATGAGGTGCAGCTGCTGGGGGCGGTGGAGCCGCGCCATGCCAGCCTGCTGGAGGGGCGCGCCGTCACTCCCTGGCTGGTCATGCTGGGGGCAGGGCTTGGCAAACAGGAGCTGGCTGCCGGCTGGCCCGCCGGCACGAGCCTGTTTGGCGAGCTGGGGCGCCTCTACGATGATGAGTGGCTTAAAGCCCACGGCTGGCAGGCGAGCCTTGCCGAGGCGATGGCGGGCATGCCTGCGGCGGCTGGCGCTGGCGGGCGCGGGAGGAAAAAATCATGAAGCTGGTCTGGTTTCGCAATGATCTGCGCCTGGCCGACAACCCGGCACTGCGGCATGCCTGCGCCGGTGATGAGCCGGTGACCGCGCTTTTTATCGTCTCCCCCACCCAGTGGCAACAGCACAAGCTGGCACCGGTCCGTCAGCGTTTTCTGCTGGCCCAGGTTGATGTGCTGGGCCGCGAGCTGGCGGCGCTCGGCATCCCTCTGCATTTGTTGCGGGCCGAGACTTTTAGCGAGGTGCCGGTAGCGCTGGCAGATCTTTGCCGCGAGCTGGGCGTGACCCAGCTCTACGCCAATCAGGCCATCGAGATCGACGAGCTGCGCCGGGATCAGGCCGTCACCGCCGCGCTGGCGGAGCAGGCGGTGGGTTGCCACTGGTTCAACGGCTGCTGCGTGCTGCCGCCGGGGCGGGTGCTGACCGGCTCTGGCGAGATGTTCAAGGTTTTCACGCCCTTCAGCCGCGCCTGGCTCAAGGCCCTCGACGAGGATGGCTTTGTCATTCATCGCGCGCCCACTGCGCGTGGCGAGCCGCTGCCGTGGCAGCCGCTGGCCGAACGGGACTTCATCGATGCCGCCCTTGGTGAGCTGACGGCAGACCCCCGCTGGTCGGTGGGGGAGGCCGAGGCCAGCCGCCGTCTGAATGACTTTCTGGAGCAGGCGGTGCTCGATTATGGCGAGACCCGGGATTTCCCTGCCATCGCGGGCACCTCCGTGCTCTCCCCCTATCTGGCGGCCGGCATCATCAGCTCGCGCCAGTGCGTGGCCGCGCTCCAGCAGCGGCTCGGCTACCGGCCCCAGTCCAAGGCTCAGCCCGGCTTTGTCTGGCTCAATGAGCTTATCTGGCGCGAGTTCTATCGCCACCTGCTGGTGCTGAGCCCTACCCTCTCCATGAATCGGCCCTTCAAGCCGGAGACGGCGGCCCTGCCGTGGAGCTGGGATCCGGATGCCTTCGCCGCCTGGTGTGAGGGACGTACCGGCTACCCCATCGTCGATGCGGCTATGCGCTGCCTCAACGCCACCGGCTGGATGCACAATCGGCTGCGGATGATAGTGGCGAGTTTTCTCACCAAGGATCTGCACATCCACTGGCGGCTCGGGGAGGATTACTTCATGAGCCGGCTCATCGACGGGGATCTGGCGGCCAACAACGGCGGCTGGCAGTGGGTAGCGGGGACTGGCGCCGATGCGGCGCCCTATTTCCGGGTGTTCAACCCCACCACCCAGGGGCAACGATTTGATCCGCAAGGGGAGTTCATTCGTACCTGGGTCTCTGAACTGGCTGATCTGCCTGCCGCCTATCTGCACCAGCCCCACGACTGGTTGCGGCTCAAGGGGCGGCACGATTATCCGGCCCCCATGGTGGACCACGCCGTTGCCCGGGTGAGAGCCATCGAGATGTTTCGCGCCCTGGAGAAATAGCATGGATGAGTCGCTGGCCCGCTTTGTGGCCCTCTATCAGCAGCTAAGCAGAGACGAGCTGCACCGTTTGCCCGAGGTTTACGCAAACGAGGTGGTCTTTACCGATCCTGCTCACCGCATCGAGGGGCTGGCGGCGCTCACCGACTATTTTGCCGTCCTCTATCAGCGCCTGGCCTACTGCCGCTTCATCATCACCAGTCAGCTGCTGCAGGGGCGTCAGGCCTGGCTCGGCTGGACCATGACCTTCTCTCATCCAAGGCTGCGCGGCGGTGCGGCGGTGACGGTGGAGGGGGCCACCCGCCTCGAGTTCGACGAGACGGGCAAGGTGTGCCTGCATCGCGACTACTTCGATCTGGGCGCCATGCTCTACGAACAGTTGCCGCTGATAGGCCCCCTGGTGCGCACCATCAAGGGGAGGCTGGGCGCATGAGCGGCGGCCGGGTGCTGATCACCGGTGCCACCTCCGGCATCGGCTTTCAGCTGGCGCTCGATTATCGGTGCGCCGGCTGGCAGGTGTGGGGTTGCGGGCGCGATGGTGAGCGGCTGCAGGCACTGGGTCGCCACGGCATCACGCCGCTGCAGTTTGACGGACGCGATGCAAGCGCAGTGAGCGAGACGGCCGCCAGCTTGCCGCAGGTTGATCTGGTGATCCTCAATGCCGGCAACTGCGAGTACATGGATGTCGCCGAGGGGTTTGACGGCGCCCTGTTTGCCCGGGTCATCGAAACCAACCTGGTTGCCACCGGTCATGCCCTGGCCGCCTTCTTGCCGCTGCTCGGGGCGGGCGGGCGCCTTGCCATCGTCAGCTCGTCGGTGAGCTGGCTGCCGCTGCCCAGGGCCGAAGCCTATGGCGCCTCCAAGGCTGCCCTCGATTATCTGGCGGATACCCTGCGCCTCGATTTGGCCGGCAAAGGGATCGGGGTGACCCTGATCCGCCCCGGCTTTGTCCAGACCCCGCTTACCGCCAAAAATGATTTTCCCATGCCCTGTCTGGTGACGGTGGAAGAGGCTTCCCGCACCATCATGGCGGGGCTCACCGCCGGTCGTCACCAGATCCACTTTCCCCGCCGTTTCATCTGGCTGTTGCGCCTGCTCGGCGCGCTGCCGACGGGGCTCTGGCTGCGCCTTGGCCGCGCACTCGTATCGAAAGGACGCTCTTCATGAAGAAAAAGATCGCCATCGTCGGTTCCGGCATTTCAGGTCTGACCGCCGGTTTCCTGCTCCACAAGTTGCACGACATCACCCTGTTCGAGGCGGCGCCGACCCTGGGTGGCCACACCGCCACCGTCGACGTCCACCAGGCGGGGCGAAGCTATGCCATCGACACCGGCTTCATCGTCTTCAATGACCGCACCTACCCCAACTTCCTGCGGCTGCTCGAGCGGATCGGGGTGGCGCGGCAGCCGGCCGAGATGAGCTTCTCGGTGAAAAGCCCGCAGGGGCTGGAGTACAACGGTCACAACCTGGATACCCTGTTTGCCCAGCGCAGCAACCTGCTGAGTCCCCGTTTCTACGGCTTCGTCGCCGAGATCCTGCGCTTTAACCGCGAGGCGCGGGCCTGGCTGGCCGATGGTCAACATCAGGGCGAGGGCCCCGAGCTGACCCTGGGGGATTTTCTGCAGGTGGGGGAGTTCAGCGACTACTTCGCCCGCCACTACATTTTGCCTATGGGGGCCGCCATCTGGTCGTCGACCCTGGCCGATATGCGCGCCTTTCCCCTTGGCTTCTTCCTGCGCTTTTTTGCCAACCACGGGCTGCTCGAGGTGGCCAACCGGCCTCAGTGGTACGTGATCCCTGGCGGCTCGCGGGAATATATCGGCCCGCTGACGGCCGGCTGGCAGGCTCACATTCGTCTGGCCTGTCCGGTGCAGGGGATCCGGCGCCAGGCGGACGGGGTGCTGATCCAGAGCAGCTACGGTGAGGAGCGGTTTGACGAGGCGATCCTCGCCTGTCACAGCGATCAGGCGCTGGCGTTGCTGGCGGATCCGGGCGAGCGGGAGCAGGCCATTCTGGGCGCCATGCCCTATCAGGCCAACGACGTCTGGCTGCACACCGATGTGCGCTGCCTGCCGGTGCGCCGCAAGGCGTGGGCCAGCTGGAACTATCAGCTGGGTGAGGATGACGGGGCGCGGCCGCTGGTGAGCTACAACATGAACATATTGCAGGGAGTGAGCTCGCCGCAGCCCTTCTGCGTCAGCCTCAATCCCGAGGGCAAGGTAGACGAGAGCAAGGTGCTGCGCCGCTTCGTCTACCACCATCCGGTGTTCAATCAGACCTCTATTGCCGCCCAGCAGCGGCGCGCCGAGATCTGCGGCCAGCAGCACACCCACTTCTGCGGCGCCTACTGGTACAACGGCTTTCACGAAGACGGGGTGCGCAGCGCCCTGGACGTGGCCAGACGGTTCGGGGCCGAGCTATGAAGGGTGCAGTCCTGAGCGGGCAGGAGGCGAGTGCCGAGGCCATGACCGGCACCCTCAGCGCCATCTGGCAGGGGTCGGTGCGCCACCGCCGCTTCGCACCGCGCGCCCATGCCTTCTCCTACAACCTTTTCATGCTGGGGCTGGATCTTGACGAGTTGGCCAGCCTCGGGAAGGGGGGCTGGTTTGGGGTAGAGCGGGCAGGGCTGCTCTCGTTTCGTCGCGACGACTACCTGCGCGGCAGCGAGGGGCCGCTCAAGCAGGCGGTGTGGCAGAAGGTGAGCGAACTGGGTGGCGATGCCGAGCCCGAGGGGCGGGTGCTGCTGCTTGGCAACGTGCGCTGTCTGGGCTTCTACTTCAGCCCGGTCAACTTCTACTTCTGCTACCGGCAGGGCGAGGCGCGCTATCTGCTGGCGGAGGTGTCGAACACCCCCTGGAACGAGCGCCACTACTACCTGCTGGATCTGGCGGCGCTGGCCCCCCACGACAAGGATTTTCACGTTTCCCCCTTCATGGGGCTGGCGATGCGCTACCACTGGCGCATTTGTCCGCCCGCGCAGGAGACCCTGATCCACATCGAGAGTCATCCCGTATCCGGGGAGGCCAAGCTGTTTGACGCTACCCTGGCGCTGCGCCGGGCACCGCTGTCGCGCAAGGGGCTGGTGGCCCTGCTGGCCCGCTGGCCCTGGATGACCATGAAGGTGCTGCTCGGGATCTACTGGCAGGCCCTGCGTCTTTTTATCAAACGAACACCCATCTTTACCCATCCGGAGAGCCGCTAATGGAATTTGTGCAATCAACCCTCTCTGCCTCTTTCATCGACAAGGGGGCCAGGCAACTGCTGCTCAATCTGCTGGGACGCCTTGAACATGGCCAGCTGCAGCTGCGGGATGGCGCTGAGCGCCACTGCTTTGGTGTGGCGGGCACCGATCTGCACGCCGAGCTGGTGGTGCAGGATCCGGCCTTCTATCGCCGTCTGTTGCTGGGGGGCAGCATCGCCGCCGGGGAGACCTGGGTGGAGGGGCTCTGGACCAGCCCGGATCCAGTTGCGCTGGTGCGCTTGCTGGCCCGCAATCTGGCGCTGCTCGACTCCCTCGAACGGCGTCTCGGCTGGCTCAGTTTTCCCTTCAACAAGGTGCGCCACTGGCTCAATCGCAATACCCTGACCGGTTCGCGCTCCAACATCGCCGCCCACTACGATCTCGGCAACACCCTCTATCAGGGGTTTCTCGACAGCCATATGCAGTACTCGAGTGCTATCTACCCCCATGCAGAGGCCAGCCTGGAGGAGGGACAGCAGGCCAAGCTGCGCACCATCTGCGAGCGGCTGGCACTGGGGCCTGACGATCACCTGCTGGAGATCGGTACCGGCTGGGGCGGCCTCGCCGTCTATGCGGCCCGTCACTACGGCTGCAGGGTGACTACCACCACCATCTCCCGGGCCCAGCACGATTACGCCAAGGAGTGGATTGCGCGGGAGGGGTTGGGGGATCGCATCACCTTGCTGCTGGAGGACTACCGCAAGCTGGAGGGCACTTACGACAAGCTGGTCTCCATCGAGATGATCGAAGCGGTGGGTCACGCCTTCCTGCCCGATTATTTCCGCCAGCTGTCGCGGCTGCTCAAACCCGGTGGTCGCCTGCTCATTCAGGCCATTACCATTGCCGATCAGCGCCATGCCCAGTATCTGCGCGGGGTTGATTTCATCCAGCGTTACATCTTCCCCGGCGGCTGCCTGCCGAGCATCTCCCAGATGGCGGGGCTGCTGGCGCGCGAGACCGACATGCAGCTGGTGCGGCTGCACGATCACGGTCACCACTATGCCCGCACGCTGGCTGATTGGTGCAAGCGCTTCCTGGCGCTGGCGCCCGAGCTGCCCGCTCTCGGCTACAGCCAGGACTTCATTCGGTTATGGCTCTTCTATTTCGCCTACTGTGAAGGGGGCTTCTGGGAGCGCACCATCAGCCTGGTGCAGCTGGAGGCGGCCAAACCGGGCCCACTCGGCTGGAGTGGGGATCTGCCCGTCGGCGGGCGCTGATCATGTGGCAGTGGGCCCATCTGCTGGGGTTCAACCTCTACTGGTTGCTGGCAGTGAAGTGGCAGCAGCCGGGCCCGCTGTTGGCACTGCTGCTGCTTCATTTTCTCTTCTCCCCCCGCCGCTGGCACGACTGGCGGCTCATCCCGGTCGCTCTTGCCGGCAGCCTGCTCGATGCCCTGCTCTGGCAACTCGGGCTGTTTTATTTCAACACCGGTTTTCCGCTCTGGCTGGTGCTGCTCTGGTGCGGTTTTGCCCTGACCCTCTCCCACGGTCTGCGCTGGCTGCGGCCCTTGCCGCGCTGGCAGCAGGGGCTGTTCGGCATGGTTGGGGGGGCCTCCTCCTATGTGGCGGGAGCCGCCATGGGGGCAGTACACTTACCTTGGGGCATCGGGATCAGTGCGGCACTGCTGGCGGTGATCTGGATGTGGTGGTTACCCGTACTCCTGTGGGTAACGGTCAAGCTGGAGGGTGAAGCGAGATGAACACCTTTTCGACCGACACCTTGTTGTTTTCCAAATGGACCAAAGAGAGCCGGCACGAGCTGACCGAGCGTTTCTATCTGGTGGTGGCCTGTCAGCGCGACGCGCAGGGGCAGCTGCAGCAGGTGGTGATGCAGGACATCAACACGCTGCTGGAACAGGAGATGGACTGGCATGAACTCGAAGATCCTGCCCATTGGCACATGGGGTGGAATTAGCCTGCTGCTGGCAGGCTTGAGCCTACCGCTGACCCCTTTCGCCCAGACCGGGCAAGCCCTGGTTACTCCCTGGCAGCAGCTGCAGCCGGTCGGGCGCGGCGAGATGAGCTGGCTCTGGTTCAAGCTCTATGACGCTACCCTCTACAGCGAGAACGGCCGCTATCGGCCGGGTCACTATCCTCAGGCGCTCAGCCTCACCTACGCCAGAGCCATCGAGCGGGACGATCTGCTGAGCGCTACCGCCGCCGAGTGGCAGCGACTGGGGCTTGGCAGCGAGCAGCAGCGTCAGGGCTGGCTTGGTCAGCTCGCTGCGCTCTGGCCCGATGTCCAGGCGGGTGACCGGCTTACCTTCTATGTCGACAGGGGCGGCGCGGGCCAGTTCTGGTGGCGGGACAAGCCGCTCGGCACCCTCGCCGATCCGCAATTTTCGGCGGCCTTTCTTGCCATCTGGCTGGCACAAGGGAGCCGCGATCCGACGCTTACCCGCCGCCTGCGGGGAGAGCGCTGATGCAAAAGGGATTCATGCAATACATCCACGCCTGGCGCTACCTGCTGTTGTTGCCACTGTTGCTGCTGGCTGGTTGCGGCAGCAGTCTGGAGGAGTATCGTGGTCAGGGCCCTGAGTGGGATCTCGCTCGCTTCTTCAATGGCAAGCTGACGGCGCACGGTCTGGTGACCGATCGCAGCGGTGAGGTGACCAGCCGTTTTCGGGTGGAGATGCGCGGGCACTGGCAGGGTGACAAAGGGGAGCTGTTCGAGCAGTTCTATTTTGACGATGGGCGCCAGCAGACCCGCACCTGGTTTTTGAGCAAGGGGGCGGATGGTCACTGGCACGGCACGGCGGCCGACGTGGTGGGGGAAGCGGTAGGCAAGACGGCAGGCTTTGCCCTCAACTGGCGCTATCAGCTCGATCTGGCGCTGCCTGACGGCAGCGTGGTGCGGGTGAGTTTCGATGACTGGATGTATCTGCTGGATGAAAGTCGCCTGCTCAACCGGGCTGCCATCAGCAAGTTCGGCATCCAGCTGGGGGAGGTGCTTCTCTACATCGAGCGTCATCCTGAATGAGCCGCCTAGTCCGGCCGACAGCAGAGATGATAGTCGCACTCTATCAATCAGTTAGATCTTAACTATTACCTTTTGAGTCTGATGGGTTCTAAGATGACCAGGTCGTCAAATCTGGAGGTGAAACATGAAGAGTCCGATTGGTCTTGATACCGTTCAATCACAAGCGCTGGCCGCCGAGCTGAACAAATTGCTGGCCAGCTACCAGATCCTTTACATGAACGTTCGCGGCTTCCACTGGAACATCCGCGGCAACCAGTTTTTCGAGCTGCACCTGAAGTTCGAAGAGATTTACAACGACCTGCTGCTGAAGGTCGATGCTCTGGCCGAGCGCATCCTGACCCTGGATGGCGTGCCGCTGCACAGCTTCAGCGACTACCTGAAAGTTTCCGCCATTCCGGAGCAGAAGGGACTGCATGACGGTCGTGCCTGCGTCGAATCCCTGTTGGAGAGTTTCCGCGAACTGCTGGTGGCCCAGCGCCGCATCCTGGGGCAGGCCGCCGATGCCGGTGATGAAGGGACTGCGTCCATTCTCTCCGACTACGTGCAGCAGCAGGAGAAACTGGTCTGGATGCTGCGAGCTTATTTAGCCTGATAGCCAACCAAGCCGGACGCTGCGAAGTATGCCGGCTTGATGAAGTGAAGGGCTGGATCTGCCAGACCAGAGGCCAGCCCGACCCGTTCCATTATCGTGTTCTGTTGCAAACCTGAGTTGTCTCTCCTTTTATCCACCCGCTTGCCGCCCTGTTTGGGCGGCTTTTTTGTTTTTGATCTGCATCAATGAAAATTGAATTGGCAAATTGAATGCCTATTAAGTTTTGAGCCGTAGGAATAGAATCGCCACAAAACAAACAACTGAAATGTCCAATTAGGAGAGGCATGATGTTTTGTGTGCAATGTGAACAGACAATTCGTACCCCGGCAGGCAACGGCTGCGCCTATGCACAAGGTATGTGCGGCAAGACGGCTGAAACCTCGGATCTGCAGGATGTGCTGATCTATACCCTGCAGGGGCTCAGTGCCTGGGCGCTGGCCGCCCGCGAGCACGGCATCGTCGACAGCGAGATCGACGCCTTCGTGCCCAAGGCCTTCTTTGCCACCCTCACCAACGTCAACTTCGACTCCGCCCGCATCGTGGCGTATGTCAACCAGGCGCTGAGCTATCGTCAGCAACTGGCCGCCAAGCTGGCACCGCTGGCGGTGCAGGTCGATGCACTGCCCGCTGCCGCCCGTTTCGAGCCGGGTGCCGATCTGCTGGCCCAGCTGGCCCAGGCGCCGCAGACCGCGGTCAACCGCGGCAAGAACGAGGTCAACGAAGACATCATGGGGCTGCGCCTGCTCTGCCTCTACGGCCTCAAGGGCGCCGCCGCCTACATGGAACACGCCCGGGTGCTGGATCAGCAGGATGCCGGAGTAGCCGCCGAATTCCATCGCATCATGAGCTGGCTCGGCACGGATCCGAGCGATCTGGATCCGCTGTTCAAGTGCGCCATGGACATTGGCCTGCTCAACTTCAAGATCATGGAGATGCTGGATCTCGGTGAAACCACCGCCTTCGGCCACCCCGAGCCGACTCAGGTGCGCGTCACTCCGGTTCCGGGCAAGTGCATCCTGGTCTCCGGTCACGACATGGTGGATCTCAAGCTCATCCTGGAGCAGACCAAGGACACCGGCATCAAGGTCTACACCCATGGCGAGATGCTGCCGGCGCTGGCCTACCCCTTCTTCAAGCAGTACCCGCATCTGGTGGGCAACTACGGCTCCGCCTGGCAGAACCAGCAGAAAGAGTTTGCCAACTTCCCGGGCGCGGTGGTGATGACCTCCAACTGCATCATCGACCCGAACGTGGGCAACTACTCGGATCGCATCTTCACCCGTTCCATCGTCGGCTGGCCGGGCGTGACCCACCTGGAAGGGGAAGATTTCTCCGCCGTGATCGCCAAGGCGCAAGCGCTGGAAGGCTTCAAGCACGTTGAGCTGGAGCACTTCATCACCATCGGCTTTGCCCGCAACGCCCTGATGCAGGCCGCCCCGGCGGTGATCGACAAGGTCAAGGCCGGCGAAATCAGCCACTTCTTCCTGGTCGGTGGCTGTGACGGTGACCGTGCCGAGCGCGCCTACTACACCGAGTTTGCCAAGGCGATCCCGCAGGACAGCCTGCTGCTGACCCTGGGTTGTGGCAAGTACAAGTTCAACAAGCTCGATTTCGGCGACATCGGCGGCATTCCCCGTCTGCTGGACGTGGGTCAGTGCAACGATGCCTACTCCGCCATCCAGCTTGCGCTGGCGCTCTCCGAGGCGTTCGAGTGCGGCGTCAACGATCTGCCGCTGACTCTGGTGCTCTCCTGGTTCGAGCAAAAGGCCATCGTCATCCTGCTCACCCTGCTGGCGCTGGGCGTGAAGGACATCCGTACCGGCCCGACCGCCCCGGCCTTCCTCACCCCGGCTCTGCTCAAGGTGCTGGAAGAGCAATTCGGCCTGAAAGGAACCACCACGGCCGAAGCCGATCTCGCCGAGATCTTGGCGGCCTGAGCGGCGCCACATCCGCCTTACACGCTCAGCATGTTGTAAGCCTTTGGCGAGCCTGATGGCTCGCCTTTTTTTAACGACACCTTTCCAACATTTTTCAGCAAGAGGAGCCTTGCGATGACCTCCACCTCTCTCACCCTCAGGTGCATCGGCCGCCGGGCGGATACCCACGACGTGGCGAGCTGGCAGTTCGTGCCGCAGACGGGCAGCCTGCCTGCCGTGCTGGCTGGCCAGTGCGTGACGCTGCACACCGAGATTGACGGCCAGCCCCACTGCCGTGCCTATACCCTCTCCTCCAGCCCGCAGGATGCCTGCTGGCAGGTCACCATCAAGGATGTCGGACTGGTCTCCCATCATCTGCATCAAACCCTGCAAGTAGGGGACGAGATCCGGGTGGATGGCCCCTTCGGCGACTTCAACCTGACTGCCTTGCCCTGCGAGCGGCCGCTGCTCTTGAGCGCCGGTTCCGGCATCACCCCCATGTGGGCCATGCTGCGCGACGAGCTGGCCAAACGGCCGGATGCCGACATTCGCTTCATTCACAGTGCCCGCTCGCCGGAGGATGTGATCTTCGCAGACGACCTGGCTGCGCTGGCCGCTGCTCATTCCGGTGTGCGCCACGCGTTAGTGCTGGAGAAAGTACGGGAAGAGGCACCGACGGCTTATCCCTGGGTTGGCCGGCTCACACCGGAGATGCTGAGGGAATTGGCGCCAGATTTGCTCGCACGCCACGTCTATCTGTGCGGGCCTGCCCCCTATATGACCGCAGTCTGCACCATGCTGGCGGAGCTGGGCCTGCCGGCAGCGCAGTTGCACCAGGAGTCGTTCGGTCTGCCTGCTGTTACATCGAGTGCGGCGCCAGTTGCGGCCGGCAGCGACCACTTCTGGCTAACCCTCAAAAAGAGCGGCAAGAAGGTGAAGATCCTGCCGGGTCAGACCCTGCTGGCGGCGCTGGAGGGGGCGGGGGAGACCATGATGGCAGCCTGCCGTGCTGGGGTGTGTGGGGCCTGTCGCTGTACCACGGAAGGTGAAATCGAGCGCCAGAGCGTGATGACCCTGAGCGCACAGGATCTCGAGCGCGGGGTGGCACTGGCCTGTTCCTGCACCGCCAGCGGGGATGTCAGCGTCGACTATTGAGGGGGCCATGAGCATCCCGCTCTTTTCGCAGCGGGGCCGGGCGGGTAGACTCAGCTCCAGTTTCAGTCGAACGCGGGATACAAAATGACAATTCTGGTCACAGGGGGCGCCGGCTATATCGGCTCCCATACCCTGGTTGAACTCTTGAACGTCGGGCAGCAGGTCGTGGTGCTGGACAACCTCTCCAACTCCTCCCCCGAGTCGCTCAAACGGGTCGAGCGGATCACCGGCAAGCCGGTCATCTTCGTCGAAGGGGATGTGCTGGACCGGCTCTGCCTGCAACAGCTGTTTGCCGCCCACCAGATCGAGTCGGTGATCCATTTCGCCGGGCTCAAGGCCGTCGGCGAGTCGAGCCAGATCCCGCTCACCTACTACCAGAACAACATCACCGGCACCCTGGTGTTATGCGAAGAGATGGCTAGGGCCGGCGTGTTCCGGCTGGTCTTCAGCTCCTCGGCCACCGTCTACGGCGATCCGGCCTCGGTACCGCTGCGGGAAGATTTCCCCACCAGCGCGACCAACCCTTATGGCCGCTCCAAGCTGATGGTCGAAGAGATCCTGCGCGATCTCGCCAAATCCGATCCCCGCTGGGCCATCGTGCTGTTGCGCTACTTCAACCCGGTCGGTGCCCACGAGAGCGGCCTCATCGGGGAAGATCCCAACGGCATTCCCAACAACCTGCTGCCCTATATCAGTCAGGTCGGCGTGGGCAAGCTCAAGGAGCTGGGGGTGTTTGGCAACGACTACCCGACGCCGGACGGTACCGGGGTGCGCGATTACATCCATGTGGTGGATCTCGCCATCGGTCACCTCAAAGCGCTGGCACGCATCGCGTCGGATACCGGGGTCTTTACCTATAACCTGGGTACCGGTCAGGGCTATTCGGTGCTGGAGATGATCAAGGCATTTGAAGCGGCCAGCGGTCGCACCATTCCCTATCAGATCAAGCCCCGTCGCCCCGGCGACATCGCCGAGTGCTGGGCCGAGCCGCACAAGGCCCGTGCCGAGCTGGGCTGGCAGGCCGAGCGCGGTCTGGAGCGGATGATGGTGGATACCTGGCGCTGGCAAAGCCAGAACCCGAACGGTTATGGCCCTGCTGCGAAGCCGTGATCAAGGATCATGCGCTGCTCGGGAACCTCATTTATTCATATAAACTCGGGTCCCTGCGCTGTTCTTCGCCTTGCTGACAGCTTCTCGCGGCGGCCCACCAGGCCTGATGGTTTGCAGCATGAATAGCAAAACGCCCCGGCATGCCGGGGCGTTTTTTTATGTGCCGGAGCGGGATTACTGAATGCTCTTGCCGGCGCGCACATCCTTGATGAAGCCTTTCAGGCTGGCCAGATCACGGGGGGCGCCGCGCAGGATCTGATCGCCGATGATGAAGGCCGGTGTGCCCGAGATGCTCATGGCTTCGGCCAGCGCCCGGTTGGTGCCGAGATTCTGATCGATGCTGCCATCCTTGATCTTGGCTTCAACCTTGCTCCAGTTGACGCCGGCTGCTTCCGCCAGCTGCTTCACCTGTGCCTCGTCGGCCAGCGGGCCCTGATGGGCGTACAGCCTCTCGTGGAAGGCCTGGTACTTGTCGGGCTGACCCAGCTGTACCGCCAGAGCGGCACGGGCGGCGAAGTAGGAGGTCTCGCTCAGGATCGGGAACTGCTTGTAGATGTAGCGAATGTCCTTGTCTTCCGCCAGCAGTTGCTTGATCAGCGGGTGGGCGCGTTTGCAGTAGCCGCAGTTGTAGTCGAAGAACTCGACCACGGTCAGGCTGCCCTTGGGATTGCCGCTCTCCGGATCCTGGTTGCTATAGAGCTGCTTGGCGTGTGCCTTGATCAAGGTCTTGTCGCTCTCGGCCTGCTGGCTCTCCTGCTTGGCGCGCAGGGCGTTGGACATCTCGACCAGGATCTCCGGGTTCTTGACCAGATAGTCGCGCACTATCTGTTCCACGTCGCTCTTGGTCAGTTCGCTCGCCTGAACCGGCGCCGCAAGCAGGGTGGCACCCGTCAGGGCGCAAAGCAGGGCATGTTTGATTTTCATAAGTCCATCTTGCTGGGGATTTCGTGATGCTGACTATAGTGGGTGAGTCTGTTTTCAAGTCAAGTTATCTGGTTGAAAAAGCGCTGGTTATGCTCAAATTGGCGGCTTTGTGCGTCATTTAGCCCAATAAATCGGCAAACGAGCGGCGAGGGGATTTACAAGGGCGATCGCCATGGGTAATATTCGCCGCACTGTCGCGGAGGGGTGGCAGAGCGGCTGAATGCACCGGTCTTGAAAACCGGCGATGGGCGACCATCCGTGGGTTCAAATCCCACCTCCTCCGCCATTTATTCAGCCAGAAAGGCCATCCGAAAGGGTGGCCTTTTTGCTATTCAAATCCTCGCGTTCATTCTGCCTGTGGTCGGACAAGCCATCTTTATCCACGTATATTCCGACTCTTGGCTAAGGCTTGCTGTCTTCCCGCCTGTTTTGCTCAGTGTTCACTGTCAGGCCATCACCGGACAACCAAGTGTATTGATCATCTCCGTCGGCCCTGATATTTGTGCAGGTCGGTGGGGAGCTCGTCTCGCTGGCTCCTCAGCCACGACTTGGACGCCTTCTGTTGCGTGATGCAGGAAGAAGCAGAGGGTTGTTGGCCGCCGGTGAAGGGGAGATCCATGACCAATGTTGCAATGCTTAACATCCGTAGGGTCACGACTGGTCGATGGTGGAACGTTTGAGGTTTTCTGTAGCATTTCATTACAAAAATTACGATTCTATAGCATAAAGTGTGGGAGAGTTCTGATTTTTAGACCTGCTGGGGTGTGTCATCTATTGACGCTTGTTAACATTCAGCATGTTTCCATGTTTGGCCAGCCTACCTTGTGCACAATCCCCATACCCCAGAGATGAATACCCTACACGCGATGGAGCTCATCGCCCAGCTCGAGACGGCCGCTGACGAGCGCACCATAGTGACCCTGCTGCGCGAGCTGAGCGGTCGCATGGGATTCGACTATTTTCGTCTGGCCCTGATCTTTCCCAGTACCATCCAGCGCCCGGACGTCATCATCTTCAACGGCTGTCCGCAGGCCTGGGTGGACACCTACACCAGCAGCGGCTTCTTTGCCATCGATCCCATCGTCAAATGCGCCATGACCAGGAGCACCCCCATTCTGTGGGCCGATGTGGTGAACGATGAGGAGCGTTGTGACGAGCAGGGCCGGGAGATGATGCAGCTGGCCAGCGAGTACGGCATTTGCGATGGCATCACCCTGCCCTGGCACGGTGCCAACGGTCATGTCGGCCTGCTCTCTTTTATCACCAGTACGCCTCGTACCAGCCAGCAATGGCTCTCTGCGGTGCCCTTTATCAGCTGGCTCTCCATGCATATTTTCGAGGCGGTGGCCCAGGTCTGTCTGGCCGGTCTGTCGCCGCACGATGCGTTGAGTTTGCGGGAGCTGGAAGTGTGTCGCTGGGCTGCGGAGGGCAAGCAGGTGAGCGATATTGCCCAGATCCTGGGGATCACTCCCCGTACCGTGACGTTTCATCTGAACAATGTGGTCAGCAAGCTGGGGGCCAGCAGCAAGAGCCAGGCCATTTCATGGGCATTGAAGCAGGGGATGGTCAGGTTGAACGTGGAGATGGCGCTGGTCGCCAATGTGGATGAAAAGCAGTGATTATGTTTGTTGCAAGCAACTTGTTGCGTAGGTGGCGAGATGTTCCACTGCGAGTGCAAGAACTAATGGTGCAATAGTCTGCTGGTTGCAACTTTTTGCGCCATGCATCCGATACGTCGGTTTTGTTTTTATTTAAGGTGTTGAAAAATAAGTAAAAAAAAGAGTGGCATGGTCGCTGCTAATTGGTTTGGTCGAGTGTCATTACCGTTCAACCAATCAGGAGCATACACATGCCAACTCCATGTTATATCAGCATCGAAGGTAAAACCCAGGGCAATATCACCGCTGGTGCCTTCACTTCCGATTCCGTCGGCAACATCTTTGTACAAGGCCACGAAGACGAGATGCTGGTACAAGAGTTCCAGCACGTCGTGACCGTCCCGACTGATCCGCAATCTGGTCAGCCTGCTGGTCAGCGTGTCCACAAGCCGTTCAAGTTCACCGTTGCGCTGAACAAAGCTGTACCGTTGATGTACAACTCGCTGGCCTCCGGCGAAATGCTGCCGAAAGTGACCCTGAAGTGGTACCGCACCTCTGTTGAGGGCAAGCAGGAGCACTTTTTCTCTACCGTGCTGACCGATGCCACCATCGTCGACATCGACTGCCAGATGCCGCACTGCCAGGATCCGGCGAAGTCTGATTTCACCCAGCTGATCCAGGTCTCCATGGCCTACCGCAAGATCGATTGGGAACACACCGTTGCCGGTACTTCCGGTGCAGATGACTGGCGCGCACCGATCGAGGCCTAACGCTCGATCTCTTATTGCCGTTATTCCTTGTAGTGCACCCCCATGGCCTGACGATGGCAGTGTCAGCTGTCGTCAGGCCCGTGCAAGTTTTCTCCGACCTGTTCAACTGGATGCGGTCGGAGCTTTTGTGTTTTGCCATAATGGCTGCGAGGCGACCTTATTGCAAAGCACAACAGAGGCCAGTCGTCATGTGTTCCACCATTACATCGTCCGGTGACGTGCTCATCGATCACGATGGGCTTTTCCCATCTCCCGTGATTTCAGTCAGCTCTGAGAGTTACCTCGGTGGCAAATTGGTGTCCCGGCAGGACGAGCCGCTGGCCCCTTACGATAAATCCGACAATCCCCTCCGTCCGCACAGCACCTCTGGTCGCCAGCGTACTTTGCGGTGTGGCGGCCAACCCATCACTGTGACCGGTACCGCCGTCGGCTGCGGCGGCGTGGTGATTGGCTCAGGCAGCGGACAGGCAGGTTAAGGAGCGCTTCATGGTAGACAGCACAGGATTACAATTTACCGTTAAGGTAGGGGCCCTGCCCGAGAGCACCTTCGTGGTGGCCGAGTTTGCGCTGGATGAAGCGCTCAACCGGCCGTTCCACCTGCGCCTGGAGCTGGCAAGTGCCCAGCCCGATATCGACTTTGGCGCCGTGCTGGACCAGCCGTGCGAGCTGCTGGTGTGGTACAACGGCGAGCTGCAACGTCGGGTGTGTGGGGTGGTCAGTGACTTTGCACAGGGTGATAGCGGTTTTCGCCGCACCCGCTATCAGTTGCTGGTGCAGCCGGCCCTGTGGCGACTCTCTTTGCGCCAGAACTCCCGCATCTTCCAGGCGCAAAAGCCCGATGAAATCCTCTCCATCCTGTTGCAAGAGCACGGCATCACCGACTACGCCTTTGCCCTGAAAAACGAGCACGCCAAGCGGGAATACTGTGTTCAGTACCGGGAAACCGACCTCGATTTCGTCAACCGCCTCGCCGCCGAAGAGGGGATGTTCTACTTCCACGAGTTTGAAGCGGGCAAGCACCGCATCGTGTTTGCCGATGACGCCGCCGCCCTGACCGCCGGCCCCGAGCTCTTCTTCAACCTCGGCAACCGTTCGCTGGAACAGGGGCCTTATGTCCGTCAGTTCCACTACCGGGAGGCGGTGCGCCCGTCGGATGTGGAGCTCAAGGACTACAGCTTCAAGACCCCGGCCTACGGCCTCTCTCACAAAAAGCAGGGTGCAGAGCTCGACCATCAACGGGATACCTACCAGCACTTCGACTACCCGGGCCGCTACAAAGCGGACCCGAGCGGCAAGGCGTTTGCCCAGCATAGGCTGGATGCCCTTCGTAACGACGCGGTGGTGGGCCAGGCTAAGTCCAACTGCGCCGCCTTGCTGCCGGGCCAGACGTTTTCACTCACTGAACACCCCAACGGCAACCTCAACACCGACTGGCAAATCGTCCATATCCGCCACACCGGTGAACAACCCCAGGCCTTGGAAGAAGAAGGCGGCAGCGGCCCCACCGTCTACCACAACGAATTCGGCGTGGTGAAGGCGAGTACTACCTGGCGGGTACGCATCGGCAGCCCGGAAGCCCCTCACAAGCCGATGGTGGATGGCCCGCAAATCGCCATGGTGGTGGGCCCCGAAGGGGAGGAGATTTACTGCGACGAGCACGGCCGGGTCAAGCTGCAATTCCCGTGGGACCGTTATGGCAGCTCCAACGACCAGAGCTCCTGCTGGGTGCGAGTCTCGCAAGGCTGGGCCGGCGGTCAGTACGGCATGATGGCCATCCCGCGCATCGGCCACGAGGTCATCGTGAGTTTCCTGGAGGGGGACCCCGACCAGCCCATCGTCACCGGTCGCACCTACCACGCCACCAACCGGCCGCCGTACGAGTTGCCGGCCAACAAGACCCGCACCGTGCTGCGCACCGAAACCCATCAGGGGGAGGGTTTCAACGAACTGCGCTTTGAAGATCAGGTAGGCAAGGAAGAGATTTATATCCATGGTCAGAAAGACCTGAACGTGCTTATCGAAAATGATGCCGCCTGGCACATCAAGCACGACGAACACAGAGACATCGACAATGAGCGGGTGACCCGTATCAAGGCCAATGACCACCTGACGGTAGAGGGTGAGAAGCGCGACCAGATAAAAGCCGACTACTCCCTCACCGTGGATGCCAGCATGCATCAGAAGCTGGGCCAATCCCTGCTGGTGGAGGCGGGAAGCGAGGTTCACCACAAGGCGGGCATGAAGATCGTGATGGAGGCCGGTGCTGAGCTGACCCTCAAGGTCGGCGGCAGCTTTGTGAAGCTGGATGCCGGTGGCGTCACCCTAAGCGGTGGCTCCATCAAGATGAATTCCGGCGGCAGCCCGGGTTCTGGCTCTGGTTGGGGTGGTAAGGCCCCCATCCAGCCAGGCAATGTCGAGGTGCCAACACCACCACCAGCAACATTGCCAGCCCCGGCCATTCACAAGAGCATGGAGTCCATGGCACCGCTGGCCAAGCCTTGTCCAGCCGCTCCACCACCTGTACCCCCTCCGCCTGCCGGGGGCCCACCAGCTCCACCGCCCGCCCCACCCCAGCTTGCCGGAGGCCCAATGATGCCACCGCCGCCACCTGTTGCGGCCACAGGGGAAGGCAAAAAGCCGGCAAAGAAGTGGGCGAGGGTAGAGATATCCAAAGCGGATGAAGCACTTAGATACTATTCGGCGCAAGGGTACACATTGCTCAATAACTATTTGCGTGATCGCCCCTACAAGCAACAAGAGGCCATCGATACCCTGCTTAGTCGCAGCTATTTGAATGATGAGCCGACATCCAGGAGCGAGTTTGACCAGGCAATGAAGGCCTATGTTGCCGATGTGGAGGCTGGTCTGGCGAAATTGCCGGTCTCACCCGATTTGGACTTCGTGTACCGGGGGTTGGCGCTGGACAAGCCGGAGCTTGCAGCCCTGAAAGATCAGTTCACAGGGGTGGGCAATATCGTTGTTGAGTCAGGATTCATGAGTACCTCACCGGACAAGGCCTGGGTCAACGATACCTTGTTGAAGATCCGCCTGCCTGCCGGTCATGGTGGTCGTCTGTTGGGAGACGCAGCGCACTTCAAGGGGGAAGCAGAAATGCTGTTTCCGACCCAGACCAGACTAAGGGTCGATCGAGTGGTTTCCTCCATGAGCGGAGATTTTGACTCCTTGCTCAATACGATTCCAACTTCTGACAATGCATCGGATAACCGCAGTAGGATCAAGCGACTGATAGAGGTTTCCGTAATATGACGTTATCTGATTGGCTCGCTGGCGAGCAAGCGGGTGAGAGGTATGTCGTCATCGATGGAGCACAAGCGGTGTCAGCCGTGGCGGATTTCTATACCTATGATGGAGAGAATGCCAATCCACTTTTTGCCGGTACCGCTTTCTATGAGCAGTCTGCGTTGGGGCCCTGGTTGCTGCCAGCGCCTTCCACTGAGTTCATGATGGCCAATCCCGCCCTGAGTGGCTTCTATCTGATCAGCGACCAATCAGTGGAGCTGATCCGCCGCCATTGGCAGAGCCTGATAGAAGCGATACGGGAGGGAGAAGCTGTCTGGTTTCGTTTCTCTGACCCACGCATTTTCCTGCCCATGCTCAGTGCCATGACCCCTGATGAACGCGATAGTGTGCTGGGGCCCTGTTCCGGGCTTTGGATCCATGGCAAGGCCTTCTCTCGCACGCCTCATGCCCGGTTCCAACCCGCATTGCAAACCCCCTGGTTTCATATCCGGTCTCATCATCTGGCTGGACTCTACGACGAGAACCGTCATGCCTACATCTTGCGGCGGCGGTTATGGCAGACCATGACGGCTATGATGGAGCGCCATCCTGACCCGGCCGGGGCTATTTTACTCACCCTCAAACAGGCCAATCAGAATGGGCTGCAAGAGGATGTGCGCGATGGTGTGGTGGCTGGCGTCTTGACTTTGCAGGCCAATTTGCCTCTTGAAGAGATACAGGGGCCTTTGATGCTGACCGACGATGAGCTGGTTCAGGTAGCCAACTGGCTGAACAAACATCACGAATTGACAGGAGTATCCTGATGGCGGCAGATCCCCATTGTATCCCTTGCGAACGTTATGATAACTGGATAGAGGTAGACATTCGCGATGAGCACAACCGTTCGTTCAAGGGGCTAAAGGCCACTTTGACTGACGAAACAGGCAAGTCAGAGACGATCACTCTGAAGGATGGACCCATCCTGGTGCGAGGGTTTGCAGTTGGCCCGGTGACAGTAAAAATCGAGACGCCAGCCTGGCTCAAGGCGGCGCAGTCCCGTGAAGCCCTCAAGGAGGGTGAGACCACACTGGTACCCGCTTATACTGACAAACTTTTCGGGCACTGCGACGTCAAACGAGAGCATATCAAGGTGACCACCGGCGACCTCTGCCTCACCAATCCCGAACAGCCACTACCGAAAGGGCATCAGGCAGGACAGGCCCAGCCTCCCCGCTTTTTCACCAAGCATTCCTATGTGATTGAAGTTAAAGGCTATCAGATCAATATCTTGCGGATTGGGGTCTTTTTCGATGGAACCTCAAACAACACTTTTAACCATTTGATTGGAAAGGATGGGATCGAGACATTTTTGGAGCAATGCGCTGCCCCTGAAGAACGTGAAGCACTGCGCAAACAGTGCGAGGCGGGGGATGTTCCTCTAAAGGTTGCAAGTCAAGCAAATGACATTACCAATATTGGTAAAGCCTATGAACTATATCGGGTGCCGAAAGGCAATGAGCTTTTAGCAAAGGTGTATATTGATGGGATCGGCACGGAGAATGCTGAAGAGGATGCTGGAGCTGGCCAAGCATCCGATTTAGGGAGTACTTCAAGTCTATCCAAAGTAGAAAAGGCCTGCGAGACAACGATTGTTGAAACAATAAATGAACAATTAGGCGAAGTTATTTCTAAGACTGACTGTATTCATAAAATTGAATTTGATGTATTTGGTTTTAGTCGTGGCGCTTCCGCCGCTCGGCAATTTATTAATTTTATTGATGGAAAAGCAGGGCATTTGTTAGCAAAGTCGATGGAAAAAGAGAGCAGAGTTCAGCTTAAGGCTGGTTTCGATTGGGCTAGTCGCGATGATTGTCGTATAAAATTTGCTGGATTATTTGATACTGTAACAACCTCTGCAAGGAAACGAAACGTAACTTTGTCCCCAGACTGCGCTGAGCGGGTGGTTCATCTTATTGCCGCCGATGAATGGCGTTTTTTCTTTGCCTTGACTCGCATCACCGATGATAAACTGGGTATCGAAATTGCGCCAAACTTTACAGAAGTCATAGTGCCTGGGGCTCACTCTGATGTTGGCGGTGGCTACTATAGCCGCTGGAGTTTGAGTAACCCCAATGGCGATCCCGCGATTACAGAGCAAGTTTCCATCAAGATCTGTAGAAGTGAAGAATCTGCTACGATATATGACCCTAAAAATAGTAGTGCCTATCGACGAGCCAAGAAGTATGCCGAGGAACAAGTGATAAAGGGTTGGGGTAATGAAGTCGTTGATTTACCAAATGTGGCGAGTGCGCCGGTAAGGAATAAAATCAGCCTGCGAGTGAGGAGCAGTCGACACCCCAAGACAGATAAAATGAATGTCGAAGTTGAAGTACTGATCAATCGCGTGGTTGAAGGTGAATACTCACGCATTCCACTACACATGATGGTTGAAGCGGCAAGAGATGTGGGGGTTCCATTTCAATTATGGGATGAAGCAAGAGCTGACTTGTCACTAGTACCATTGAGTATTCGGATTCCTCATTCCAATCTAGCCAAGCTAGATGAGCAATGGATTAATGCCGCTAAAGAACGAGGTATAGTTAAAAACTTAGCGAATAAATTAACATCAGATGCCTATCGTTATCTTCGTTTTGAATACTTGCATCATAGTGCAGACACTGGATTGGTCAATATGGCGAATAATATCGATGGTAGAGATGGACGTAAAATTTACAATAATCAGGAAGGCGGATGATGAAATTCAGTTGGATACAACTTCCTTTACTAGCGCTGGGTCTGCTTGGTTTTAGCGCTACAGGTGTGGCAAGCACTCCACAGACTATGGATTGGTCTTATATGGTGGGCTCCAACGCGGATGAAATATGGCACACAAAGGCCAATTTTTATCATGAGGGGAAGCTCATTCACAGCTCGTCAAACGGTGATGCTGGTTATGTTGGAGCTGAGGCTTTACGAGAAAAGGATTATCGCTGGCGCATAGGTGCAGGGCGAAAATTATACAATCAGCCAGTTCCTGATAAAGTTGATATTGAATGGGTTTCCTTCCATGACAAAAAACGCTACGGCATCACTCTGATGCTTCCATCAAATTTAAACTCTCAGATTGCACAAGGTTACTGGATATTGGATGCAGAAAAACGCCAAGAAGTACGAAGAAATATAATCGCACTTGGACTTGCTCCTGGGGGGTACGTTGAAGTATTTCTAACCAAATTCAAAGTTAAACCAGATGTTTTACTGGCAAGAGGCATAGCTAAAGAAATAAGGCCTTGGCAAGACGAAAAAGTGCCACTTTCCAAACAATTTAATAATGCTTTTGCAGCATTTGATAAGGATTATGGCCCCACTTACCTGCAGCACCCAATTCCGCAGGGTATGGACTGGGCGCCCATCATGGATGCTTACCGTGCCAAACAACCTCACACTGACAATGAACCAGTTAATTAATGCGCTGGATACTCTTACTGCTGCTGTTGCCGTTAGTCACATCCTGCCAAGCAGCCCCCACAGGCCCCAAACAACTGGACTGGCGCCATATGGTGGGCACCAATGCTGATCAGATCTGGGTGACAGAGGTGCACTTTTATCGTCAGGGCGAGCTGGTGGATGCCTCAACCAATGGCGCTGCCAGCCGAGTGGATAATGAATCGCTGCGTGAAAAAGATTATCGCTGGCTGATCACGGCTGGCCGCCGTGATATTTATCCCACCCCTGACCGGGTTGAGGTGGAATGGGTGTCATATCACGACAAGAAACGCTATCGCATCAGCCTTACATTGCCAGCAGAGCTGGAAAGCATGATCGCGCAGCATTACCGGGTAAAAGTGGGCAAAGAGTGGCGTGAAGAGAGGCGGGATAATATTGGCTTAGGCATGGCGACAGGTGGTTATGTTGAGGCCTTTTTAACCAGTGTCAGAGCCACGCCTGATATACTGCTGGCTAGGGGAATAGCCAAAGAGGTAACGGATGATCCCTTTGACAAGCGTTTCCCACTCTCAAGCCAGTTTGAAAATCGTTGGGCAGACTTTGATGCGAAGTACAGTAAAGTCTATCAACAGTACCCCGTTCCCAGCGGAATGGCTTGGGCTCCCATCATGGATGCCTATCGTGCCGCGCAACCCAAGACGGATACTGACCCCGTGCAATGATGACTTGTACGCGCTGGATTCTCTTATTGCTGCTGTTGCCGTTAGTCACATCCTGCCAAGCAGCCCCCACAGGCCTCAAACAACTGGACTGGCGCCATATGGTGGGCACCAATGCTGATCAGATCTGGGTGACAGAGGTGCACTTTTATCGTCAGGGCGAGTTGGTGGATGCCTCAACCAATGGGGCTATCCGGTCAGTTAGCGACCAATCTCTCAAAGGGAAAGATTATCGCTGGAGCATAGGCAAGGGCCGCCGTGATATTCACCCTGCTCCCGATCGGGTTGAGGTGGAATGGGTGTCGTATCACGACAAGAAACGCTATCGCATCAGCCTTGACTTACCCGCCGCGCAGCTGGAAAGGATGATAGCGCAGCCTTACCGGGTAAAAGTAGGCAAGGAGTGGCGCGAAGAGCGCCGCGATAATATTGGGTTGGGCATGGCAACCGGCGGCTATGTCGAGGCGTTTTTGAGAGATCCTCGTGTTACCCCCGATATCCTGCTGGCCAGAGGAATAGCAAAAGAGGTAACGGATGATCGAGATGAGAAACGTTTCCCCATCTCCAGCCAATATGAGAATCGTTGGGCAGACTTTGATGCCAACTATCGTGATCTCTATCAACAGTACCCCGTTCCAAGTGGCATGGCCTGGGCTCCCATCATGGATGCCTACCGTGCTGCCCAACCCGTCACCGATGTGAATCCTGTGTCTGAATAGCCATTCGTTTCATCTCAACCGGCGATAAAGGTGAGTTGAATTACTCAGCAGGCCAATATTTGTTCGCGAAATAATACGGTGCCAAAACCCCCATCAGCTTATGCCAATGGGGGTTTTTGTTTGTCTTTCAATGATGGTCGGGGATCAGCCCAATCAGGTGCTGCAGGCTTTTCTGGCGGGGATGGCGGCGGGTGGCGAGGCTGATGCGGGTGGTGAGCGGCTCGGTGGCGATGGGGTGATAGCTGACACCGTGGGGGTGCAGCTCGCTCACCGAGCGCGGGATGATGGCGACCCCGAAGCCGGCCTGCACCATGCCGACGGTGGAGATCACCTGCGGGCTCTGGCTGCCGAGGCGGGGGCTGAAGCCGGCCCGCTGGCAGCGCTGGGTGATGGCGTCGTGCAGCCCGGGCCCGAGCTCGCGAGGGAACAGGATGAAGGGATCCTGCGCCAGCGCCTCGATGGGGATGGCACCACTTTCGGCCAGCGCATGGTGCGGGGGCAGGGCAATCAGCATATCTTCCTCGTCGATGAGGTGGTGGGCCAGCGCCGAGCTGCTGCTGCAGGGCAGGCGCAGAATGGCGGCATCCAGCTCCTCGCTCACCAGATCGCGCACCAGGTTGGGCATGCTGTTCTCGATGGGGTGCAGGCTGACCTCCGGCCAGGCTTGACGAAAGTCGTGGATGAGTTGCAGCACGCTCGGGTGCAGCACGGTGGAGCCGGCAAAGCCGAGGCGCAGTGAACCCAGCTGGCCACGAGCGATGCGCCTGGCCTTCTGCATGGCCTGCTCGGTCTGCGCCAGTATCCCCTTGGCATCCTGATAGAGGCTCAGCCCCGCCTCGGTCAGCTCCACACTGCGGGTCAGCCGGTGAAACAGCGGCGTGCCCACCTCCTGTTCGAATTTGCGGATCTGCTGGCTGAGCGGCGGCTGGGCCATGCCCAATGCCTCGGCGGCGCGGGTAAAGCTCTGTTTGTCTGCCACGGCCACCAGGTAGCGCAGGTAACGGAATTCCATATCTGGTACGTCTCGAAGCTGATGGGTTTGGATATTGGTATCAAACTGTGATCTTGGTCACTATTGAATCCTGATTTGCCAACCTAACAGGATTGGAGGTGAAATCCAAATGGAAACCAATTCGTCATGTGACTGCGCCATCGAGATAAGCCAGCAGTTTGCCCGCTGGCAGGCTCGCCAGGGGGGCGGCGAGGTCTACCAGAGCTCCCTGATGAGCGCCCTGCTGGCGGGGGTTTACGAGGGGGAGACCACCATGGCCGACCTGCTGCGCCACGGTGACTTCGGCCTCGGGACCTTCAACCGGCTCGACGGCGAGCTGATTGCCTTCGAGCGCCAGATCCACCAGCTCAAGGCTGACGGCTCGGCCCGTCCGGCCCGCGCGGAGCAGAAGACCCCGTTTGCGGTGATGACCCACTTTCGCCCCTGCCTGCAGCGCCGCTTCGATCACCCCCTTAGCCGCGAGGAGATCCACCAGTGGGTGGATCGATTGGTGGGTACCGACAACGTCTTCGTCGCCTTTCGGCTCGACGGCCTGTTCGAGCAGGCGCAGGTGCGCACCGTTCCCTGCCAGCATCCCCCCTACAAGCCCATGCTGGAGGCCATCGAGGCCCAGCCGCTGTTCTCATTCAGCCAGCGGCGCGGCACCCTGGTCGGCTTTCGTTGCCCGCCCTTCGTGCAGGGGATCAATGTGGCCGGCTATCACGAGCACTTCATCACCGAGGATCGCCGGGGCGGCGGCCACATCCTCGACTACGCCATGGGCCACGGCCAGCTGCAGCTGTCGGTGGTGCAACACCTCAACATCGAGCTGCCCCGCAATTCGGCATTTCAGCAGGCCGACCTTAATCCCGCCGATCTGGACCGCGCCATCCGCGCCGCCGAAGGCTGAGCCCTTCGCTTAACAAGGAGTGACATCATGGAAAATCAACACTGGGCCTGTGGGGCCGAACTGGTGGTGCGCCATCTGGAGGTGCAAGGGGTCAAGCAGGTATTCGGCATTCCCGGGGCCAAGATCGACAGGGTATTCGATGCGCTGGAGGACTCCCCCATCGAAACCATAGTGGTGCGTCACGAGGCGAATGCCGCCTTCATGGCCGCCGCGGTCGGCCGGCTGACCGGCAAGGCCGGGGTGGCGCTGGTGACCTCGGGGCCGGGCTGCGCCAACCTCATCACCGGCCTTGCCACCGCCACCTCGGAAGGGGATGCCATGGTGGCGCTGGGCGGTGCCGTGCGGCGGGCTGACGGCCTCAAGCTGACCCACCAGAGCCTGGATACCGTCAGCCTGTGTCGGCCGGTCACCAAGTTCAGTGCCCAGGTGGGCACAGGATCCGCCCTCTCCGAAGTGATGGCCAACGCCTTTCGCAGCGCCGAGCTGGGGCGGCCCGGCGCCGCCTTCGTCAGCCTGCCGATGGACATCATCAACGAGCCGGCCGATGGCGCCATCCTGGTGCCGAGCGCCATTCCCGAGCCGGGGGCGGCCGACGAGCGTGGCATCGATCGGGCGCTGAGTCTGCTGGCGCAGGCCCGCAAGCCGGTGGTGCTGCTCGGCCTGCTGGCCAGCCGACCGGAGAACTCCCTCGCGGTGCGCGCCTTCCTCGACAAGAGCCGGTTGCCGGTGACGGGCACCTATCAGGCGGCCGGGGTGGTGGATACCCACCATTTCGATGACTTCGCCGGACGGGTGGGGCTGTTCAACAACCAGCCGGGGGACAAGCTGCTGCAGGATGCGGATTTGGTGATCTGCATCGGCTACAGCCCCATCGAATACGACCCCGTGCTGTGGAACGGCACCGGTGAGCGCCAGCTGCTGCACATCGATGCGCTGCCGGCGGAGATCGACAGCAGCTACTGCCCGGCGGTGGAGCTGGTGGGTTCCATCAGCGCCAATCTGGCGCGGCTGACCCGGATGCTGCACCAGCCGCTGGCGCGGGATCCGGCCATTACCGCGCTGCTCGGCGAGATCCGCGCCCAGCGCCATCAGCTCGCCGAACATGCCGGCCGGCTGGGGGGCACCCCCATCCATCCGCTGCGCATCGTCAAGGAGCTGCAGGACATCATCGGGCAGGACATGACCCTGTGCGTGGACATGGGCAGCTTCCACATCTGGATTGCCCGCTATCTGTACAGTTTCCGGGCCCGCCAGGTGCTCATCTCCAACGGCCAGCAGACCATGGGGGTGGCGCTGCCCTGGGCCATCGGGGCCGCCATGGTGCGGCCGGGGGAGAAGATCATCTCGGTGTCCGGTGACGGCAGCTTCATGCAGTCGAGCATGGAGCTGGAGACCGCGGTGCGGCTCAAGTCCAACATAGTGCACATCATCTGGGTCGATAACGGCTACAACATGGTGGCGATGCAGGAGGAGAAAAAGTACTGCCGCAGCTCCGGGGTGAGTTTCGGTCCTATCAACTTCAAGGCCTATGCCGAGTCGTTCGGGGCAGCCGGGTTTGCCGTTACCTGCGCCGAGGATTTGCGAGCGACCCTGCGCGCCGCCATGGCGGTGAGCGGGCCGGCGGTGGTGGCCATCCCGGTGGATTACAGCGACAACCATCTGCTGATGGAGCAGCTCAGACCCGAAATGCTCAGTTGAGCCGGATCTGAGGGAGGCTGTGAAGCGGTCCGCCCAACGCAGAGCGCCCCTTGCCAATCGGCAAGGGGCGCTCTGTCATTGCGAGAGGGCAGTTTACTCAAGGAGCGAGGGGGGGCAACACCATGGGGCCGGCCACCGCACGGGCGGCTTCGTCACCGCGCAGCACCCGCACCAGCTCGAGGGCGAACTCGATGGCGGTGCCCGGTCCCTGGCTGGTGATCAGGCGATGGGCCTGATCGGTCACCACCCGCGCCATGCTGAGCTGCGCCGCGGGCAGGCGGGCCTGAAAACCGGGATGGCAGGTGGCACTGGCATCCCCCAGCAGAGCATGGTGTTGCAGCACCACGGCGGGGGCTGCACAGATGGCTGCCCGCCAGCGCTGCGCTGCCGCCTGCTCCTTGAGCAGGGCGATGGCGCGCGGCGTATCACGGATAACCTCGCTGCCGGGCAGGCCGCCCGGCACGACGATGGCCTCGAACGCTTGGTCAGCCAGCTCGTCGAGGTGGCAATCCGCCACCAGCTGCACACCACGGGAGGCGCGGATCTGGCGCTGCCCGGCCGGGCAACAGGAGGCGAGCACCACCTCGATGGCCCCACGCACCAGGGTATCGACGATGGCGACCGTCTCGATCTCTTCCGATCCTGGGGCCACCAGTACCAGTACGCTCATCCTTTGCTCCTTGCGTTGGCGAGCCCGCCGGGCTCACTGCTTCTCTTTGATGGCCTGATAGAGACCCTGATTGACCGGCACCGCGATGCCGTGACTGGCAGCCCGGGCCAGCAGGAAGCCGGTGATGGCCTCGATCTCGGTCTCGCGCCCCTGCTCCATGTCCTGATACATGGAAGAGTAATTGTCGGCGGTGAGCTCCACCACCGTCATGACCCGGCGCAGCAGCTCGTCGCTGCCGGTGGGCTGGCCTTCGGCTTGCATCACGTCCGCCACTTCCACGCAGATCTGCTGCAGGGCATCGGCAAAGCGCGGGCCGGCCAGCTCGCCATTCTTGAGCTTGTAGAGCGCGGTGAGCGGGTTGATGGCGCAGTTGACCGCCAGCTTCTGCCACTGGCGCGCCTGGATCTGTTCATCCCAGCCGGCCTGGCCGAGGGCGGCTGCCAGATCGTCAGCCAGGGCGGCGTGGGCTCTGGCCGCCTCGTTGACCGGGCCGAGCCAGGTTTCGCCCTTGCCGGTGTGGCGGAACACGAAGTGGCCGCTCTGCATGGCGCCATGGCTGGTGACGCCGGCGATGACCGGATTGTGCGGGAACAGGGTGACTACCTGCTCGGCGATTCCCATGCCGTTGTGCAGCAGCACGATGGGCACGTCGGTCGCCAGCTGGCCCACCAGCGGAGTCAGCGCCTCGATGACCTGGCCAGCCTTGGTCATCACCAGCAGCCGTTTTACTTGGCCGGGCTGGCTGATGAAACCGCGCTCGATGTTGATGAGCTGGGTGTGGCCCTCCAGCGAGGTGAAGTCGATGCCTGGGTGCAGGGTGGAGCGGTGGCGCTCGCGCAGCAAGACGCGAGTGGCCTGGCCGCTTTGAGTCAACAGGGAGGCGAAGACGCCGCCCAGGGCGCCGCAGCCCAGCAGTGTCCATTGGGGGGAGGAGGTGTGTCGACTTTGTGTCAGGTTGTAATCGCGTGATCCGCTTGGCATGGAGAGACTCAATCAAGGTAGGGGCTGCATTCCAGTCAACCGCCTGCCGGGGATAAGTGAAGATGTCGCCTGGCGGACACCAGAAACGAGTTCATCATCTTGCTGCGAGGTCGTGATCAAGGCTTGTATGAGACTTGCTTATAGGGAACCGGTAGCTCACATATTCATATACATGCCGGCTCCTGCGCAGCGCCTTACCTTGTGGATGACCTCTCGCGGCAGATGTTGAACAGGTTCTAACGGGTCTCGCCATTCCTGTGCGCAGGGGATTCTAGCAGAGCAGCCCCATCGAAATCAGCAAATTTGCCGTAATTCTGGTAGATTTGCCCCCTTATAGCGCAACATGAGGAGCCCACTATGCCGTCATTCGATATTGTCTCTGAAGTCAAAATGAACGAGGTGTTGAACGCCGTCGACAACGCCAATCGTGAACTGGCGACCCGTTTCGATTTTCGTGGTGTCGAAGCCAGCTTCGAATTGAACAAGGAAGAGGTCAAGCTGGAGGCCGATGCCGATTTCCAGCTCAAGCAGATGGTCGAGATCCTGCGCGCTGCCCTGCTCAAGCGCAACATCGAGAACAGCTCCATGGACGTGGGTGACAGCGTTCACTCCGGCAAGCGCTTCCACCTGACCGTGAAGTTCAAGCAGGGTATCGACAAAGAGATCGCCAAGAAGCTGGTGAAGCTGATCAAGGACTCCAAGATCAAGGTACAGGCCGCCATTCAGGGTGACGAAGTGCGCGTCACCGGCAAGAAGCGTGACGATCTGCAGGAGACCATGGCTTTGGTGCGCGGCGCCGAGCTGGGTCAGCCGATGCAGTTCCAGAATTTCCGCGACTGATGATGGCCGGGGGAGGGCACGGCTCTCCCCTGTTGCCGGCAGCAAGCCATAAAAAAACCGGAGCAGCTGCTCCGGTTTTTTGTATCCCTGATACCCGTTCGATTAGAACTTGTAGGTAACGGAGAAGTAGTGGCTGAAGCCAGAGCTCTTCCACGGGGTACCGTCGTAGGCAGTGGAGCCATCTTTGGTGCCGTAGGCATCCATGAAGTACTTCAGGCCGTAACCGACGGCGTAGCGATCGGAGTGCCAGTAGATACCGTGGAAGGTAGCCAGGTTGTCGCTGGTACGGTCAGCACGGTTGTGGGTGTCCAGATCGAAGGCGTAGTCCAGGTAGCCCTGGTAGGAGACGAAGCTGCCGTTGCTGAAGGTGTAGAAAGGCTTGAACCAGTTCATGGCGAACCAGTAACCGTTCCACTCACCCTCTTCTTCGGTGAAGAACTGGTTTTCGGTGGCGTGACGAGCATACAGGTTCATGCCCACTTTGCCGAACCAAGGCACTTGTACATCAGCACCCAGACCGATCATGTTCTCCATCTGGTTGTCGCCGATGTTGTTCAGGGAGGCGATGTAGACCTCTTGCACCGGACCAAAGGAGAGATCTTTACCAGTCAGCGCATCCAGAGACATACGCGGCGCAAACTTCATGAACAGGTTCTGACCCTTGTGCTTGTCGCTGTGACGGGAGTCGAAGATATCGAAGACGTCGACGTAACCGTACAGGTCAAACAGGCCGGAGCGACCACCGAATTCCATTTCGAAGTAGGTGTCGTTGTAATCTTCAGCACCGGTGGTGAAAGGACGTTGGTCGATGGTGTGCATGACGTTGAACTGCATCCACTTGTAGTCATTCTTGTGGATGTCACCGCTGTAGTCAGCAGCGAAAGCCGGGGTAGCGGCGGCAGCCAGCAGACCGGCAGCGATCAGAGTCTTGGTAAATTTGGCCATTTTATTGGTCTCTTGTGCGTTAGTTGAGGTTTTCCGTAGCCTGCCCACAAGGAGCGGAAGGGATTCTAGCCAAATAAATTCATCGGAGAAACCAGCACCGGGGAACTTTATTCGGAAGTGTGAATCTAATCACCCCCAATTTTACGCAAACGCTTGCTATTTATCCGATTGCGATAGCAAGGATCTTCCTCGTTTGGCAACCAGCACGATCAGGATCAGCACCGGAATACCGAGCAGGCTGGTGCTGATGAAGAAGCTGCTGTAGCCGAACTGTTCGACAAAACGGCCGGAAAAACCCGCCAGCAGCTTGGGCAGCAGCAGCATCACCGAGCTGAACAGAGCGTACTGGGTGGCGGAGAAGGCCACGTTGGTCAGGCTCGACAGATAGGTCACGAAGGCGGCCGTGGCAATGCCGGCGCTGAGGTTGTCCAGCGAGATGATCAGGGTCAGCAGCTCCAGGTTGTGGCCCACCTCGTTGAGCAGGGCGAACAGCAGATTGGTGCTGGCGGTAAGCAGGGCGCCGAGAAACAGAATGCGCAGGGTGCCAAAGCGCATCACCAGCACACCGCCCAATGCGGCTCCCACCAGGGTCATGATGACCCCGTACACCTTGGTGATGGTGGCCACCTCGGTCTTGCTGAACTGCATGTCCACGTAGAAGCTGTTGGACATCACCCCCATCACCACGTCCGAAATGCGATAACAGGCGATGAGCCCCAGGATCAGCAGGGCCGAGCCGCCGTAACGGCGGAAGAAGTCGGCAAACGGGCACCAGATGGCTTCGTGGCTCCAGGCGCCGAGTCCGGCCAGCGAAGCGGGCCAGCCACGGGCAAGCAACAGGGCCTTGTGGGCCGCCTGCTGCTCATTCTGGCTGGCAAGGTCGATCACCGGTTCATGACAACAGAGGGTGGTGATGACGCCGAGGGACATCAATCCCGCCATCAGCAGATAGGTGAGTCGCCAGCCGTTGTAGTCATAACCGCTGTTGCTGCCGAGCCAGGCCGCCAGCGCCAGTGCGCCGGCGCCGGCCATGATCATCGCCAGCCGATAACCGGTCATGTAGGAAGCCGCCATGGCTGCCTGCAGCCGCTCGGGGGCCGACTCGATGCGATAGGCGTCGATGACGATGTCCTGGGTGGCGGAGGCAAACGCCACCAGCAGGGCGAACAGGGCCAGCTGGGCGAGCTGGGTCTTGGGATCGCAGAAGGCCATGCCCACCAGCGAGGCGGCGATCAGCAGCTGGGAGAACAGCATCCAGCTGCGGCGCCGGCCCAACCAGCGAGAGAGCAGCGGGAGCGGCAGCCGATCCACCAGCGGTGACCACAGCCACTTGAAGCCGTAGGCCAGCGCCACCCAGCTCATGTAGCCGATGTCGGTCAGGCTGACATCCGCTTCGCGCAGCCAGAACGACAGGGTGCCAAACACCAGCAGCAGCGGCAGGCCGGAAGAGAATCCCATGGCAAACAGGATGAGAACCCGAGTCTCAAGGTAGACGGCGAGCGAGTCTCGCCAGCTCGGTGTACGGACAGTGTTCAAATACCTGACTCCTCTGGGAAAATTGCGCCATTTTGTCAGGTTCGAGAGGGATAGCCAAGGCAAGCCGGGGGGGGCGTTGCGCGATTCAGGGGCGCAGGCCGATGCAGTGGCGCGGCAGCGGCCCGTCCGTGGTCAGGTAATTGGCGCACTCCATCAGCTGCAGGCGCAGCCAGACGTCGGCGATGATCTGCTGTTCATCCCATTGATGCAGGCTGTGCAGCAGGTGCCAGAATACGCCCTCCTGCTCGGAGGCCGGGGTCTTGTCGGCGGGAACCTGGGGCAGATCCTGCCAGTGGGACAACAGCTGCCAGCTCAGATCTTCCAGCTGTTGATAGGGGATCTCTCGTGCCAGAAAGTGACGAACCGTCTGGGCCAGCGGGATGGCATGCTGGGCGATGTAATCATTGCAGGTCACCGGAACCTCCTTCTCCTCTATGTGGGCCTAGTCCCGAACAGCGGGGCAAGGCCAGAGTATAGAAAGGGGCGCCGGCGACCCAGCGCGCGGGGTAGCGGAATGTGATCCGCTCCGCGTTATTTGTCTGCCAGCAGCACCACTTTCTTCAGGATGATGGGGCTGGTGGGAACGTCGTTGGCACGCAGGATCGGGCTGTAACCGGTCTGCACCTGGGCCAGTTTGTCCAGCACCTCCATGCCCTGCACCACCTGGCCGAACACGGTATAACCGGCGCCGGCATTGGCGTTGAGGTTGTTGTTGTCGACCAGGTTGAAGTAGAACTGGCGAGTGGCACTGTCGACCGCCTGGGTGCGGGCCATGGCGATGCTGCCGCGCTTGTTGGGCAGGCCGCCCTTGGACTCGTTGACCACGGGATCGAAGGTCGGCAGTTGCTGGAACTGCTGGTTGTAGCCGCCCCCCTGTACCACGAAGTCCTGGATCACCCGGTGGAAGATGCTGCCGTCATAGCTGCCATCCGCCACGTAGCGCAGGAAGTTCTTCACCGTCTGCGGCGCCTGTTTGGACGCCAGTTCCACCACGATATTGCCGTGGTTGGTCTCCATCCTGACCTTGGGGCCGGCGAACGCCAGCGGGGCGATCAGCATGGCCAGTAACCAGAGTTTTTTCATCTATCCGCTCCTCGCTCAGCTCGGCTGACCCTTGAGATAACCGCGCAGGGCGTTGTCCGCCATGATCTGCTGCAGCAGGCTGCCCAGCTGCTGGTTCAGGATGGATTCCAGCTCGGCCATGCTCGGCTCACCCGGGCCTTCCTTGCTGGAGGACATGTTGAACTGCTTGGTCAGCTTGCTGCCCTGGAAATCGGCGATCACCTGCAGGCTGACGCGGGACTTGGTGACATAGGTGAAGGTCTTCTCTTCCACCGTGACCGCGGCACTGGAGATGGCCAGGGTCAGGTTGGTGGTACCGCTGTTGCCCACTTCCAGCCCCTGGCTGCGCAGCCCTTCCGCCAGCTTTTCGGCCAGCAGGTTGTTGAGCGGCTGTTCGCTGTTGACCAGCACGGCAGCCTTCTCTTTCTTCTTGATGGAGAAGACGTAGGCGGCTTCACGCTTGTCCACCCCTTCCAGGGTGATGCGGTTGCCGGAGTAGTACTGCTGATTGGAAGGGATCACCTGCGGGTTGAGCAGGGCGGTCTCCGGCCAGTGAGTCGCACAACCACCCAGCATCAGGGCGGCCAGCAGCAAGAGTGACTTTTTCATCATGGGTTTCCTTTAGCTTTCTGTTTAGCGTTTGATGGCTTTCAAAATAACGAATTTGCTGTTCGACGCAACGACTTGTGCGTTGGCAAACAGGCGCTTGAGCTTGTTGTGATAATCCAGGTGACGGTTGCCTACTATCCAGAGTTCGCCGCCCTTGGGCAACACCCGATGGGCATCGCTGAACATCTGCCAGGCGATATGGTCGGTGATCGCCTGCAACTGGTGGAACGGCGGGTTGCAGAGGATCCGGTCCACCGAGCCGACCGCCACGCCGTCGAGACAGTTGTTGACCAAGAAGTGGGCACGGGGCAGGGCAGCCGGCAGATTGTGTTCGACGTTGAGCCGGGCCGAGGCGACCGCCATGTGAGACTCGTCGATGAAGGTCACCTCCACCTCGGCGTCTCGTGCCAGCAGGGAGAGCCCCAGCACGCCGTTGCCGCAACCCAGATCGATCACCTTGCGGGCGCTGTGGATCGGCAGGTTGTCCAGCATGAAGCGGGCGCCGATGTCCAGGCTGGTGCGTGAAAACACGTTGGCGTGGTTGTGGATGAGCATGTCGGTGCCCTCCAGCGGCCAGACCGTGGGAAAGGGATTGGCCAGCGCAGGGCGTTCGGCAGGCGTAGCCGCCGGGGTGCAGTGAATCAGGCGGGCCTTCTTCCAGGCCAGCGAGGTGCGGGTTGGACCCAGGTATTTTTCAAACAGCGCCAGAGTGGAGCTGTGAATGTCTTTGGCCTTGCCGGCGGCGATGACGCGGGTAGCGGGGGTGGCCACCTGGCGCAGGGCCAGCAGTTGCTGCTCCAGCAGCGCCTGATACTTGGAGACCTTGATCACCACCAGCGCGGGGGCATCGGGCAGGGGGGTAAGTGCATCCTGCAGGTGGATGGCATGGGGATCCAGGCCGTTCTCGGCCAGATTGGCCAGGGTGGCCCGCTCGCTGATATGGGAGTCGGTCACGCTGACGGGAGCATGGCCGTGCAGGTAGGCGGCCAGCGCGCCGAAGCCGTCGTTCATGATGATGACCGGGCCGTCGTGCTCTAGGGGCCCCTCTGCCAGGGTGTTGATCAGGTACTCGTCTGCGGCGTCCCAGGCCTGCAACGGATCCTGGAGCTGGCGTGGATAGCGATACAGGGTCAGGCGACAATGGGCCGTGTCGAGAAGGGTTTGCATAGGCGAAGTGTCCAGCTGATTCATGTAACGGGCGCCGACGGGGCGCAAAGTGGCGCTATTCTAGCGGGGGCGGAGAATTTCACCAGTCCCGGCCGCCACGGCAGCGGGGGAAAAGCGTGTCATTTTCCCGTTCTGGACGATTTCGTCATCCGGCCAACCCTGGCTACAATGGCCGGACATCCACTTTGGGAGTTTTGCTCGTGACCATGCAACAACAGATCGAGGCCAAGCTGGCCGCCGCCTTGTCCCCCAGCCATCTGGAAGTGATCAACGAAAGCTACATGCACCGGGTGGCGCCGGGCTCCG
This sequence comes from Aeromonas sp. V90_14, assembly GCF_029967615.1. NCBI lineage: Bacteria > Pseudomonadati > Pseudomonadota > Gammaproteobacteria > Aeromonadales > Aeromonadaceae > Aeromonas > Aeromonas sp. V90_14. The sequence continues at coordinate 206,689 of NZ_JASCAS010000033.1, read as the reverse complement.
AGAGCCACTTCAAGGTGGTGGTGGTGAGCCAGGCGTTCGAGGGGCTGCGGCTGCTGGGGCGTCATCGTCAGGTCAACGGAGTGCTGGCCGAAGAGTTGGCGGGAGCCATTCATGCATTGGCGCTGCATACCTATACCGAGCAGGAGTGGCAACAACGGGAGCAGGCCCCGACCACCCCCAGCTGCGTCAGCAAAAACGGCCTCTCCTAAGGCTATTGACGAATTGATTACTCAATCTGCGACTAGTTAACAATTAATAAACGTTTTCCGGTGGCGTCCCTGGCTGTGGAACGGGACGCCAACCTCCCGCCCTGACATCAAGATTTCTAATCCTTTTTTGAACATAAAAACCATTACCCATTTTTAGGTAATAATGGCTAACTCGAAGCCGCGCCTGAGGTTTCGTGAAAAAAAGCCGCGTGATTAAATTTCGATGATTTTGTGATAGAGCGGGGATTTTCCCCATTTTGCATGGCAGGCAACTCGCCATAAGTGGTAAACTCAGGCGCTTTTGAATGACCCTGTATGTTGCTGATTTGTTTGTTTCTTCGACATCATCCCGCAACATCAACGGGCTCATTCAACAACTCGTCGTGATGTATTTCTCGGCGCTAACCAACCTGTCTTCCCTTAACGGTAGTGCAAGTGAGTATGATTACAATTAAAAGAGGACTGGACATCCCCGTGCTGGGTGCTCCGGAGCAAGTAATCTACGATGGCCCGGCCATCACCCGTGTTGCTACACTCGGCGAAGAGTTCGTGGGGATGCGTCCTACTATGTTTGTCAAAGTAGGTGATCGCGTCATTAAAGGTCAGGAGCTCTTCGAAGATAAGAAGAATCCCGGCGTTAAATTCACGGCCCCCGCCACCGGTGTGGTTTCAGAGATCAACCGGGGTGCCAAGCGCATTCTGCAATCCGTTGTCATCGATATCGATGGGTCCGACGAGCAGGTGACCTTCGAGCACTTTGCGTCCGCCGAGCTGGCCAAGCTCGAGCGCAGCAAGGTGCAGGAGATCCTGGTCGCGTCCGGCCAATGGACCGCGTTGCGTACCCGCCCGTTCAGCAAGGTGCCGGCCGTGGGTTCCACCCCGCGCGCCATCTTCGTCACCGCCATGGACACCAACCCGCTGGCTGCCAGTGCGGAGCTGATCATCAAGGAACAGGCCCAGGCTTTCCTCGACGGTCTGGCCGTGCTGACTCGTCTGACCGATGGCACCGTCTACGTCTGCAAGGGCGAGGCGAGCCTGCCGCACGCTTCCCTGGCGCAAGTCAAGGAAGAGGTGTTCGTCGGCCCGCACCCTGCCGGTCTGCCCGGTACCCACATCCACTTCCTGGACCCGGTCGGTGCCAAGAAAGTGCAGTGGCACATCAACTATCAGGATGTGATCGCCTACGGCAAGCTGTTCACCACCGGTCAGATCTTTACCGACAAGGTGATCGCGCTGGCTGGCCCGAACGTGGTCAAACCGCGTCTGCTGCGCACCCGCATGGGCGCCTGCATCAGCCAGCTGACCAACAACGAGCTGCGTGCGGACGAGAATCGCATCATCTCCGGTTCCCTGCTGAGCGGTGCCAAGGCCGAAGGGGTACATGACTACCTGGGTCGCTACCACAATCAGGTCAGCGTACTGGGTGAAGGTCGCGAGAAAGAGTTCCTGGGTTGGGTCAATCCCAGCGCCAGCAAGTTCTCCATCACCCGTACCACCCTCTCTCACCTGATGAAGGGCAAACTCATCAACTTCACTACCACCACCAACGGTAGTGATCGCTCCATGGTGCCTATCGGCAACTATGAGCGCGTGATGCCGCTCGACATCCTGCCGACCCTGCTGCTGCGGGATCTGGTCTCCGGCGACACCGACAATGCGCAAGCACTCGGCTGTCTGGAGCTGGATGAGGAAGATCTGGCGCTCTGTACCTTCGTCTGCCCCGGCAAGACCGAGTACGGCCCAGTCTTGCGTGAGTGCCTGACCAAGATCGAACTGGAAGGTTAAGCGATGAGTTTCAAGCAACTTCTTGAAAATATGGAACATCACTTCGAGCCGGGTGGCAAGTACGCCAAGTACTATGCCCTGTTCGAAGCGGCGTACACCCTGTTTTATACCCCGGGTTCCGTGACCCGCAATGCCGCCCACGTCCGTGATGCGATCGATCTGAAGCGCATGATGATCATGGTGTGGCTGGCCGTGTTCCCGGCCATGTTCTGGGGCATGTACAACGTCGGCAACCAATCCATCGCCGCCATCGCCCACCTGGGCACGGCTGCCGGTGCCGACACCTGGCAATACACCATCGCCACCCTGCTGGGCGCTTCGCTGGATCCGGCCGTTGCCGGCATCGGCAGCAAGATGCTGATCGGTGCTGCCCACTTCCTGCCCATCTACCTGACCGTGTTCCTGGTCGGCGGTTTCTGGGAAGTGCTGTTCGCCATGGTGCGCAAGCACGAGATCAACGAAGGTTTCTTCGTGACCTCCATCCTGTTCGCGCTGATCGTGCCGCCCGAGCTGCCCCTGTGGCAAGCTGCCCTGGGTATCACCTTCGGTGTGGTGCTGGCCAAGGAAGTGTTCGGTGGTACCGGCAAGAACTTCCTGAACCCGGCGCTGGCGGGTCGTGCCTTCCTGTTCTTCGCCTATCCGGGCCAGATCTCCGGTGATGCAGTCTGGGTTGCCGTCGACGGCTACTCGGGTGCCACCGCGCTGAGCCAATGGGCCCAGGGCGGCCAGATGGCGCTGATCAACGGTGCCACCGGCCAGACCATCAGCTGGATGGATGCTTTCCTTGGCAACCTGCCCGGTTCCATCGGTGAAGTCTCCACCCTGATGATCCTCATCGGTGCGGCCATGATCGTCTACATGCGGATCGCCTCCTGGCGCATCATCGCCGGCGTGATGATCGGCATGGTAGCGACCTCCCTGCTGTTCAACGTCATCGGTTCCGATACCAACCCCATGTTCAACATGCCGTGGCACTGGCATCTGGTGCTGGGCGGCTTCGCCTTTGGTATGGCCTTCATGGCGACCGATCCGGTCTCCGCTGCCTTCACCAACAAGGGCAAGTGGTGGTATGGCGCCCTGATCGGGGTGATGGTGGTGCTGATCCGGGTGGTGAACCCCGCCTTCCCGGAAGGCATGATGCTGGCCATTCTGTTTGCCAACCTGTTTGCCCCCTTGTTTGACCATTTCGTGGCGCAGGCGAACATCAAGCGGAGGATCGCTCGTGGCGTTTAATAAAGACTCTACTGTCGGCACCCTCACCATAGTGACCGGTCTGTGCCTGGTCTGCTCCATCGTGGTCTCCGTGGCCGCCGTGGGACTGCGTCCGGCCCAGCTGGAAAACCGGGCGCTGGACAAGCAAAGCAACATTCTGTCCGTCGCCGGTGTCGACATCAGCAGCGTGGCCAAGCGCGATCTGGCCCAGCTGTACGGTGACAAGATTGAAGCGCGTCTGGTTGACTTGACTACCGGTGAGTTCGTTGACGGCGATGCCGACAACTTCGATACCAAGCTGGCGGCAAAAGACCCGGCCAAGAGCATTCGTCTGGCCCCGGCCGACGACAAGGCCGGCCTGCGTCAAATCTCCAAACTGATCCCGGTGTTCTTCGCGAAAGATGCCGAGGGCAAGGTCGACAACATCATCCTGCCGATCTACGGCCAGGGTCTGTGGTCCACCATGTACGCCTTCGTGGCGGTCGCGGCCGATGGCCAGACCATCAAGGGCATCACCTACTATGACCACGGTGAAACCCCGGGTCTGGGCGGCGAGATCGAAAATCCGGCCTGGCGCGAGCTGTTCGTCGGCAAGAAGCTGTTCGATCAGGATGGCATGCCGGCACTGCGGGTGATCAAGGGTCATGCTCCGGCTGGTTCCGAGCATGAGATCGACGGCCTGTCCGGCGCGACCCTGACCGGTAACGGCGTACAGCATACCTTCGACTTCTGGATGGGTCCCAAGGGCTTCGGTCCTTTCCTGGCCAAGGTTCGTGCAGGAGAAATCAACAATGGCTGACAAGAGCGAAATGAAAAAGTTGCTGTTGACGCCTGTGCTCGGCAACAACCCCATCGCACTGCAGGTGCTGGGGGTCTGTTCCGCGCTGGCCGTTACCAGTCAGATGAAGACGGCGTTCGTGATGACGCTGGCCGTTACCGCGGTCACCGCCTTCTCCAACCTGTTCATCTCCCTGATCCGCAACCAGATCCCGAACAGCGTGCGGATCATCGCCCAGATGGCGGTGATTGCCTCGCTGGTTATCGTGGTTGACCAGGTGCTCAAGGCGTATGCCTACGACATCTCCAAGCAGCTGTCGGTGTTCGTCGGCCTCATCATCACCAACTGTATCGTGATGGGTCGTGCCGAAGCCTATGCCATGAAGAGTGCCCCGCTGCCCTCCTTCCTGGACGGTATCGGCAACGGCCTGGGTTATGGCGCCGTGCTGCTGACCGTGGCCACCGTGCGCGAGATCCTGGGCTCCGGTACCTGGTTCGGCATCGAACTGCTGCCGCTGGTGAACAATGGTGGCTGGTATGTGCCCAACGGCCTGCTGCTGCTGCCGCCGAGTGCGTTCTTCATCATTGGTCTGATCATCTGGGGCGTACGCACCAAGGATCCCAAGCAGGTGGAGGCGAAGGATTAAGGTATGGAACACTATATCAGTCTGTTGATTCGCTCGATCTTCATCGAGAACCTGGCGCTCTCCTTCTTCCTGGGGATGTGTACCTTCCTGGCGGTGTCCAAGAAGGTCAAGACCGCCATGGGCCTGGGGATCGCCGTTATCGTGGTTCAGACCGTGGCCGTCCCGGCCAACAACCTGATCTACAACTACGTCCTCAAGGACGGTGCCCTGGTTTCCGGCCTGGATCTCAGCTTCCTGAGCTTCATCACCTTCATCGGGGTGATCGCGGCACTGGTGCAGATCCTGGAGATGGCGCTGGACAAGTACTTCCCGGCTCTCTACAACGCGCTCGGTATCTTCCTGCCGCTCATCACCGTGAACTGCGCCATCTTCGGTGGCGTCTCCTTCATGGTGCAGCGTGACTACAACTTCGTTGAGTCCGTGGTCTATGGCGTGGGTTCGGGTGCCGGCTGGATGCTTGCCATCGTCGCGATGGCGGGGATCCGCGAGAAGATGAAGTATTCCGATGTTCCAGAAGGCCTGCGCGGCCTCGGCATCACCTTCATCACCGCGGGTCTGATGGCGCTGGGCTTCATGTCCTTCTCTGGTATTTCCCTGTAATCGGAAAGGAAATATAGATGGAAATTATTCTGGGTGTGGTCATGTTCACCGTGATCCTGCTGGCCTTGGTGGCAGTCATTCTGTTCGCCAAGTCCAAGCTGGTGACCGCCGGTGACGTGACAATCAGCATCAACGGCGACCCGGCCAAGGCTGTGACCAGCCCGGCGGGTGGCAAGCTGCTCGGCGTGCTGGCCGGCAGCGGTATCTTCGTCTCCTCCGCCTGTGGCGGCGGCGGCTCCTGTGGTCAGTGCAAGGTACGGGTAAAATCCGGCGGCGGCGATATCCTGCCGACCGAGCTGGATCACATCAGCAAGGGCGAAGCCCGTCACGGCGAGCGTCTGGCCTGTCAGGTCACCGTTCGTTCCGACATGGACATCGAACTGCCGGAAGAGATCTTCGGGGTGAAGAAGTGGGACTGTACCGTCATCTCCAATGACAACAAGGCCACCTTCATCAAGGAGCTCAAGCTGCAGATCCCGGATGGCGAGAGCGTACCGTTCCGCGCCGGTGGTTATATCCAGATCGAAGCGCCGGCTCACCACGTGCAGTACAAGAACTTCGATATTCCCGAGGAGTATCGCGGTGACTGGGATCGCTTCAAGATCTTCGAGCTGGAGTCCAAGGTCAACGAGCCGATCATCCGTGCCTACTCCATGGCCAACTATCCGGAAGAGTTCGGCATCATCATGCTGAACGTGCGGATCGCGACCCCGCCGCCGAGCAACTGGACTGCCCCTCCCGGCCAGATGTCCTCCTACATCTTCAGCCTGAAGGCTGGCGACAAGGTGACCATCTCCGGTCCGTTCGGCGAGTTCTTCGCCAAGGACACCGATGCCGAGATGGTGTTCATCGGTGGTGGTGCCGGTATGGCACCGATGCGTTCCCACATCTTCGATCAGCTGCGCCGTCTGAAGACCAAGCGCAAGATGAGCTTCTGGTACGGTGCCCGTTCCAAGCGCGAGATGTTCTATGTCGAAGACTTCGACATGCTGCAGGCCGAGAACGACAACTTCCAGTGGCACGTCGCCCTGTCCGATCCGCAACCGGAAGACAACTGGGACGGCTACACCGGCTTCATCCACAACGTGTTGTTCGAGAACTATCTCAAGAACCACGAGGCGCCGGAAGATTGCGAGTTCTACATGTGCGGGCCTCCCGTCATGAACGCTGCCGTCATCAACATGCTGAAAAACCTCGGTGTTGAAGACGAAAACATCCTGCTGGATGACTTTGGTGGTTAATCAATGCACAGTGTTGTAAAGACCTGGCTAGCCTTCGGGCTAGCCTTTTTCTTGACTGGGTGCGGTCAGGAACAAACGGTCCAATCGAAGCCGGAGATCCACATCACCGGCAGCACCATGGGTACCTATTACTCCATCAAGGTGGCGGACAGCGTCATCACGGATCCCGCCAAGTTCCAGGCCGAAGTCGATGTGCTGCTGGAGCGGGTCAACGATCAGATGTCGACCTACCGCCCGGATTCCGAGCTGTCGCGCTTCAACCAGCATCGCGGCTCAACGCCGGTGGTGGTCTCCCGCGATACCGCGCGGGTGGTGACCGAGGCCATTCACATTGGCCGTGAGAGCCGCGGGGCGCTGGACGTCACCGTCGGCCCCTTGGTCAATCTGTGGGGCTTCGGGCCCGATGCCAGACCGACCAAGATGCCCTCCGACGAGCTGATCACCCAGACCCGCCAGAAGACCGGGCTCGGCAATCTGCACGTGATCACCTCGGCCGATGCCGATACCCTGCAAAAGGACATCCCGGATCTCTATGTGGATCTCTCCGCCATCGCCAAGGGCTTTGGGGTCGACAAGGTGGCCGAGTATCTGGAGTCCATGGGCTCGCGCAACTATCTGGTGGAGATCGGTGGCGAGCTGCGGATCAACGGCGTCAACGGCAAGGGGCACCCCTGGCGCGTCGCCATCGAGAAGCCGACCGCCAACGCCGGTTCGGTGCAGGAAGTGATCGTGGCCGGTGACAACGGGGTGGCTACCTCGGGCGAGTACCGCAACTATTACGAGCTGGACGGCAAGCGCTTCTCCCACACCATCGATCCCATGACCGGCAAGCCGATCCAGCATCGGATGGTGTCGGTGACCGTCATTCACCCCTCCTGCATGACCGCAGACGGGCTGGCGACCGTGTTCATGGTGCTCGGGCCCGAGAAGAGCCTGGCCTATGCCAAGGAGCGGGGCTTGGCTATCTTCGTGATCACCAAGACGGATGATGGCTTCGAGGAGTCTTACTCCGATGCCTTCAAACAGTATCTGGTTAGAAAATAAGGGGCGGTAACATGCAGATTTTTTTGATCACCTTCGGGGTATTTCTGGCGGTAGTGGTGGCCATGGCCATCGGTTACATCTTCCAGAAGAAGACCATCTCCGGCTCCTGCGGCGGGCTCGGCAGCATAGGTATCGAAAAAGAGTGTGATTGCCCGGAACCCTGTGACAACCGCAAGAAGAAGATGGCCAAGGAAGAGGCCCGTCGCAAGATGCTGGCGGAGAACCGGATCATCTGAGCGGACAGGGCGCCGAGTCGTACTCGACCCCGTGCCGGATAACCGACGGGCTGACCTGATGGTCAGCCCGTTATTTTTTGCAAAAGACTCAGTAGTCGTATTGCTGGCAGGCTTTCTTTTTGAACTCAGCCCGCCAGCGTGCCAGCTCCTCCCGGGTGCCCAGCTCGTCCCCCTGTTTGATGGCCTGCTCCAGCGCCGCGATGCGGTCATACAGCCAGCTGCATTCGGCGGTCGGGTTGTCCTTGCTGCTGCCCGGCTGTGCCAGCAGGCAGATCCCCAATCCCAGCCAACCTATCTTCATCTCACCCTCCTTGCATGATGCGCTAACCAATGGTGCCTTAAGAGTCTATATCTGACCCTCATTTCATGCCGATGGCAGAAATGGCAGCACTGGGTTAGCATAGGCAGGTTACCTGTTTATTCGTACAGTGGTATGCGCAAGATCATTCACATCGACATGGACTGCTTCTATGCCGCGGTAGAGATGCGGGACAACCCGGCCTTGCGCGAGGTGCCGCTGGCCATCGGCGGCTCGGCTGACAGGCGCGGCGTCATCTCGACCTGCAACTATGTGGCGCGCCGCTTCGGGGTGCGCTCCGCCATGCCGAGCGGCCTGGCACGCAAGCTCTGCCCGCCGCTGGTGCTCATTCCCGGCCGGATGGCGGTCTACAAGGAGGTTTCCCGTCAGCTGCGGGCCATCTTCCTGCGCTACACCGAGCAGGTGGAGCCGCTCTCCCTCGATGAGGCCTATCTCGATGTGACGATGAGCCCCTGCTGTGGTGGCAGTGCCACCCTGATGGCCCGCGAGATCCGCGCCGCGATCAAAGCCGAGCTGGGGCTGACCGCCTCGGCCGGGGTGGCGCCGAACAAGTTTCTGGCCAAGCTCGCCTCCGAGCAGCGCAAGCCGGACGGCCTGTTCGTGATCCGCCCGCAGGAGGTGGATGAGTTCGTGCGCCAGCTGCCGCTTGGCAAGTTGCCCGGCATCGGCCGCAAGACCGCGGACCGGCTGGAGTCGCTCGGCCTTTACTCCTGCGAAGATGCCCGCCAGCTCGGCAATGAGGAGCTGATCGCCCGTTTCGGCAAGCTCGGGGAGATGCTGGCCGGGCGGATCTGGGGCCACGACGAGCAGCCGGTGCAGGCCCAGCGGGTGCGCAAGACCATAGGGGTGGAGACGACGCTCGCCAGCGACGTGCTGGATGAGGCCGCCTGCTGGCAGGTGCTCAGCCAGCTCATCCCCGAGCTGGAGCAGCGTTTCTCGGTCAGCCACGGCAAGGAGCAGCTGATGGGGCAGGGGATCAAGCTCAAGTTCGCCGATTTTCAGCAGACCACCGTCTACCGGCGCGGCGGTTACCAGCCGGAGCGGTTTCACGATCTGCTGCACGAAGGCTTGCTGCGGGCGCAGGGCAAACCCATTCGGCTACTGGGATTGGTGGTCGGCCTGCCCGCAGCTGGCGAAGTGAACCAACTTGCCCTGGATTTAGCGTGATAAGGTTAAGTTTTTGTTTCTAAAACCGATACACTGATCACATCTGTAAAAAGCTAGGAAATGGTGGCATGAGTTCTCTTTCTGTTCAGGGGCGGATCACCCTGATCGCCGGTTGTTGTTTGTTGGCCAGTGCCGGAGCCTTGGTGGCCTCTTCTCTCTTCAGTGCTGCCAACATGCAGGATCAGGTGCTGACCTCCACCACGGCGGAAGCCCAGAGTGCGGCCGAAAACTGGATGAAGGCGATGGGTTCGGAGCAGGCGGCCAAGGTGACCAGCTATCTGGACGAAGCCTACTTCCGGGCCACCCTGCTGGGGCAGGGGATCCTGTTCCAGCGCAAGAATGCGGCCGACAATTTCGGCTCCTCCGAAACGCTGCGTACCGCCGTCAATCAGCAGTTGCACGACGCGGCTGCTTCCTCTGACAACCTGCTCGGCGTCTATGCGGTGTTCGAGCCGGATCAGCTCGACGGTGAAGACAGCAATTATCACGGCTCCAGCGCGCTGGGCTCCAACGATCAGGGCCGTTTCTCCACCTACTGGGCGCGGGTCGACGGCAAGATAGAACCCGAGGTACAAAACGAATCCGTGCTGGCGGACGAGAGCCGGACGGCGGCCGGCGGGGTGGAGAACGAGTGGTATCGCTGCAGCATCCGCAGCAAGGTGCTCTGCCTGCTGGAACCTTACCTCGATGATGTGGGCTCGCAGAAGGTGTTGATGACCTCGGTGACCGTGCCCCTGCTGGAGCAAGAGAAGCTGCTCGGCATGCTCGGCGTCGATATCTCGTTGACCGCCTTGCAAAGCCTGGTCAAGGAGATGGATCAGGAGCTCTACGAGGGGCAGGGCAAGGTGCTGCTGGTCAGCAGCCAGGGCCGTGTCGCCGGCGTGGACGGCTTCGACGTCACCCTGGGCAGCCCGCTCGGCCAGCAGTATCAGCCCCTGGCCGGCGAGCTGCAGGGCTGGCTGGGTCAGGGACAGGTCAGCAGCCGCTGGAGTCCCGATGGCACCCTGTTGCAGACCTTCGTGCCGGTCAAGATGCGGGGTACCGAGCAGAAATGGGGCATCTACATCGAACTGCCGCGCAGCGTGGTGCTGGCATCGGCCCTCCAGCTGCAGGACGATCTCTTCGGTCAGGCCAGCCGCAGCGTGATGACCCAGCTGCTCATCGGTGGCCTCATCTCGGCGGTCGCGCTGATCTGCATCTGGCTGATGGCCCACCAGATAGTGGCCCCCATCCGCGCCGTGGTGGCCCGCCTCAAGGACATTGCCAGCGGCGAGGGGGATCTCACCCAGCGCATCGAGCTGCGCCGTGACGACGAGATTGGCGAGCTGGCCAAGTGGTTTAACAGCTTCTTGAACAAACTGCAGAGCACCATCAGCCAGGTGATCGATACCGTGGCCGGGACTCGTGCCAGCGCCGAACAGGCCGCCAGCGTCGCCGAACGCACCAGTGCCGGCATGCAGGCCCAGTATCAGGAGGTGGATCTGGTGGCGACCGCATTCGAGGAGCTGAGCGCGACTGCCCTGCAGGTGGTGGGCAATGCCAATTCGGCGGTGGCCGCGGCCAACCAGGCGGATACGGCGGCGCAGGAGGGCAAGTACGTGGTGGCCGATACCCAGGAGGCGATGCGCAAGCTGATGGCGGTGATCAGCGACGCCAAGCCGGTGGTGGAGCACCTGTCGGCCAACAGCGAGAACATCAACGACATCTTGGTAGTCATTCAGGGGATCGCCGAGCAGACCAACCTGCTGGCGCTCAACGCCGCCATCGAGGCGGCGCGGGCCGGTGAGCAGGGCCGTGGCTTTGCGGTGGTGGCGGACGAGGTGCGCAATCTGGCGGGTCGCACCCAGAACGCCATCGTCGAGATCCAAACTCTCATCGGCCAGCTGCAGTCCGGTACCGAGGCCGTGGTGAAGGCGATCATGACTGGCCACAGCCAGGCGGATCTGACGCTCACCAAGGTAGACTTGTCGGTCAGCGTGCTGGAGCAGATCATCCACGCGGTGGCGACCATCCATCAGATGAACGAGCAGATTGCCAGGGCGGCGCAGGAGCAGAGCGGGGTGGCGGACGAGATCAATCGTAACGTCAGCAACATTCGCGATGTGAGCCACACCATCCGCGCCGAGGCGGCCAGCTCCGCCGAAAACGGGCGCGAGTTGTCGGCGCTGGCCGACAAGCAGCAGCAACTGGTGGGGCAGTTCAAGGTATAGGGATAAGAAAAAAGGCGCCATCCAACCGGAGGCGCCAAACACATTCAGATGACAGACTGGGTTAAATCGGTCCGATTTAAACCCCTCTTCCCGCAGAGGAAGAAACACAACACCACAATCGCAGCCCAGTGACTCACAAAAATCACATGTAAACCAACATGGAAGAGAAAAAGTGAGCCATATGACAACGGATTGCGAAGCGAATTATGTTTATTCACTGGTCGACCCGCAACCGACAAATTATAATGCGGCCCATTAGAAAAACTCATCGTCGGCTGGTCTCATGTCTCGTCGTTTACCCCCGCTCAATGCACTGAAAGCATTCGAAGCCGCGGCTCGTCATTTAAGCTTCACCCGGGCTGCGGAAGAGCTTTTCGTGACCCAGGCTGCCATCAGTCACCAGATCAAGGCGCTGGAAGAGTACCTCGGCATCAAGCTGTTTCGCCGCAAGAACCGCTCCCTGCTGTTGACCGAGGAGGGGCAGGGCTACTTCCTCGACATCAAGGACATCTTCACCTCCATCTCGGAGGCGACCGACAAGCTGCTGGCGCGCAGCGCCAAGGGGGCGCTCACCGTCTCTTTGCAGCCGAGTTTCGCCATCCAGTGGCTGGTGCCGCGGCTGGTCAAGTTCAGCGAGCGCCACCCCGACATCGATGTGCGGATCAAGGCGGTGGACATGGACGAGGGTTCGCTCACCGACGATGTGGACGTGGCCATCTATTACGGCCGTGGCAACTGGCCTGGGCTGCGCGCCGACAAGCTGCACACCGAGTATCTGATCCCGGTCTGTTCACCGCTGCTGCTGACCGGCCCCAAGCCACTGCGCACCCCGGATGATCTGACCCGTCATACCCTGCTGCACGATACCTCCCGCCGTGACTGGAAGGCCTGGTTTCGCCAGCTCGACATAGATGCCCCCAACGTCAATCAGGGGCCCATCTTCAGCCACTCGACCATGGTGATCCAGGCGGCGATCCACGGCCAGGGGGTGGCGCTCGGTCACAGCGTGCTGGCCCAGCCCGAAATAGAGGCCGGCCGCCTCATCTGCCCGTTCGAGCAGGTGCTGGTGAGCAAGAACGCCTTCTATCTGGTGTGCCAGGAGCAGCAGTCCGATCAGGGCAAGATAGTCGCTTTCCGCGACTGGATGCTGGAGCTGGTGGAGCAGGAGGAGGCCCGTCGCCGGGCACGGCTGGCCGATGCCTGAGGTGATCCGGGAGGGGGCTGTCGATGCCCCCGTCCGCATTCTGCTGGCCCACGGTGCCGGCGCGGGCATGGAGCACGCCTTTCTGGCCGAGCTGTCACGCCTGCTGGCCGGGCCGGACATCGAGGTGGTGCGCTTCAACTTCCCCTACATGAGCAAGCGCGCGCTGGATGGCAAACGCAGACCGCCGGACAGGCAACCCGTGTTGCTGGCGCACTGGCGCCAGATGGCGAAGGAGTTTGCTCATCCCCGGCTGTTTCTGGCCGGCAAGTCGATGGGCGGGCGGATGGCGGCCGAACTTTATCAGGATGGCGAGGACGAGATGAATGCTGCAGGATTGCTCATTCTCGGGTATCCTTTCCACCCCCCGGCCAACCCCGACCGCTGGCGGGGTGACGTGCTCAAGCAGATCAAGACGCCGACCCTGCTGTTGCAGGGGGAGCGCGATACTTTCGGCACCCGTGCCGAACTGGCTGATTTTCCCTTCTCACCCGCCGTATCGGTCCATTGGCTGACCGATGGTGATCATGGCTTCAAACCGCGCAAGAGCAGCGGGGTGAGCGAGCAGGAGAACCTGCGGCAGGCGGCCGGGCAGATCAAGAACTTCATCGCGATCATCCCGACACGAACATGAGGATGGGAAGCGAAACGACGAGGAGGCAAGGGATGCAATTCCATCGACATTGGCTGGTGCTGGCGGGCGTTTTCGGCCTGACGGCAACCATGCTGGGGGCCTACGGTGCCCATGGTCTGGCGGCCAGCGGGATCGAGCCTTCGCGTCTGGCGGCGTTCAATACCGCCGTGCAGTATCAGTTTTTCCACGCCTTGGCCCTGCTGGTGCTGGGGTGGTGCGGTGTGCGCAGCAAGGTCATCACCTTTGCCGGCACCGCCTTCGTGCTGGGGATCCTGGGATTCTCCGGCAGTATTTATGCCATGGTGCTGCTTGGCAGCAAGGGGCTGGGGCTGATTACCCCGGCCGGTGGCCTCTGTTTTATGTTGGGATGGGCGGCTCTGATATGGGCTGGCTGTCGTCTTGGAGGAAAAAATGAATAATCTGCTGCTTTATTGCCGCCCCGGTTTTGAGAAAGAGGCGGCGGCAGAGATCACCGAGCGTGCCAGTAACATGCAGTGCTACGGTTTCGCCCGGGTCAAGGACGACAGCGGTTACGTGATATTCGAGCTGTATGACGAGGAGCAGGCCGATCTGCTGGCGCGCAAGCTGCCGTTTCGCGAGCTCATCTTCATTCGTCAGATGCTGGTGGTGACCCATGAGCTGAAGGATCTGGATCTGTCGGATCGCATCACCCCCATCCTGGAGGCGACCCAGGGTTACGCTATCTGCGGCGATCTGCGGGTGGAAACCGCCGATACCAACGAGGCAAAAGAGCTGTCGGCCTTTTGCCGCAAGTTCACTGTGCCGCTGCGCCAGGCGCTGCGCGGCAACGAGTTGCTGACCAAGAAGGAGACCCCGCACCGGCCGGTGTTCCACGCCTTCTTCCTGGCCAATGATCACGTGTTGCTGGGCTACTCCTACTCCTTCAACAACTCCGAATTCCACATGGGCATCCCGCGTCTGCGCTGCCCGGCCGATGCCCCGAGCCGCTCCAGCCTCAAGCTGGAAGAGGCCTTCTACGTGTTCGTGCCGCGGGAAGAGTGGGACCTGCGCCTCACCTCCGGCATGAAGGCCGTCGATCTGGGCGCCTGCCCGGGTGGCTGGACCTATCAGCTGGTACGTCGCGGCATGATGGTGACGGCGGTGGACAACGGCATGATGGCCCAGTCCCTGATGGATACCGGTCAGGTCAAACACATCCGCGATGATGGTTTCGTGTGGCGTCCGAGCAAGAAGAACACCTATTGGTTGGTGTGCGACATGGTGGACAAGCCGGCGCGGGTCACCCACATGATCGCCGACTGGTTCCGGGAGAGCGATTGCCAGGAGGCAATGTTCAACCTCAAGCTGCCGATGAAGAAGCGCTACGCCGAGGCTGTGCACAACATCGAGGTGCTGCGCGAGCTGCTCAAGGAGATCGACAACGCCTTCGTGATCCAGGCCAAGCAGCTCTATCACGATCGCGAAGAGATCACGGTGCACGTCTACAACAAGTACTGGGTGTCCAAGCTCTCCGCCAAGGAGTAATTGCTGGCGATGAGCCACTGACCACAAGACCGACAACCCACGGGTTGTCGGTCTTGTCATTTCTGCGTCATCAGAAACGGTAATCGAAACGCAGCGAGGATTCGCCATCGGTGAGCTTGAGCTCGATGTCGAGCGGTATGGTGCGATCGGTCGGGCTGAACTCCAGCTTCACCCCGTTGCCACGCAGCTTGATGGAGGTGTTCATGCCGGCGGTCTTGAACTTGATCCTGGGTTTGTGCTGCTCGAAGGAGAGGCTCACGCTCTTCTCGGCAGTCAGGTTCAGTTTCTGGTAGGGAGTGACCTGACTGTTGCCATCGCTGTCGGTCACGACATCCATCCCGAAGGAGAGCGGTTTGGGTGCCTTGAGCAGGTCGTTGGTATCCACGTTGGAGCGCCAGACCTGGCTGGCCTGCTGGGCAGAGGGGGGCAATTGCGGCCAGGCATTCTCGACCGGTCTGTCTACTGCCATGGCGTTGCTGCTGATGAGCAGCAGGGGAACGATAGCGCGCATAATGGATCTCCTTATCCCTTATCTATTGAACATAGTAGCCAATCGACAAAGGGGGGAGAGCAGCGCGAGATAAAACAAAGGGAGCCCAAGCTCCCTTTTAAAATCAATATCTTGGGTGTGATTACAAACGTTCGATGATGGATTGGGTGAACTCGCTGGTGGAAGCGGTACCCCCCAGATCCCGGGTCACCCGGTCGCCTGATTCGATGGTGGCGCGCACTGCTTCGCGGATCCGTTCGGCCTTGTCCTGCATGCCCAGATACTCCAGCATCTGGATGGAGGCGAGGATCACCGAAGTGGGGTTGGCGATGTTCTTGCCGGCGATATCCGGTGCCGAGCCGTGCACCGCTTCGAAGATGGCGGCGCCATCGCCGATGTTGGCACCCGGTGCCATCCCTAAGCCCCCCACCAGACCGGCGCACAGGTCCGACAGTATGTCGCCGAACAGGTTGGTGGTGACCATGACGTCGAAGCGCTCCGGGTACATCACCAGGTTCATGCAGGCGGCATCGACGATCATCTCTTCGCTCTGGATGTCCGGGTAGCGGCTGGCCACTTCACGAGCCACTTCCAGGAACAGGCCGGAGGTGGACTTGAGGATGTTGGCCTTGTGGATGATGGTGACTTTCTTGCGCCCTTCCTGGCGAGCCAGCTCGAAGGCGAACTTGACGATGCGTTCCGCCCCTTCGCGGGTGATGATGCTCATCGCCTCGGCGCTCTTGTTGTCATCGCTGCGCTTCTGACCGGCGCCCGAGTACATGCCTTCGGTGTTCTCGCGTACCGTGATGATGTCGATGTTGTCGTAACGGCTGCGAGTCCCCTTGAAGGAGAGCACCGGTCGGACGTTGGCGTAGAGGTTGAATTTCTTGCGCAGGGAGACGTTGATGGAGGTGAAGCCACCGCCGACCGGGGTGGTGAGCGGGCCCTTCAGGCTGACCTTGTTCTTCTCGATGAGATCCAGCGTCGCTTGGGGCAGCAGCTCGCCGTGCTTCTCCAGTGCCACCAGGCCGGCGTCCGCGTATTCGTATTCGAAGTCACAACCGGCGTGGGTCAGGATCTGGATGGCGGATTCGATGATGCTGGGGCCGATGCCGTCGCCCGGGATGACGGTAATTTTTCTTTTTGACATGAGACGTATCCACTTCTAGGGAACAGAGGGGGAGGATTCGGCGGTTTTATACCATTTCTACACCTAACCCTCCATGTTTCTTTACATTTTATCTGTTTTTGTCAACAGCGAGAGTGAGTCCGGTCATGCTTGGCGGTTTCGCTTGCTCAGGCATCGGGAGCCGGTGGGTAGCGGATCTCCCGCAGGTTGAAGCCGAGCGGAATGTCCCGCTGCAGCCGCACCAGCCGTTGGGCCAGCAGGGCCTCATCCTGGTGCTGGCGCAGCTTGAGCAGCGCCTTGGCGGCGTCTTCCTGCTGGCAGGCCGCCAGCAGGCTGGCCAGATCGCCGTATTGCTGCAGCAGCTGGGTGGCGGTCTTGGGGCCGATGCCGGGTACCCCCTTGATGTTGGAGCCGCCGATGCCGGTCAGCGCCCAGAAATCCACCAGTTGTGCCGGCGCCACCCCGTACTGCTGCTCGACGAAGGCGGCATCCAGCCAGCGCTTGTTGAAGTAGTCGCGGATCTGGATCTGCGGGCAGATGAGCTGGCAGAACCCCTTGTCGGTGGAGATGATGGTGGCTCTGGCTCCGTGCTGGGCAATGCCGCTGGCCAGGGTGGCGATGAGATCATCCGCCTCGTCGGTCTGGGAGAGCAGGGCGTCCACGCCGCACTCCCAGAAGGCATCCTGCAACTCGTTCAAGCCCTCGCGCAGCTCGGTCGGCATGGGGGTTCGCCCCTCCTTGTAGGCCGGGTAGACCTCCTTGCGCCAGCTGTGCACCTCGCCGTCGAACACCGCGATGACGTGGGTCGGCTCGCTGGCGGCCAGCAGCTTGCGGCAGGTGTTGATGAGGTTGGCACGGGTGGCGATCAACGCCTGGGCCGGGGTCAGCGCCTGCTGGGCCTGAACCGCGTGCAGCCGGCGAATGAGATTGAGGGCATCGATGATGAGCAGGTGTGGCCTTGGGTTTGACATGGGGCACTCTTGGCAGTCGGGACGCCCCATTGTAACAAACCAGCGGGCTCGATGGGGGATTGATGGCCGCGGGCATCCCCTGCGACAAAAAAGGGGCGCCATGCGCCCCTCGTTTCAGCTGTGCTGTCCGTCAGCGCACGATTTCATAGCAGGGCACATACTGGCTGCCCGGCAGCTTCATGCGCTGCTGCTTGACGAAGCTCTCCAGCAGCTTGTCCATCAGGTGCATCAGCTCCTTGTCGCCGTGCAGCTTGAAGGGACCCTTCTTCTCGATGGCGCGGATGCCCCCTTCCTTGACGTTGCCGGCGACGATGCCGGAGAAGGCACGACGCAGGTTGGCCGCCAGCAGCTGGGGTGGCTGGTTGCGGTGCAGGTCGAGGCTGGCCATGTTGGCGTGATCCGGTTCGAACGGCAGCTGGAACTCCGGCTCGATCTTGAGGGACCAGTTGAAGGAGTAGGCATCGCCGACCGATTTGCGGTATTCGCGGATCTTCGGCATCGCCTCTTTCATGACCCGGGCCACTTCCGGGGCATCGCCGACGATGATCCGGTAGAGGCTGGTAGCCGGCTCACCCAGTGTCGCCTTGACGAAGTCGTCGATGGCGCGGAAGTAGTCGGCGCTCTCCTTCGGGCCGGTCAGGATGATCGGCATGGGCTGCCGCTCGTTGGCCGGGTGCATCATGATGCCGAGCAGGTAGAGCAGCTCTTCGGCGGTACCGACTCCGCCCGGGAAGATGATGATGCCGTGGCCAAGGCGCACGAAGGCCTCCAGCCGCTTCTCGATGTCCGGCAGGATCACCAGCTCGTTGACGATGGGGTTGGGCGGCTCGGCGGCGATGATGGAAGGCTCGGTGAGGCCGATGTAGCGGCCGTTGCGCACCCGCTGCTTGGCGTGGCCGACGGCGGCGCCCTTCATCGGCCCCTCCATGGCACCCGGACCGCAGCCGGTGCAGATGTTGAGCTCACGCAGGCCCAGCTCGCTGCCCACCGCGCGGGTGTACTGGTACTCGATCTCGTTGATGGAGTGACCGCCCCAGCAGACCACCAGATTGGGGTCGGCGCCCGGCAGGATCGCCTTGGCGTTGCGCAGGATGGCGAACACCACGTTGGAGATGTGGGTGGAGCTGGTCAGGTTGACCAGCCGGTTCGACTCCAGCTGGGTCGACACATAGAGGATGTCGCGCAGGACAGAGAACAGGTGCTCCTGAATGCCGCGGATGATCTCGCCATCGACGAAGGCGTGCTCGGGGGCGTTGAACAGCTCGAGCTTGACCCCGCGCTCGCGCCGGATCACATGAATATCGAAGGATTTGAAGCGCTCCAGTATCTCTTTGGAGCTGTCGGTATGGCTGCCGGAGTTGAGTACCGCCAGCGAGCAGTTGCGAAACAGTTGATAGATATCGCTGGAAGCGGTTTGCTTGAGGCGGTCCACCTCGAGCTGGGACAGCAAGTCCATGCTGCCGACTGGATTGATGTGCGTAATCATAGGTTCCCCTTTCACTCGCTTGTTATCGTTGTGCTTTTCCCTGGGGAGAAAACGGGATGCCCTGTGGCATCCCTTGAATTTGATAGTAGATGTAAGCGGTGGGGCAGGGGAATAGGGGGAAAGTGCGTTTGCTGCTTTTTTAGTCGCCATTCAGGCCAGATTGACCTGATCCCGACCCGAGTTCTTGGAGCTGTAGAGTGCCTTGTCGGCCCGCTCGAACGCGTCCGTGGTGTGATCCCCTTCCCGGAAAAGGGTGGCACCGATGGAGATGGTGATCTCGACCCTGGCATCGCGAAAACGGAACGGAATGCTCTTGATGGTCTGGCGCAAGGTCTCCAGCGGCTTCTGGAACTTGTCCGGGTTGATGTTCGGCAGCAGCACCACGAACTCCTCGCCGCCGAAGCGGGCGATGAAGTCGGTGTCGCGCAGGGCCCCCTGCAGCGCCTTGGCCACCACCTTCAACGCCTTGTCGCCGGCCATGTGGCCGTAGTTGTCGTTGATGTGCTTGAAGTGGTCGATGTCGATGATGGCCAGGCACAACGGCGTGTTGTAACGCAGCCAGCGCTTGTATTCGAGCTCGAGCCGCTCGTCGAGGGCCGCCCGGTTGTGCACCTGGGTCAGGCTGTCGAGGAACAGCTTGTGTTTCTGGATGGTGAGCCGCTTCTTGTATTCGGCGGTCTCCTCCTTCATCAGCCGCAGCTTGGCCTCCATGGTGGAGAGGCGGGTCAGCAGATGGCGCTCGCGGGCGGCCATGGCCTCCCTGTCCTGCAGCAGCAGGTTGATGGCCCCCATGTGCCCGGAGATGGCCCCCTTGAGGTCATCAATGGTGTCATGGCTGGCCAGGGTGTGGTCGATGGCCTTCAGCTCCCTGTCGATGGCCTTGCGGGTATCCAGGGTGGCGCTTTGCAGGGCGCGCCCCTCGTCGAGGGATTCGGTGAAGCTGAAGTGGACCGCCGAGAGGCTCTCGTTGAGGGTGCTCAGAAACGCCTGGGAGGCTTTGCGCTCCTCGCGGGTGCCCTCGATGATGAGCTCGATCACCTGCAGGCAGATCTCCGCCAGCAGGGGAGGGGTGATGCCATTGAGCAGCTGGCGGCGAATGTCCGCCAGGCTCTCGCCGACGGCGCCGGCAAAGTCGAGTTCGGTGATGAGCCGCTGCAGCTCGTCGGCGATGTGGGCGTGCACCTTGACGTCAAAGGGGGCCCCTGGCTCCGGCGCGGCAAGGTCGGTGACCGTTTCGGTCTGGTTGCCGGCGGGCGTGCTCTGGGCCAGCAGGGGCTGGGTGGGCAGCAGCTGGATCTTGATGGCCTGCTGGTAGAACTCCAGCAGCCGGATCACCTTCTTCTGGTGATCGCCGATGCCATAGCCATCCGGGCTGGCCAGAAACTCCTTGAGGGATTTGCGGGTATCTTCCGGGAAGCCCTTGAGAGCCTTGAGCTGTTTGCTGCCGAGCTCGATGGCGGATTTGGTCAGGGAGATGGACTCTTCCAGCGCGTTGCCGTGCTGCTGCAACAACTTCTCGATGACGGCGAGGTCGGCATCGAGGGAGGAGAGCGGCGGGTTGCCATCGAGTTTCTGCTTGAGCTTGGCGAGCTTGTTGTCCAGCTCGCGATCGTGGCCGCGACAGGCCTGCATCAGCTTGGCGATGAACTGGATGCTGCGGGCGCGTTCGGTGTCGGAGAAAGAGACGACGCCGTCCAGCTCCAGCTGCTTTTGCTGAAGGGATTCCCTGAGTCTGGCCAATTGTCCGGCTACGGCAGCGATATCATTCATTATTCAGGTCGCCCTGTTGTCATTATCGTTGTTGTGTTGGATAGCAACAGCGGTCGAACCCAGTTCCAGACCCAGTTGATTATCTATTTGTCATTGATCAACCGGCGCTTTCGTCCGTGAAAGTCGAAGCCAATTAACCCATTGCTTTTCATGAGAAGAATTTACTTTTACCAGTCCCTTGTCAATTGCCATCAAGCAGCATTGCCACACATCCCCATTAAAAAATGCGGCCTGCTGGCAATCGATGGCGGCCAGCTCCAGCCAGACGCTTTGCTGGTGTTTTTCGCTGAGCTGAATGGCTCCTGCCAGCGCCAGATAACAGAGGTCGAACAGGCCGTGATGATCGAGGGCGGTGGCCGCCTTGGGCAGGAAGGGGTGGCTGACGATGCCGAGGCTGATGTGGCGATCGAGCGGGTGCTGGCAGGGGAATTCGGCCAGTGCCGCAAGCAGCTCGCGGGCCAGTCGGTGCAGGTCTTCCACATGGCGCTGGGGCACCACATAAAGCAGGTGGCCTTCGCGCAGGTCGTAGATGCGGCCATCCTGCGGGGTTAGGCCGTTGACGTAGGCGCCGAAGGCCTGCTCTATCTCGCGGCTCACCTGATAACCGTGCTGTTCCAGGCTGTTGACCAGGAAGGGCACCCGAAACAGCAGGTAGTGCAGCTTGTCGTCGAACTCGCTGGTGGGCAGCTCGCTCAGATACCAGCGCTCGGATTTTTGCTGGCGCTTGGCCATCTCCCGCGGCCAGCGGCTCATCAGTCGCTGCCAGTTGGCCAGCCCGGTGCGTGGTTCGAGCAGCAGCGCCTCGCCCAGCTGTTTACCCTGCAGCCGGGCGACCCGCAGCTTGAGCCAGAGGGTGAAGAACAGATAGATGAACAGGGTCAGCAACAGACCGGTCACCACGCTCGACCAGAGGTAGCGATCCTGCTGATGCTTGCTGGTGCTCAGCTGCTGCTGCAGCTCCTTGATCTGCTGCTCCCGCTCCACCTGGGCGTAGTTGTCGCGGATCGCCTCCTGCTCCAGATCGACCTGCTGCTGGCGGACCTGCTCGCTGCGCTGGTGGAAATTCTTGTAGCTGTCCAGCGCCTGCTGCAGATAACCCTTCTGCTCGTAGGCCGCCGAGAGCAGGCGGAAGATCTCGAACTGGCGCTGGGCGTCCCCGATCTGGTTGGCCAGTGCCAGCGCGTTTTCCAGCTGCAGGATGGCGATGCCCGCCTCCTTCTGCTTGAGATGCAGCTCACCCAGCAGCAGCAGGGTATCGATCAGCGGCTCCTTGTCGTCCCCCAGCTCGTGGGACTGGCGGGCCGCGGTGAGGTAGTTGCGGGCCAGGGTCAGGTTGCCGGTTTCCAGATAGGTTTTGCCTATCTCGTACTTGAGGTGGGCGATGCGGGTGCGGTTGTTGCCCTCGTCCAGCAGATCCAGGGCATTGAAGAAGTAGACCAGCGCCATGTTCATCTCGCCCTGTTCCCGGTTGAGGCGGGCCAGCACGATGAGGGCGTCGCTCAGCAGGGAGGGATTGCCGAGGGCATGGAAGTAGTTGGCCGCCTCGTTGGCGTATTGCAGTGCCTTCTGCGGCTCCTGCTCCTCTTGATAGAGGTTCACTATCTGGTTCGACAGCAGGCCGAGGAACAGCGGATCCTGCAACCCTCTGGCCTGCTGCTGGGCATCGATGTAGTCGCCCAGCGAGAGCTGGGGCTGCTTGAGGGCGTGATAGAGGTCGCCGCTCACCGCGCTGACCCAGGCGCTGGCCAGCGGATTCTTGGTCTGATCCGCCCAGCGACGGGCTTCGGCCAGCTGGCGCTTAGCCTCGTCGAACTGGTGCGCCTCTATGCTGGCGTTGGTGCGCAGCAACCGGCTGTACACCTGCAGCTGACTCTCTTTCAGGCTGGGGGTGCTGAGCAAGGTCTCCAGCTGGCCGAGCAGGCCGCCGCTGGCGCCGTGGGAGCGCTCCTGCAGGTTCTGGCTGCGGATCTTCAGATAGAGGCCGTGGGCCTGCAGCTCCAGTTGCTGCTCCTTGGCCGCCATGGCGATGCCCTGATCGAGGGATTTCTGCGCCGCCTGGAACTGGCCAAGCTGCAGCAGGCACTCCCCCTTGAGCAGGTGAGCACCGGTGGCCTGGGCGGCGGTGCCATAGCTCAGCAGTGGCTCGCGGTAACCGTACTCCTGGCGATTGCTGATGATTTGCTTGGGATTATTGGCCGTGCGGGTGAGGAAGGCGGAGGTGATCTGCACACATCTGGCGGGATCGGTCAGCACCAGGGTCTGGGCCTGTTGCAGATCGATGGACAACTGCTCCTTGGCCAGATCCAGATCAGGAGCCGACAGGGAGGACATCATCATTGCCAGAAAAAACAGTTGATTCATTGGATTAAGGGCAGCACGGGAGTGAGGGCATGTTATCCAAGCCCGCCCCCGTGCGTCCAGAGTTTACTGACAGATTGCGTGCCGGCCCCGCGATCCGGGCCGTGGCCGCGCTGCAGGCCCGGCGGGGTGACGGATTATTGCCGGATCAGGCGCAGGTTGGCCGGCACCACTTCCCAGTCGCTGCGAAACGGGTTGATGTCCAGGCCGCCGCGACGGGTGTAGCGGGCATAGACGGTCAGCTGGCTCGGGCGGCAGAAGTGTTTGAGATCGGTGAAGATCCGCTCGATACACTGCTCGTGGAACTCGTTGTGCTGGCGAAACGAGATGAGGTAGCGCAGCAGTTTTTCCCGGTCCAGCTGCGGGCCGCGATAGTGGATCACCACGGATCCCCAGTCCGGCTGGCTGGTCACCAGGCAGTTGGACTTGAGCAGATGGCTGTGCAGGGTCTCCTCCACCTCCTGGCTGCCGGCCGCGCCTTGCAGCAGGTCGGCATCGAACTCGTAACAGTCCACGGCGATGTCCTGCTCGTCGATGCACTCGCCCGGCAGGGCGGCAATGTGGTGCGGAGCCTGGGCTAGCGGGAATAGGGTGACGCTCACGTCGCTACCGGCACAGGCGCTCAAGTCCTTGACCAACATGGCCTGCACCGCTTCCAGCGAGTCGCAGCGGGTCTGGTTGAAGGAGTTGAGGTAGAGCTTGAACGACTTGGATTCGATGAGGTTCGCGCTGGTGGCGGGCACCGAGACCTCGCCGACGGCGACCATGGGCTTGCCCCGGGCATTGAGCCAGGAGAGCTCGTACAGGGTCCAGACGTCGCAACCCTGGAACGGCAGCTCGCCGCCAAGGCCGAGGTCGTCGCGGTTCAGGCTGCGGGGCACCGGCTGCAGCAGGGCCGGGGTGTACTGGCTGATGTAGGCCGACTGTTGACCCAGGCTCAGCCCCTGCAGGGCGCTGGCTCCGGCGTATCTCTCTTGTTTGCTCATGTGTGCTGACTCGAACGTTGAATGGGCGATGGCAGAGCATGCGCCCGATGGGGGCGGCAAGGCGGGGAGCGCCGGCTGGCGATCCGCGCTGCACCTTGTCTGCTCATGGCTTTGATGGTGCAATAGCGAACTTTGGCAGCAATTGTGGGGAATTTCGATGTCGGATCAAGTCTTGTCTGCCCTGGAATACTTTTTTTTGCGCTGGCAGCGCGACGGCGAGGCGAGGCGAGGGCTGCCCCTGTGCGAGTGGGAGGCAGACTGGCGCTCCCCCTGCGAGCTGGATGACCCCAAGGAGGGTCGGGTGGCCTGGCGCCCGCATCGGCGCGCCGAACCCGCCGATTTCACGGCGATGAACGAGGCGCTCGAGCTGACCCTGCATCCGGCCGCCCAGGCCCTGTTTGGTGGCTGGTTCAGCCGCCCTGTGCCCTGCCTCTACAAGGGGTTGCGGCTCGAGTTTGTGCTGCCCTGGAACGAGGCGGATCTCGACTTGCTCAAGGAGAACCTCATCGGCCACCTGCTGATGCTGCGCAAGTTGAAGCGCTCACCCTCTTTGTTCATCGCCACCACCCGCAACGAGATGACACTGGTGTCGCTCGACAACGAGAGCGGGCTGGTGTGGTTGGAGTGGCTCGATTCGGGTCGCCGGTTGGTGCTGGCACCCTCATTGCCGGCGTTCCTCGAGCGGCTGGAGACTTTGCCGCAATAAACAGCGTCAGTTGCAATGAAAAACGCCTTGCCGACCGGCAAGGCGTTTTTGTTTGGTTCACCGACGGGCTCAGTCCTTGAAATCCCAGGAGAGGTTGGCGACCAGCCGGCAGGGATCGCACTTGAAGTCGAAGATCTCGTGCAGGGGTTCGGCCAGTGCCCACTCGCCGCCGCAGCTCGGACAGGGGCGAGCCTTCTCCTCGGCGGCGCTCAGCCCGCCCACCCGGTAGAGGTAGTAGTAGGTGGGGATGCCGGTGAGGGCTTCCAGCCGCTTGCCAAGATCGCTGCCACGGCGCTGGAGCCGGCTGCCCACCTCACCGATCTCATGCAGCGCCGCATGCTCGGCGATGGAGCCGTTCATCTGCAACTGATCGCACGCCTCCCAATCCTCCTGCCACTTGATGATCTGCTTGTGGTCGCCGTTGGCGACGGCCGGCAGCCGATAGAGCGGGATGGGGGCGAAGTGGTCACCGCAGCGCAGCGGCGAGCAGGTGTGCAGGAAGCTGGTGTAGAGCAGCATCCAGCTGGGGCGCTCGCCATCATGACCGCAAGGGTCGGTGCTGTCGGAGAGCAGATCCGCCCCCTGCAACTGGAGTTTGGGGGCGAGCAGGCCGGCTTGATTGAGCTGCTGCTCGGCCAGCTTGACCTGCTCGCTCTGGTTGTCCGGGTGCAGGCTGTCCTGCTCCGGGCAGACCACCCGGCTGACGAAATAGCCCTCGTGCATGCTGGTGGGAAACTCCCGGCCGAGGATCTGGCCCTGATAGCGCAGCATGTCGAGGTAATTGACGATGGCCCGCTCGGCCTCGACTAGCGAAGTGTCGCGATAGCACTCAAAGCAGAGTTCGAGGATGTACATGGCTTACTGCTTCCCCTGCTGGAGCAGCAGCTCGGTCAGCCGATCCACCTTCTGTTCGAGGCGCTCTAGCCGTTCGGCAAGCTGCAGCAGGGTGGGTTCGGCGGCGGGAGCGGGGACCATCTGCGCTGTGCTTCCGGCTTCCGGGGCGCTGGCGGGCTGCTGCTTCCACTGGCTCAGCACTTTGAGCAGCTCGGCCATGGGGACGGGCTGGCTGAGGCGGGCCTTGACCATGGCGGTGGAGGGGGTGATCCCCTTGGCGGCCAGTTCATTGGCGATGCGGATGATCTCTTGGGCTGACATGGGACTCCTGCGCAGGATGAAAAGTGGTTCGGGCTGGACGGGCAGAGAGCTTAACCAAAGCGCAGGGCGCTGAACAGCGGGGCAAGGGTCAGTCGGGCCGGCGCAGCAACACATCCAGTTCGTCGATGGCTTCCGACCAGTCCGCATCGTTCCACAGGGCATCGCGCAGAAAGTCGGCCTGGGCGCGGCTCCAGAAGGGGGCTTCCGGCAGCAGGGTCTGGTTGTCCAAGCGGTGCTCGTGAATGAAGCGGTGCAGGCTCAGCTCGTCGTTGGCCAGCCCCAGCTGGGCAAACAGGGCGGCCAGATCGTGGGTCAGGAATTCCATCTCATCTCTCCCAAGAGGCATTCCTGAACATTATAGGCTCGCCCCGTGGCGGCAGATTTACAGGGTGGGCACCCGGTGGGGTGGCAGCTCGACGCCAACCACCTGCAGCCCCTGCATGCGCAGTTGCCCCAGATAGTGGCTCTCGCCATCGCTGGAGAATTCAAACTCGTAATAGGTGAGCAGCCGCAGCGGCTGGTGGACCAGCGCACGGTGGCTACGGGCCAGCGACAGCAGTTGCAGGTCGTGATGCTGGCAGTAGCGGCGCATGTATTGCCAGGCGAGCTCGGCCTGACGCCGCTGGTGCCAGAAGGCACCGGCACCGAGGATAAGCAGCAAGATTGCGAACATTTCACCCATCGCGGGCTCCTTCCGGGGTGTGATCCGTGTCGACAGGCGACCCGCCATGGTGACGGGTCGCCGACATCATCAGGCCGAGGCGAACAGGCGACCGATGGCCTGGCCCAGGGCATCGCTGCGCTCGGGGTCGCGCAGCCTGGCCAGCATATCATTGCGCAGGGCCGGCAGGGTCACCAGCTCGGCAAATACCTGATTGAAGAACTGGGTCGGCTGCAGGGCCAGCTGTTCCAGGAACAGGCTGAGCAGGCTGGCATCCTTCAGATCGGGCCAGAGCCGGCCGGCGATGGCCAGCAGCAGGGCCGGGCTCGGCTGGGTTTGCAGCAGGGTCAGCAGCTTGTTGGTGCGCATGCTGCTGCCGTTGCAGGAGGCCAGTGCCCGGCACAGGTAGGCCAGGGTCTCGGCATTGGGTTCGGCACACTCCTGCTCCTTGCCGATGCGCTCGAACAGGGCGCCCTGCACGGCCGGCGGCAACGGGGCGTTTTCCAGGCTCTGACAAAGGGCGTAGAGCGGCTCTTGCGGCAGTTTTGGCAGCGCCTTGCACACCAGCGCCAGGTTGCGTTCATCCTGCAGCCGCTCAGCGAGATCGGCAAAACCCTGTACGCCGAGGGTCTGCCATCCCTCTGGCGCCGGGGCCGCCAGATAGTGGCAGAGCCCCTCGAAGTAGGTCGAGGGGGCCTGCTCCAGCTGACGGGCCAGTTTGGCGTGCAGGCTGGCCATCTTGGCCTCGGCCGGGCGGAAGGTGTAGGGGTTCTCCGCCAGACGCTGGGCCTTCTCTTCGTCGAGCTCGCCGGTCAGCTTGTAGCCCAGGGTTTCCACCACCTGATCCATGAAGTGTTTGGGGCCGCTGGCGATGAGCAGACCGCGCTCGTCGAGGGCAAACTTGAGAAACCACAGGTAGTGACGGGATTCGGCCGG
Source organism: Aeromonas sp. V90_14 (assembly GCF_029967615.1). Lineage (NCBI taxonomy): Bacteria > Pseudomonadati > Pseudomonadota > Gammaproteobacteria > Aeromonadales > Aeromonadaceae > Aeromonas > Aeromonas sp. V90_14. Next base: position 179,253 of record NZ_JASCAS010000033.1, on the reverse strand, counting down.
CTGGAAGAAGTGGACGCCGAGCCAGGCGTGCTGCTGCAGGGGCCAGGGGTAGGGCTCCTGCTGCTGTTCGATGCGCTCGAAGGTGTCGCTCGCCAGCGGTCGCACCTGGCGGCCCATGTCGAACAGTTGAAACTGGGTGTCGGCCTGGGTCAAGAATTCGGTCAGCGTATTGATGGTGGACATGAGGTGATCCGGCTAAGGGTGATGCGGGCCGATTATAAGGAGGTTGTACAAGATAGCCAGTGGGGGCGCGCCGCCCGGCATCTGGCCCGGTACGCCTAGAGCAGGAGCCGCCATGGTTTTTCGCCCGTGTTGTCGGCCGCAAGGGGCATGGCAGAGGATAGGGGGGAGGGTGTATAGTAACGCCCTTTTTTGCAAAGTTCGGCCTGCCGCCAGCGACACAGGATTGGCGGCGGACGGTGTGTGGTGATGAGGAAGAGAACGCAATGAATCAATATCTGCTGGTAGCCGGCCTGTTGGGTGAACTGACCGCCGAGCTGCAACGTCTGGAACGCTGGCAAGCGGCCCATCCGGGTGAAGAGGCCCTGGCCAGCGAGCTGCCATTTTGCGTCGATACCCTGAGCTTCGATCAGTGGCTGCAGTTCGTGCTGATCCCGCGCATGGAGCAGCTGGTGCTGCTGCAGGCGCCGCTGCCCAGCAGCGTCTCCCTCTATCCCATGGCCAGCGAAGTCTACAAGGAAGAGCTGGCCGAGGTCGAAGCCCTGCTGCGCCTGATCGCCCGCTTCGATCTGCTGCTCTCCGGCAAAGTGGTTGAGCAATGATGCGTGAGCAGGCACAGGAAGAGAACGCCTTGCAACTGACCCTGCTTTATCAGGATGACTGGCTGGTGGCGGTCAACAAGCCCTCCGGCCTGCTGGTGCACCGCAGCTGGCTCGACAAGGCCGAGACCCGTTTCGCCATGCAGATGACCCGGGATCTCATCGGCGGTCGCCACGTCTACCCGGTGCACCGGCTCGACCGGCCCACCTCGGGGGTGCTGCTGTTTGCCCTCGATCCCGCCGTGGCCCGCACCCTGACCGAAGCCTTTGCCGCCCGTCAGGTGCACAAGGAGTATCTGGCGCTGGTGCGCGGCTGGGCCCCCGAGCAGGGGCTCATCGACTATCCGCTCAAGGAGCAGCTGGACAAGATCGCCGATGCCATGAGCGACCCGGATCGTCCGGCCCAGGAGGCGGTGACCGCGTTTCGTCGCCTGCATCAGGTCGAGCTGCCCCATGCGGTCTCCAAGAAACACCCTACCAGTCGCTACAGCCTGGTTCGGCTGTTCCCCAAGACAGGCCGCAAGCATCAGCTGCGCCGCCATCTCGATCATCTGTTCCACCCCATCGTCGGTGACACCACCCATGGCGATGGCCGCCACAACCGCTTCTTTCGCGAGCATTATGGTTGTGATCGTTTGCTGCTGGTGGCTCGCACCCTCAGCTTTGAGCACCCGGTGCTGAAGGTGCCGATGCGGATCCAGGCGCCGCTGGGACAGGAAGTGTTGCAGCTGTTTGCCGAACTGGGCTGGCCTGCCAGCGAGAGCGACTACTGAGGCTGACGATCGCGGGGTGTTGCCCAAGCTGTTGCTGTGGCATGCTGGGCATCCATGTTGGTCAAAGGGGTCCGTGATGGCGCAGATAGACATAGTGGTGGGTACCGTATACGGCGCGGCCATGCTGGTGGCCGAGACGCTGGCGGCGCAGCTGGAGCAGGCGGGGCACGGCTGCCAGGTGTTCGAGGAAGCCGAGCTGGCAGATCTGGATGCGAGTCGATTCTTGCTGGTCATCACGGCTACCACGGGGCAGGGCGATATTCCGCCCAATCTGCAGCCACTGGCCACCGCCCTGGCTGACCGGGCCCCCTACATGAAAGGGTGGCGTTATGCGCTGGTCGCCATGGGGGACAGCAGCTACGAGCACTTTTGCGGTGCCGGTCGTCACCTCGATGCGCAGTTGCAGGAGCTTGGCGCCAGCCCTCTGCTGCCCCGACTGGAGATAGATGTCACCGTCGACGATGAGCCGGAAAAGGTGGCGCTGGCCTGGCTCAATGGCTGGCTAAATAAACTGTAGCGATCGTCCGTTTTTATCTTTTATTCATCCCCGCTCAGCCCGTCTGGCGGGGATGTTTATTTTGCGGTAATCAGCAGTCTCAACTGACCATATTTGCCCGATATTTATCCGGTTATTTTCCACGTCATCCTCGCTTTGCTCAGCGATTTATTTCGGGGGTAGCCGACATGCCTCAAATTTAAAAGTTCCCCATTGAAAGCGATTTCAGTCATGTTTTTGTCATCAATTTGAATATTTATAACTTATTCATCGAAGCGAATTAATGGTTGGTAGCGGTTTCATGGTGGATCTTTTCGCTTTTAAGTCCGCATGGGTGGTGAGTTATTGCATGGTTAGGTTGATTATCATCGTACAAAACCCTCCACGGCCAATGCTGGGCGATTTGTCGCCATTTTGTGAATCAGCTCATGTTTGTCCCGAAATTGGCTACCTATAATCGGCCTCGGTTATCACCTAAACGTTTTTATGGTGATAAGAACTTGGATATTCAGGATCACACTCCTCTCAGCGGGAATAAGGAAAATGAAAATGAAAGCAAAGTGGCTCCCGATCGCTGCAGCAGTAACCGCAGCCCTGGCTTCCCAAGCCGCCTTCGCCGTTGATTTCCACGGCTACTTCCGTTCAGGTGTCGGCGTTTCCGGTGACGGCGACATGGTGAAATACAACGTGAACAAGGTTGGTCGTCTGGGTAACGAAAATGATACCTACGGCGAAGTTCAGCTGGGTCAGGAAGTATTCAACAAAGACGGCAAGACTTTCTACGTTGACTCCATGTTTGCCATGGCTTCCAACGGTTCAAACGACTGGGAAGGTACCGGTACCGTTTGTAACTTTGATGCCAAACAGTGCAGCGGCGACTCCGATTTCGCGCTGCGCCAGTTCAACGTGCAAGCCAAGGGCCTGCTGGGCTTCGCGCCGGAAGCTACCCTGTGGGCTGGTAAGCGTTACTACCAACGTCACGACATCCACATCTCTGACTTCTACTACTGGAACATCTCCGGTGCCGGTGCCGGTATCGAAGGCATCCAGGCTGGTCCTGGCAAGATCTCCTTCGCCTGGATTCGCAATGACCGCAGCGCAAAAGACGTATTCGGTGAGTACACCAACACCGGTACCAGCGCAGCGCCGAACTATGTGAAGAACGAAGATCTGAACGTCAACACGCTGGACCTGCGTTATGCCGGTATCCCGCTGTGGAGCGAAGCCTCTCTGGAAGTCGGCGCCATGTATGCTCTGGTCAATGAGACCGAAGCTCAGAAACCGCTGAAAAACAACAACATGAAAGACGGCGTCATGCTGACTGCCGAACTGACCCAAGGCATCCTGGGTGGCTTCAACAAGACCGTGCTGCAGTACGGTACTGAAGGTTACTCCAAGACCATGGCCTTCTACGGTGACGGTTCCTGGTACGGTGCCGAAGCCAAAGACGGTGCTGACGGTTTCCGTATCATCAACTGGGGTGTTGTCCCGATGGGCAACAACTTCGAGATGGGTCACCAACTGGTCTACGGTGTAGGCAACGAGATGTGGGATGGCAACGACAAGTGGGAAACCATGTCTGCCGTGGTTCGCCCGATGTACAAGTGGGATGACTTCAACAAGACCATCTTCGAAGGCGGTTACTTCAAGGACAAGAACAAGTCCACCAACGGTACTACCGAAGATGATTCCGGTTACAAGCTGACCCTGGCTCAAGCCTGGTCTGCCGGCTCCAGCTTCTGGGCCCGTCCTGAAATCCGTGTGTTCGCCTCTTACCTGGCCAACGACGAAGACAAGAAAGTCTTCGAAAGCGGTACCTCCAAAGACACCTACCAAGTTGGTGTTCAAGCGGAAGCTTGGTGGTAAGCAGCTGTTTAAGTTAAGTTAGTCACTGCCCCCGTATGGGGGCAGTTTTGTTTCGCCGGGTAACGGCAACCGGGTTATGGAGATAAGAAGAATGAAACTGGTAAAGATGTCTATCGCAGCCGTGGTTACTGCGCTGTTGGCCGGTTGTTCCGGTAGCATGTTGGTCCCCGTGCAGGATCATGCATCCATCCTGAGTAATGCCGATCAGGCCAAGCAGGCGCTCTCGCAGGCGACCAGCTGCTGCGCCGCTTTCAGTGATTTCAATTATGTGGCGTTGCCGGAGGGCGACACTCTGCTGGCCCTCGACAGCAAGCAACCCAGTTTTCAGTTTGACGAGGGGATGAGTTATTTCGCCGCTTATCGCCTGCCGGCCAATACCGGCAATCTGGCCATCAGCATCGCATCCCAGGTGAGCAAGACGGTGCTGATCCCGCAGGTCATCATGCTGGATGCCCAGTTCAAGGTGACGCGCGTGCTGGGTGAGTCGGTATTTACCTATCAGCCGGCCCATCTGCTCGATAACGACAGGATTGATGGCAAGTTGTTCGTCGACCGCAGCATGCCGGGCAATCCGGCGGCCGAGACCTATATGATTGTCTATGCTCCGGCCGACAAGCTGGCAGGCAGCACCACCATACTGCACCCCTCCAAGGCGTTTGCCAGAGCCAACGGGACGGTTGAACCGGATATCAAGGACCCCGTGATCCCGCACTCCCCATGGGGCCTGGTACAGATCAAGGTGGCCGACATGGCAAAAGGGCAGGGGCTGGAAGCGGTCTTCAAGCCTGAATATGCCGACAAGGTAGCAATGAGCAAGGCTGCACCGGCGGCGACGGCCGTTGCGGCAGGCACTGTGGCGACCGCTGCGGTAGCCGCGCCTGCCAAGCCTGCGCCCGCCATGCTGAGCGAAACCGAGGCCTTCTACCAATCCCAGATCGAAAAAGCGGTGAAAGCCGGTGACATTGACAAGGCGATGCAACTGGTCAGCGAGGCTGAACGAGCGGGCTCGACCAAGGCGAAATCGATCTTTATTGATGCGGTGAAGCGCTCCCAAAAGGGCTGAATATTGCCCGGTCTTTAAAATATAATATTTATTTGAGGCCTCCCTTGTTGGAGGCCTTTTTAATCGGTAGACTAAAATAGAAAAAACAGCAAATGGTTACATTAAGTTACAATGCGTTTCGTTGAGTATTAATTTGATTGGCTAAAATACAATGCGAAACAGCACTTTTCATATTTATGGCTTAGCATGAAGATGCCGGAATATATCCGTAATTAGCCGAAAATTCCCGCCGAAATTATCTTGTGATCTCCCCTCCAAATTTTTTATTCGCTTACCCCTGATGGAAGATATTTGCGATCTGCTGGGTTATATTCAGCTGGTCAAAATAAACAAACCCGCGTCGAATTCATGCCGATGAGAGATGATGTTGATGATCGTCTATAAATTGGACTGAAGCGTCTACGGTAAGACATTCCATTCAGGAGCGCACACATGTTAAAAAATGCTTTCTCTAATCTGCAAAAGGTCGGTAAGGCGCTGATGCTGCCAGTATCGGTCTTGCCCGTTGCAGGTATTCTGCTGGGGGTGGGCGCTGCCCACTTCAGCTGGTTGCCGGAAATTGTCTCCCAATTGATGGAGCAGGCCGGTGGTTCCGTATTTGGTCAGATGGCCCTGCTGTTTGCAGTGGGCGTGGCCCTCGGCTTTACCAATAACGACGGCGTGTCCGGTCTGTCAGCCATCGTTGGCTACGGCATCATGGTCGCCACCCTGAAGGTCATGGCGCCCGTGATGGGCGTTGAGACCATCGAAACCGGCGTCTTGGGCGGTATCCTCGCCGGTGGCGTGGCCGCATGGGCGTTCAACCGCTTCTACAAGATCCAGTTGCCCGAGTATCTGGGCTTCTTCGCCGGCAAGCGCGCCGTGCCCATCATCACCGGTTTCGTCTCCATCGGCCTGGGCGTGATCCTGTCCGTCATTTGGCCGCCGGTGGGCGCTGCCATCGGAGCCTTCTCCGACTGGGCTGCCAACCAGAACCCGGTACTGGCCTTCGGTATCTACGGCGTGGTTGAGCGCTCCCTGATCCCGTTCGGTCTGCACCACATCTGGAACGTACCTTTCTTCTATCAGGCTGGTACCTGTGTCAACGCTGCCGGTGAAACCGTACACGGCATCATGACCTGCTTCCTGACTGCTGACGACGCTTCCCGCGCTGCCGGCAACGGCTTCGGTCAGCTGGCCGGTGGTTACCTGTTCAAGATGTTCGGTCTGCCTGCCGCCGCGTTTGCCATCGCGCACTCCGCCAAGCCGGAAAACCGCGCCAAGATCGTAGGTATCATGGCCTCTGCCGCCCTGACCTCTTTCCTGACCGGTATCACCGAGCCGATCGAATTCTCCTTCCTGTTCATCGCCCCGGTACTGTACGCCATCCACGCCGTGCTGGCTGGTCTGGCCTACGTGCTGACCAACTCCCTGGGCGTGGTACACGGTCACACCTTCTCCAACGGCTTCATCGACTTCGTGGTGCAATCCCCGCGTGCCGATCACATGCTGCTGCTGGTGGGTCTGGGTCTGGTCTATGCCGTCATCTACTACGTGGTCTTCACCGTGGTCATCCGTGCCATGAACCTGAAAACCCCGGGTCGTGAAGACGAAGCGGCCGAAGAGAGCGTTGGCCAGAGCAAGGACGAGATGTCTGCCGCACTGGTCTCTGCCTTCGGTGGCAAAGAGAACATCGCTTCGCTGGACGCCTGCATCACCCGTCTGCGGGTCGGTGTGAAAGACGTGGCCAAGGTTGACCAGGCTGGTCTGAAGAAACTGGGTGCTGCCGGTGTGGTAGTGGCAGGTTCTGGCGTACAAGCCATCTTCGGTACCAAGTCCGACAACCTGAAAACTGACATGGACATCTGGATGAAGAGCAACTAATCCTGTTGCCTGAATACCAGAGTTGTTGAAAAGGGAGGCACAAGCCTCCCTTTTTGCTGGGCGTCATAGGGCAGCCGGATGCGGTGCTGCATGTTTCGACCGACGCGGTATCAATGTTGCCATCGGTCTTCAGCTCAAAGAAAAAGGCGCCCATGGGCGCCTTTGCTGCATCAGACCGGTTTAGAGCTTTTCCAGATCCCGCTCGATTTCGCTGATCTTGTTCTGCACCACTTTTTCCAGGTGGCGCAGGTCGCGCAAGATCTTCTGCTTGATGTCCGGGTCGGCCTGCACGTGCACGCCCTGGGTCAGGTTGTCGAGCTCATCCACCACGTACTTGAGGTTGGCGTTGATCTCGGTGACATCCTTGTACTCGTGGGTGCCCGAATCGACCAGCATGGTCTTGCGCTGGCGCGGATATTTGAACTTGACGCTCTTGGCGAAGAACTCGCCCTTCTGTTTCTTGAAGTAGATCTTGAGGATGTCGTGATTGGCTTCCTGGCGCAGGGTATAGCTGTCCACTGAGGTGGGTTCCTGGATCCCCAGGCTCTTCAGATTCTCGTACATCGGGCTTCCTCGGTTTGAAACGATCCTGACCAATCTATCTTAACCGAGTCGGTGTGGCTTGCCTGTGACAGGGGCGCCAAAATCAAAAGGGCGCCATCAGGCGCCCTTTAAAATCACCGCAAACCGCTTACTCGTCGATGGAGCGCAGCAGGGCGTTGATGCCGACCTTGGCGCGGGTCTTGGCATCCACCTTCTTGACGATGACGGCGGCGTATAGGCTGTACTTGCCGCACTTGGAGGGCAGGGAGCCGGAGACGACCACCGAGCCGGCCGGGACGCGGCCGTAGTGGATCTCGCCGGTTTCACGGTCATAGATGCGGGTGGACTGGCCGATGAAGACGCCCATGGAGATGACGGAGCCCTCTTCCACGATCACCCCTTCCACCACTTCGGAACGGGCACCGATGAAGCAGTTGTCTTCGATGATGGTCGGGTTGGCCTGCAGCGGCTCCAGTACGCCGCCGATGCCGACGCCGCCGGAGAGGTGCACGTTCTTGCCGATCTGGGCGCAGGAGCCCACGGTGGCCCAGGTGTCGACCATGGTGCCTTCATCGACGAAGGCGCCGATGTTGACGTAGGAGGGCATCAGCACGGTATTGGGCGCGATGAAGGAGCCTTTGCGGGCGGTGGCCGGCGGCACCACGCGCACACCTGCTGCCTTGAACTGCTCGGCGCTGTAGTCGGAGAACTTGAGGGGAACCTTGTCGTAGTACTGGGCGTCGTCACCCTTGATGATGCCGTTGTCATTGATGCGGAAGTAGAGCAGTACCGCCTTCTTCAACCACTGGTGTACCACCCACTCGCCGGCAATCTTCTCGGCAACGCGAGCCTTGCCGGAGTCCAGCAGGTCGATGGCTTGCAGGATGGCGGCCTTGGTGGCGGCATCGACGGAGCCGGGAGTGATGGAATCACGGCGCTCGAAGGCCGCTTCGATGATCTGTTGCAACTCGGTCATGACAGGTTTCCTTTAAAAAATTCCGTTTGTTGTATCACACTTTTCCAATTGTTTTTAAGGGCTCGGGCCGATTTCTTCACGGGAACGCCGATTTATTGTGCTGGTGTGGTCCAACCATTTGTTCTGCTTGATAAATCAGGGACAGACTCGGCGTCTTGTGAAGCCTTCACGGGCCCGGCCTGCCCTCATCATCGGCCGACTCTTGCGGGTTGAGCTGGTTGACCAGCCGCTCCTCCAGCGCCTGCTGCTCGGCCTGGGTCAACGGCTCGCCGGCCAGGGTGGTGAGGCTGAAAAAGTCCTCCACCCGCTCGCCGATGGTGGTGATCTTGGCGGCATGGAGCGACAGGCCGCACTGCTGGAACACGGCGCCGATGCGGGCCAGCAGCCCCGGGGTATCGAGCGCGGTCAGCTCCAGCAGGGTGTGGCGGGTCTCCCCTTTGTGGGGCAGAAAGACCACCCGGGTCGGCACGCTGAACTGGCGGTGGCGCCGTGACAGGGGCTTGCTGCGCAGCACCAGCTTGCCCGGCTCCTGCAGTGCCTTCTCCAGCGCCTTCTTGATGGTGGCGGTGCGGTTGGGGCTGATGGGCTCGCCGTTGGGCTCGAGCACCACGAAGGTATCGAGCACGTAGTCGCTGCGCGAATTCATGATCTGGGCGTCGTGGATGTTGAGGTTCTTCTGATCCAGCGCAGAGGCCACGGTAGCGAACAGATTCGGGGTGTCGCGACAATAGATGAACACCTCGCTGCCGCCGCGGGTCGGGTGCTTGCCGATGATCACCAGCGGCGCCGGGTTGTCGCCGTGTTCGATGATCTTGCGGCAGTGCCAGGCGATCTGCTCCGGCGTGTGGCGCAGGAAGTAGTCGGCCTTGAAGTCGCTCCAGAGCTGGTTGATGGCCTCCTCCGGCACGTCGCGCTGGGCCAGGATCTGCTTGGCCTGGCGCTGATTCTCGCGGATCTTGAGGCGCATGTCGGGCGGATTTTCCAGCCCCTGGCGCAGCGCCTTCTGGGTGGCGAAGTAGAGCTCGCGCAGCAGGGTGCCTTTCCAGTCGTTCCAGAGGGTGTCGTTGGTGGCGCAGATATCGGCCACGGTCAGACAATACAGCAGGTCGAGGTGCTGCTCGTCGCGCACCTTCTGGGCAAAGTCGGTGACCACCTCGGGGTCATAGATGTCGCGGCGCTGGGCGGTGACCGACATCAGCAGATGGTGGCGCACCAGCCAGGCGACCAGCCGGCTCTCGTAGCGATCCAGACCGTGCAGCTGGCAGAACTCCAGCGCATCGACGGCGCCGAGCTCTGAGTGGTCGCCACGCCGGCCCTTGGCGATATCGTGGAACAGGGCGGCGATGCTGAGCAGCTCGGGCTTGCGCAGGCGGGTGAACACCTCGTGGCAGAGCGGGTGGGTCTGGCGGCTGGCCGGGTTGGGAAACTGGTGGATGTTCTTGAGCAGCCGGTGGGTGTGTTCATCCACCGTGTAGGCGTGGAACATGTCGAACTGCATCTGGCCGACGATGAGGTTCCACTGCGGCAGGTAGGCCGCCAGGATGCCGTACTTGTGCATCAGGGTGAGCGGCTGGCCGATGCCGTTGGGGTGGCGCAGCAGCGCCATGAACAGGCGGCGGCATTCCGGCAGGTCCTGCAGCCAGCAGTTGAGCTTGCGGCGCGCCTCGCGCAGCTGGCGCAGGGTGGCGGAGTGAATGCCGGCAATCTCCGGGTGCTGGGCTATCTGGTAGAAGAGGCGCAGGATGGCTGCGGGCTCGCGGCCGAACAGCTCGGAATCCACCGCATCGATGAGGCGCCCGCGCAGCTGGAACTCGTCGGAGAGGCGGCGCACGTCCATGGCGGTGTTGCCGAGGATCGCCTCGTCAAACAGCTGCAGCAGCATCTCGTTGAGCTCGGAGACCCGCCGCACCGTCTGGTAGAAGCGTTTCATCATCTGCTCGACCGGGGCGTTGCCTTCCCCCTCGAAGCCCAGCATCTGGGCCACGGTACGCTGGCGATCGAACAGCAGCCGGTTGTCGCCCTTGTTGATGGCCATGTGCAGGGCGAAGCGCACCTTCCACAAAAAATTCTGGCAATCGAGCAGCTCGCGATACTCGGCCCGGTTGAGGAAGCCGTGGCTGGTCATCTCGAACAGGGTGGTGGCGCCGAAGTGGCGGCGAGCCACCCAGGCCAGGGTCTGGATGTCGCGCAGGCCGCCGGGATTGCTCTTGAGATCCGGCTCCAGCTTGTAGGCGGTGCCGAGAAACTGCTGGTGGCGCTGGGCCTGCTCTTCGCGTTTGGCCTTGAAGAACTGCTCGCTCGGCCAGAAGTGCTGGGGGCCGGTGGCCTCCTTGAGCTGCTTGAATCCCGCCTCGCGGCCGGTGATGTAGCGCGCCTCGATGAGGTTGGTGGCGACCGTGATGTCGCCGCGCCCCTGCTCGAGGCACTCTGCCACGTTGCGTACCGCCTGGCCCACCTCCAGCTTGAGATCCCACAGCAGGGTGATGAATTCGCCGATGCGCAGCCCCAGCACCTCGTCCAGCTCGTCCCCTTCATAGAGGATCAGCAGGTCGATGTCGGAGTGGGGGTGCAGTTCGCCGCGGCCATAGCCACCCACCGCGATCAGGGTGAGCTCCGTCTTGTCGAAGCCGAACTTTTGCCACAACCGGGTCAGCAACTCGTCCATGTATTCGGAGCGGGTGGCCACCAGTTCGATGATGTTGTCACCGGCATCGAAGCGGGCGTGCAGCCAGCCGAGGAAACGGCTCAGGTACTCCTTGCAGTTCTCGCGGGTGAGCTGAGCGTCGGGTAACAGGTGGGGGGAAAGCAGGCTGGCATCCATGGCGTCTCACACTCTACTGTCGCACGCCTGTGCGCTGTTCTCGCACGGGTTCGCGGCTGATAAAAACAAAACCCCGGCGGGAGGCCGGGGTTTGATGTTAACCGTGTTTGATGAGACGGTCGATAGTGTCATCCGGGCGCAGGGTCAGCACCTCGCAGCCATCCTCGGTCACCAGCAGGGTGTGTTCCCACTGGGCGGAGTCGCCGCCATCCTTGGTGGTCACGGTCCAGCCATCCTTCGGATTGACCTTGCAGTGGTACTTCTTGCTGTTGACCATGGGCTCGATGGTGAAGCACATGCCCGGCTTGAGCTCCAGCTTGCCGCCGTTGCGATAGTGCAGGATCTGCGGCTCTTCATGGAACTCGGCCCCGATGCCGTGGCCACAGTAGTCGCGCACCACGGAGAAACCGGCCTTCTCGACGATGGGCTGGATCACGGCGCCGATCTCGGTGATGCACATGCCCGGACGCACCTGCTTGATGGCGGCGTAGAGGCTCTCCTGGGCGACCTTGCACAGCTGACGGCGCAGCGGGGTGGTCTCACCCACGATGAACATGGCCGAGGTATCGCCGTGGTAGCCATCCTTGATGACGGTGATGTCCAGGTTGATGATGTCCCCTTCCCGCAGTTTCTTGTGGTTCGGGATGCCGTGGCAGATCACATCGTTCACCGAGGTGCAGATGGACTTGGGGAAGCCGTGGTAGTTGAGCGGCGCAGGGATGGCCTGCTGCACGTCGACGATGTAGTCGTGGCAGAGGGTGTTCAGTTCGTCGGTGGTGACGCCCGCCTTGACGTGGGGGGCGATCATGACCAGCACATCGGCGGCCAGTTGGCCGGCAACGCGCATCTTTTCAATCTCTTCCGGTGTCTTGATTTTAATGGACATGGGATCTCTCTTGGGACCTGATCGCGCATCTATCGATGTCCGGCAATCAGGTAATGAAAAATAGATGCGTTTGCAATCAGGCCAAAATTTTATCCCCAACCCCCGTTTACTTCCAGTGTGATTGTCATCACAGCGTCAAATCGGCGCTTCAGCATGCTGCCCAGGGATCCATTTTTAGCGGTTCGGCTGGTGGTGTCCTGACCAAAGTTATGGTATAAAGCGCGCCGGAATGGGGAACTTGTGTCCTCATGCCATCACCCTTACTTAAACAACACACACACATCGACACATATGCCGGGGTGCCTTAACGGGTCGGTTATATGGGATGTGTGGAGGCCTAACCCCAATAGAGGTATAAAATGGCTAAAGTTTCTATGCGCGACATGCTGCAAGCCGGCGTTCACTTCGGTCACCAGACTCGTTACTGGAACCCGAAAATGAAATCCTACATCTTCGGTGCCCGCAGCAAGGTTCACATCATCAACCTGGAAAAAACCGTTCCGATGTTTGACGATGCCATGAACTTCATCAGCTCCGTAGCTGCCAAGAAGGGCAAGGTACTGTTCGTAGGTACCAAGCGTGCCGCGTCTGAAGCCGTAAAAGAAGCCGCTGAGCGTTGCGACCAGTTCTATGTTAACCACCGCTGGCTGGGCGGCATGCTGACCAACTGGAAAACCGTTCGTCAGTCCATCAAGCGCCTGAAAGATCTGGAAACCCAGAGCCAAGACGGTACCTTCGACAAGCTGACCAAGAAAGAGGCGCTGATGCGTACTCGCGAAATGGAAAAGCTGGAGAAGAGCCTGGGTGGTATCAAGAACATGGGCGGCCTGCCTGACGTTCTGTTCGTTGTCGATGCCGACCACGAGCACATCGCTATCAAAGAAGCCAACAATCTGGGTATCCCGGTAGTTTCCATCGTTGATACCAACTCCAACCCGGACGGCGTTGACTATGTCATCCCGGGTAACGACGACGCTATCCGTGCCGTTCAGCTGTACCTGAATGCTGCTGCTGACACCGTACTGGAAGCTCGCGCTCAGGACATCGTTGTTCAAGCCGAACAAGATGGCTTCGTTGAAGCTGAGTAATTGATAAGGACTGCAAAGCCCTTATTAACCAAGCTGATGTAATTGGTTAGCAGGGGCCCTTGTGGCCCCTGTTTCTTGTCAATTCAAGACCGAGGATACTGGACATGGCAAACATTTCTGCCGCCCTGGTAAAAGAACTGCGCGAGCGCACCGCCGCTGGCATGATGGATTGCAAAAAAGCACTGGAAGAAGCCAACGGTGATATCGAACTGGCTATCGAAAACATGCGCAAATCCGGTCAGGCCAAAGCCGCCAAGAAAGCTGGCCGTATCGCCGCTGAAGGTGTGATCTTCGCCCGTACCGAAGGCAACGTTGCCGTCATGATCGAGCTGAACTGCGAGACTGACTTCGTTTCCAAGGATGCTGGCTTCCTGGCCATGGGTCAGAAAATCGTTGAAATCGCCGCTACCCAGAAGATCGCTGACGTTGACGCGCTGAAAGCCGCCGACTTCGGCAACGGCGAGTCCGTTGAGCTGACCATCACCAACCTGATCGCCAAGATTGGTGAGAACATGAACCTGCGTCGCGTGATGCTGGTTGAAGGTGACAACCTGGGCACCTACGTTCACGGCTCCCGCATCGGTGTTATCACCAAGCTGGCCGGTGGTTCCGACGAGCTGGCCAAAGATCTGGCCATGCACGTTGCTGCCAACAGCCCGCAATTCGTCAAGCCGGAAGATGTGTCTGCCGAAGTCGTTGCCAAAGAGCGCGAAATCCAGATCGACATCGCCATCAACTCCGGCAAGCCGAAAGAGATCGCCGAGAAAATGGTTGAAGGCCGCATGAAGAAGTTCACCGGTGAGGTTTCCCTGACTGGTCAACCGTTCGTGAAAGATCCTTCCATGACCGTTGCCGAGCTGCTGAAGAAAGAAGGCGCTGACGTTGTTTCCTTCACCCGTTTCGAAGTGGGCGAAGGCATCGAGAAGCAAGAGACCGATTTCGCTGCGGAAGTTGCAGCCCAAATCGCGGCCGCTCAAAAGGCCTAATCGAACCGGTTTTTCCGTTTCCCCAGACCGCGACTTATGTCGCGGTCTTTATATGACCAGGAATCAGTGACATGAGTACCAATCCCAAGCCTGCATACAGACGTGTTCTTCTGAAGTTGAGTGGTGAAGCCCTGCAAGGATCCGAGGGTTTTGGCATTGATCCGGCGGTGCTGGATCGGATGGCCCAAGAGATCAAAGAACTGGTTGAGCTGGGTGTTCAGGTCGGTCTGGTCATCGGTGGCGGCAACCTGTTCCGTGGTGCCGGTCTTGCCAAGGCGGGCATGAACCGCGTGGTGGGCGACCACATGGGTATGCTGGCTACCGTGATGAACGGTCTGGCCATGCGTGATGCCCTGCATCGTGCTTATGTGAATGCCCGTCTGATGTCTGCCATCTCCCTGCAAGGCATCTGTGACTCCTATGTCTGGGCCGAAGCCATCAGCCAGCTGCGCGCCGGCAAGGTGGTGATCTTCTCCGCCGGTACCGGCAACCCCTTCTTCACTACCGATTCTGCGGCCTGTCTGCGTGGGATCGAGATCGAAGCTGACGTCGTGCTCAAGGCCACCAAGGTCGATGGCGTGTTCACCGACGATCCGGTCAAGAACCCGGATGCCGTGCTGTGTCATGAACTGAGTTATGATGAAGTTCTTGAAAAAGAACTCAAAGTAATGGATCTTGCTGCTTTTACACTGGCCCGCGACCACGATCTGCCGATCCGGGTGTTCAACATGAACAAGCCGGGTGCGCTGCGTCGGGTGATCATGGGCGAGCCGGAAGGTACCCTGATCCATCACGTCAGCAAGTGAGACAAGCGTGAGCTTCGGCTCGTTTGTCCATGACGCCAGCCAATAAGATAGATACGGGCCGGTTGACGGCTCGTTCGCCAAAAGGAAAACCACTGTGATCAACGAGATTAAAAACGACGCCAAGGACCGCATGGCCAAGAGCGTAGAGTCGCTCAAGACCCAGATGTCCAAGATCCGTACCGGCCGTGCTCACCCGAGCCTGCTCGACGGTATCCAGGTGGAGTATTACGGTGCGGCCACTCCTCTGAAACAGTTGGCCAACGTGGTGGCTGAAGATGCCCGCACCCTCTCCATCTCCATCTTTGACCGCTCCATGATCCAGGCGGTGGAAAAGGCCATCCTGACCTCCGATCTGGGCCTCAACCCGTCCAGCAACGGCCAGACCCTGCGCGTGCCGCTGCCGCCGCTGACCGAAGAGCGTCGTCGCGACCTGACCAAGATCGTGCGTGCCGAAGCGGAAGGTGCCCGGGTTGCCGTGCGCAACATCCGTCGCGATGCCAACGCCGACCTCAAAGCGCTGCTCAAAGACAAAGAGATCTCCGAAGACGACGACCGTCGTGCTCAGGAAGAGATCCAGAAGCTGACCGATTCCTTCATCAAGCTGGTAGACGAAGCACTGGCCCTGAAGGAAAAGGAGCTAATGGAAATCTAAGCCTCTGACAGGTATATTACGAGCGCCGTGTAGTGCCCCTGCACGGCGCTTTTGTCTTTGTGGGAGAAATGAATGTCGCTTTTGGCAGCCGTAGGTGATTGCGCCAATTCGTCCTTGCCTCGTCACGTCGCCATCATCATGGACGGCAACGGACGCTGGGCCCAGAACCGTGGCAAGATGCGGGTCTATGGCCACAAGGCAGGTGTGAAGTCTGTTCGTGAAGCAGTAACCTTTGCTGCGCGAGCCAAAATAGAAGCGCTGACCCTGTTTGCGTTTTCCAGCGAGAACTGGCGTCGCCCGGAAGGGGAGGTCAGTGCCCTGATGGAGCTGTTCATGACGGTGCTGGGTCGTGAGGTCAAGAAACTGCACAGCAACGGTATCCGGCTCAAGGTGATCGGCGATACCGCCCGTTTCAGCGAGCGTCTGCAGGCCAAGATTGCCAAGGCAGAGGCGCTGACCGCCAACAATCAGGGGCTGACCCTCAATATCGCTGCCAATTATGGTGGTCAGTGGGACATCGCCCAGGCGGCCCGCAAGCTGGCCCGTGCCGTGGCGAGCGGGGAACTGGCTGCGGATCAGATAGATGAAGCCATGCTTGGCCGCGAGGTATGCATGGCCGACCTGCCGCCGGTGGATCTGCTGATCCGCACCGGGGGCGATCATCGCATCAGCAATTTTGTGTTATGGCAGCTCGCCTATGCCGAGCTCTATTTTACCCCGGTGCTGTGGCCTGATTTCAACGAGGCCGAGTTCAGCGAGGCCGTTGCCTCCTTCGTGGCCCGTGAGCGTCGTTTCGGCTGCACGGGTGAACAGATCCGGGAATTGATCGCCGAGCAACAGACCGGCTAACCCCCCTCCCAAGAGAGAGGCTTCTTTTGCTAAAACAACGAATTATTACCGCATTGCTACTGGTTCCCCTGGTGTTGGGGGCGCTGTTTTTTCTGCCGTTGAAATTCTTTGCCCTGTTGGCATCCCTGGTATTTCTGTTGGCCAGCCGCGAGTGGAGCGGCTTCGTTTCTGCCAAGCCGCAGCAGTGGCTGCCGCTGGTGTACTGCCTGCTGCTCGGTGCCAGTCTGTTCTGGCTGCCGGTGGAGCAGCTGTGGACTCCTCATCTGCATCCGCTGGTGATGGGCGTGCTCTGGACCGCCGTCAGCTGGTGGCTGCTGGGGCTGCTGCTGGTGCTGCGCTATCCCCAGAGCGCCAAGCTGTGGAAGGAGTCCATCTGGCTCAAGTCCCTGTTCGGCCTGGTGACCCTGGTCCCCTTCTTCTGGTCCCTGGTGGCCATCCGTGGTTACAACTTCTATCACGACCCCATGATGGGGGCCTGGATCCTGCTGTTCGTGATGGGACTGGTCTGGGCGGCAGATTCTGGCGCGTATTTTTTCGGCAAGGCGTTCGGCAAACACAAGCTGGCGCCGGCCGTGAGCCCCGGCAAAACCATCGAAGGCATGTGTGGCGGCCTGTTTACCGCCAGCCTGCTGGCGGTCGGGGTGACCTGGTTCATGGGCTTCGTGCCCGCCAAGATGGCCATCGTGCTGTTCTGCTCCTTGCTGGCGGTGCTGGCATCGGTACTGGGCGATCTCACCGAGAGCATGTTCAAGCGCGAAGCCGGCATCAAGGATTCAGGCACCCTGCTGCCCGGCCACGGTGGCATCCTCGATCGGATTGACAGCCTGACCGCCGCGCTGCCGGTATTCCTGCTCAGCTATCTGCTGCTCAGCCAGGAGTTTTGATGCTCAGCCTGATGCGTCTGCCTGCGGCGGGCGCCATCCATTCGTCATACAGCGGGAGTTTTGATGCATAACCTGGTGATTCTGGGAGCCTCCGGCTCCATCGGTCAGAGTACGCTCAAGGTACTGCGGCACAATCCGGGGCGCTGGCAGGTGCTGGCGCTGACCGCGGCCCGCAGCGTGGAGGCCATGCTGCGCGATTGCCTCGAATTCTCTCCCCGCTTCGCCGTCATGGTGGACGAGACCGCCGCCCGCGAGCTGGCCGCTCAACTCAAGACCCACGGCAGCGCGACTCGCGTCATGGCTGGCCCGGCCGCCCTGTGCGAAGTGGCCGCTCACCCCGATGCCCACAGCGTGATGGCCGCCATCGTCGGCGCCGCCGGGCTTGCGCCCACCATGGCGGCGGTGCGTGCCGGCAAGCGCATCCTGCTGGCCAACAAGGAGGCCCTGGTGATGTCCGGCGCCTTCTTCATGGAGGCGGTACGCGAGCACGGGGCCGAGCTGCTGCCCATCGACAGCGAACACAACGCCATTTTCCAGTGTCTGCCAGAGGCCATCCAGCGCCAGCCGGGCTTTTGTGACCTGGCGGGAGCTGGGATCAGCAAGATCCTGCTGACCGGCTCCGGTGGCCCGTTCCGTTATACCGACATTGCTGAGCTGGCCCGCGTCACCCCGGCTCAGGCCATTGCCCATCCCAACTGGTCCATGGGGGCCAAGATCTCGGTCGACTCCGCCACCATGATCAACAAGGGGCTGGAGTATATCGAGGCGCGCTGGCTGTTCAACGCGGCGCCCGAGCAGATCCAGGTGGTGATCCATCCCCAGTCGGTGATTCACTCCATGGTGCAGTACAAGGACGGCTCCGTGCTGGCCCAGCTCGGCAATCCGGACATGTGTACCCCCATCGCCCACGCGCTGGCCTATCCGGCTCGAATCGAGTCCGGTGTGGAACCTTTGGATTTCTTCAGTGTCGGAGAGTTCAGCTTTATCCGTCCCGACTATGAGCGCTATCCCTGCCTGCAGCTTGCCATGCATGCCTGTCAGCAGGGGCAGGCCGCGACCACGGCCCTCAATGCCGCCAACGAGGAGGCCGTGGCGGCTTTCCTTGCAGAGCGGATCGGTTTTATGGATATTGCCAGAGTCAATGAGGCCACCATGCTCGCCCTGGGCGGTACGGCGGCCGGTTCGCTGGACGATTTGATTGCGCTGGATGGGGCGGCCCGTGCCCGTGCTCACAATTTGATTGAGGAGCTTAGCTGATGAGAGCTGTTTCGTGGCATTGTGCTGCCTTCACCCTGATTGTCGGAGACAGGACCATGCATGAAAGCGAGGTGATGGGCTGATGGGCGGTGTGTTGTGGAACATCGGTGCCTTTATCGTCGCCCTCGGGCTGCTGGTTGCGGTACATGAATTCGGCCACTTCTGGGTGGCCCGTCGTTGCGGCGTCAAGGTCGAACGTTTCTCCATCGGTTTCGGCAAGGCCATCTGGCGTCGGCTGGGCAAGGATGGCACCGAGTACGTGCTGGCCCTGATCCCCCTCGGCGGTTACGTCAAGATGCTGGACGGCCGGGTGGACGAGCTCAAGCCCGGTGATGAGCAGTACGCTTTCAATCACAAGAGCGTCTGGGCGCGGATGGCCATCGTGGCTGCCGGCCCCATGGCCAACTTTGTGTTTGCCCTGTTCGCCCTCTGGCTGATGTTCATGATCGGCGTGCCCGCCGTCAAACCCGTGGTGGGCGAGGTACGTCCCGCCTCCATCGTGGCGGCGGCCGGGGTGGAACCCGGCATGGAGATCGTCGGCGTCGGCGGCGAGGAGACCGGTGACTGGGAGAGCGTGACCTATGCCCTCATCAGCCACCTTGGCGATGACTCGGTCCAGCTCAAGCTCAAGGCGGCCAACACCAGCTACGCGGTGGACATGACCTTGCAGCTGGCTGGCTGGAAATTTGACCCCGACAAGGAGTCTCCCATCGGCAGCCTGGGCATAGTGCCGCTTGGTGGCAAGGTGCTGCCGGTGGTCGATGCGGTGGTGGCCGCGAGCGCCAGCGAGAAGGCCGGCATTCAGGCGGGCGATCGCATCAAGCGGGTAGGGGAGCAGGAGATCACCGAGTGGGCCCAGTTTGTCCACCAGGTGCAGCAGTCTCCCCAGCAGCCGCTTGAGGTGACCGTCGAGCGGGCGGGCAGCGAGCTGACCCTGACGCTGACGCCGGATGCCAAGAAGGTGCGGGGCCAGCTGGTCGGTTTCGTCGGCCTGTCGCCGCAACTGGTTCCATTACCGGATGAGTATCGGATTCTGTTACAGTATGGGCCTTTGCAAGCCCTGTGGCAGGGTGCCCAGAAGACCTGGAGCCTGACCACCCTGACCTTCGACATGATCGGCAAGCTGATCGGTGGCATCGTCTCGCTGGACAACCTGAGCGGCCCCATTTCCATTGCCAAGGGCGCGGGCAGCAGTGCCGACTACGGTCTGGTCTACTTTCTCGGCTTTCTGGCGCTGATCAGCGTCAACCTGGGGATCATCAACCTGTTCCCCCTGCCGGTGCTGGACGGTGGCCATCTGGTCTACTTCCTCATCGAGGCGGTCACCGGCAAACCGGTATCAGAAAAAATTCAGGAAGTGGGTTTCCGGATTGGCGCCGCCATTCTGATGTTACTGATGGGTATTGCGCTGTTTAATGATTTCGCTCGCCTCTGAGGCCAGAGCATCAACAAGGACACATAAGAACAAAATGGCTGTTAAAAAAGCATTGGTGTTGAGTTGCCTGCTGGGTGCCAGTTTCCTGGCCCAGGCGGCCCCTGCCTCTTTTGTGGTGCAAGATATTCAGGTTGAAGGTCTGCAGCGGGTGACCCTGGGGGCCGCCCTGCTGAACCTGCCGATCCGGGTGGGCGATTCCGTCGATTCCGTGACGCTGGCCAACGCCATCAAGAAGCTCTATGCCTCCGGCAACTTCGAGGACGTCAAGGTCTACCGCGACGGCCAGGTGCTGCAAGTGGCGGTCAAAGAGCGGCCGACCATCTCCAGCATCGAGTTCTCCGGCAACAAGGATATCAAGGAAGAGCAGCTGACCCAGAGCCTGGAGTCCTCCGGCATCCGGGTGGGTGATCCGCTGGATCGTACCGTGCTGAGCTCCCTTGAGAAGGGGCTGGAAGATTTCTACTACGGCGTGGGCAAGTACTCCGCCAAGGTCAAGGCCATCGTTACCCCGCTGCCGCGCAACCGGGTCGACCTCAAGTTCACCTTCGTGGAAGGGGAAGCGGCCAAGATCCAGCAGATCAACATCGTCGGCAACAACGTGTTCCCGGAAGAGAAGCTGCTGGCCCAGCTCTCCCTCAAGGACGACGTGCCCTGGTGGAACTTCACCGGTGACCAGCGCTACCAGAAGCAGAAACTGGCCGGCGACATCGAAACTCTGCGCTCCTACTACATGGACCGCGGCTACATCCGCTTTACCCAGGAGTCGA
The DNA here is from genome assembly GCF_029967615.1 of Aeromonas sp. V90_14. NCBI lineage: Bacteria > Pseudomonadati > Pseudomonadota > Gammaproteobacteria > Aeromonadales > Aeromonadaceae > Aeromonas > Aeromonas sp. V90_14. The sequence continues at coordinate 158,463 of NZ_JASCAS010000033.1, read as the reverse complement.
CCCAGGTCTCCATGACCCCGGACAAGAAGGGGGTCTACGTCACCCTCAACGTCAAGGAAGGGGATCAATACAAGGTGTCCGGCATCCAGCTCAAGGGCGATCTGATCGATCGTGGCGGCGAGATGAAGGGGCTCATCCCCATCGAGACCGGCAGCATCTACTCCGCCAGCCAGGTGACCCACACCGAAGAGGTGCTCTCCAAGTTCCTCGGTCGCTACGGCTACGCCTACCCGAAAGTGGTCACCTTCCCGCAGGTCAACGATAAGACCAAGGAAGTGGAGCTCATCGTCAACATCGAGCCGGGCCCCCGCGTCTATGTGCGCAACATCAACTTCACCGGCAACGTCACCACCAAGGACGAAGTACTGCGCCGCGAGATGCGTCAGATGGAGGGCACCTGGCTCTCTTCCGACAGCGTCGAGCAGTCCAAGACCCGTCTCAACCGCCTCGGCTTCTTCGAAACCGCCGAAGTGGACACCAAGCGGGTGCCGGGCAGCGATGACCAGGTCGATCTGGACTTCAAGGTCAAGGAGCAACCGGCCGGTTCCATCAACGCCGGTGTGGGTTACGGTACCGAATCTGGCCTGAGCCTGCAGGCGGGCCTGCAGCAGGACAACTTCATGGGGACCGGCAAGAAGATCGGCATCTCCGCCAGTACCAACAAGTACTCCAAGAGCGTCGACCTCAGCTACAACGATCCCTACTTCACCGTGGACGGGGTCAGTCTGGGCGGTCGTCTCTACTACAACCAGTTCAGTGCGGCCGATGCCAACATCGTGGACTACGAGAACACCACCATCGGCTTCCGCCTTTCCAGTGGTTTCCCGGTCAACGAGAACAACCGCCTCGACTTCAGTCTCGGGGTCGAAAACAACAAACTGTCCCAGCCCAACCCCTATCTGCAGGTGGATGAGTTCTGGAAGGTGTACAGCGAGAACAAGGATGGCGACAACCGCATGGTGTTCAACACCGTCGACGTCACCGCCGGCTGGACCCGTTCCACCCTCAACAAGGGCCAGTTCCCGACCGCCGGTGACCGTCAGCGGGTCAACGCCAAGGTGACCGTGCCGGGCATGGATCTGCAGTACTTCAAGCTCAACGCCGAAGACGCGCACTACTTCCCGTTCGATGCGGATCACAAGTGGGTGCTGATGGCCAAGGCGCGTGCCTCCTACGGCAACGGCTACGGCAGCAACGGCAGCTATGACCACGTATTGCCGTTCTTCGAGAACTACTTCGCCGGTGGTTTCGATACCCTGCGCGGCTTCAAGAGCAATACCGTGGGTCCGAAGGCGCTCTACTACTACAACCTGAGCGGCAACGACGTCATCCAGGGCACCGACAGCTCGGTGGGCGGCAACGCCCTGGCGGTCGCCTCCCTCGAGATGATAGTGCCGACGCCGTTTGCGTCCGAGACCTATCAGCCGCAACTGCGGACCAGCTTCTTCATCGATGCCGGCTCCGTGTGGGATACCACCTTCGACTATGACCAGTACCGCAACCGTTGCTTCAGCGGCTGCAACTATCTGGCCGACTATTCGGATCCGACCAACTACCGCGCCTCGGCCGGTCTGTCGCTGCAGTGGCTCTCCCCGATGGGCCCGCTGGTGTTCGCGATTGCCCGTCCGCTCAAGCAGTACGAGGGCGACCGGACCGAGTTCTTCTCATTCAACATCGGCCGTACCTTCTAAGGACGGACTCTGCCCCCACCCAGCGGTGGGGGTATTCAATGATGGGACGCGCAGCTTGCGTGCCTCACCAGGTAACAAGTCGGTCCGGGTACCACTTGCATAATCAGGTAAATCAGGTAGCCCTCACATGAGGGAACAAGGAGTAAGTGTGAATAAAGCGTTGAAAGTAGCTGGTTTGAGTTTTGCACTGATGGCTGCCGGCATGGGCTCCGCCTTGGCCGAGACCAAGATCGCCGTGGTCGACATGGGCGAAGTATTCCAAAAGCTGCCCCAGCGTGAAGCAGTCTCCAAGAAGCTGAAAGGCGAATTCGAGCCGCGCATGCGTGAGCTGCAGAAGCTGGAATCCGACGGTCAGAAACTGGTCGAGAAGTTCAAGAAGGACGAAGCCTTCATGAGCGCCGAGCAGAAGAAGCAGAACCAGGAGAAACTGGCCAAGCTGCAGATGGAGTTCAACCAGAAGCGTCAGGCGTTTGAACAGGACAACGGTCGCCGTCAGTCCGAAGAGCGCAACAAGATCCTGACCAAGGTGCAGGCTGCCATCGATTCCATCGCCAAGAGCAATGGTTACGATCTGGTGCTGGAGCGCAACGCCGCCCCGTATGCCGCCAGCAAGCTGGACATCTCTGCCCAGGTTATTTCTCAGGTAAGCAAGAGCAACTAATTGATGGCATTCACTCTCGCACAGCTGGCCCAGCAACTGGGGGCCCAGGTCCATGGCGACGGAACCCTGGAAATCCGCAAGGTAGCGACACTGGAAAAGGCCGGGGAGGGGGACATCACCTTCCTGTCCAATAAAAAGTACCGGCATTATCTGGAGCAGAGCAAGGCGACCGCCGTGCTCATTACAGAAGCGGATCTGCCATTTTGTCCCACCAATGCCCTGGTGCTCAAAGACCCCTATGTGGGCTTTGCCCGGGTTGCCCAACTGCTGGACACCACCCCGCAGCCGGCCACGGATATCCATCCGAGCGCCGTCATCGCGGCGGACGTGCAACTGGGCGAGAGAGTGGCCATCGGGGCCAATGCGGTGATCGAATCCGGCGTCGTGCTGGGTGACGATGTACGCATTGGCCCGGGCTGTTTCGTTGGCAAGAATACCCGACTGGGAGCTCGCTCCCGGTTGTGGGCCAACGTCACCCTGTATCACAACATCACCATGGGTACCGACTGTCTGGTTCAATCCGGCACAGTGATCGGGGCCGATGGGTTCGGTTATGCCAACGAGCGCGGCGAGTGGATCAAGATCCCCCAGCTCGGCGGCGTGACCATCGGCAACCGGGTCGAGATCGGTGCCTGCACCACCATCGACCGCGGCGCGCTGGAAGATACCCGCATCGCTGACAACGTCATCATCGACAACCAGTGCCAGATCGCCCACAACGTCGAGATCGGCTACGGCACCGCCGTGGCGGGCTCCACCGTGATGGCAGGTAGTCTCAAGGTCGGCAAATACTGTATCATTGGCGGCGCCTCCGTCTTTAACGGGCACATGGAGATCTGCGACCAGGCCACCGTTACCGGCATGGCCATGGTGATGCGACCCATTACCGAGCCCGGTGTCTACTCTTCCGGCATCCCCCTGCAAACCAATAAAGAGTGGCGCAAGACCGCCGCCCGGGTGATGCGTATCGAAGAGATGCACAAGCGGTTGAGCAAGCTTGAGAAGAAGCTGGACCAAGAATAATCACGATTGGTATAGGGTACTGTTTTGACTACTGAAAAGAAGAGCCTGGGTATCCAGGAAATAATGGATCTGCTGCCCCACCGTTATCCGTTCCTGATGGTGGACAAGGTGGAAAACTACGAGATCAGCGATGAGCGCAAGACCTTGCGTGCCATCAAGAACGTCTCGTTCAACGAGCCGATCTTTCAGGGCCACTTCCCGGCCAAGCCGGTGTTCCCGGGCGTGCTGATCCTGGAAGCCATGGCACAGGCCACCGGTATCCTGGCGTTTACCATGGTGGGCAAGCCGTCTCCCAACGAACTCTATTACTTTGCCTCAATCGACAACGCTCGTTTCAAGCGTCCGGTGGGCCCCGGCGATCAGCTGGTGCTTGACGTGGAATTCCTGAAAGAGCGTCGCGGGATCGCCAAGTTCACCGGTGTGGCCACGGTCAACGGTGAAGTGGTCTGTACCGCCGAGCTGATGTGCGCCAAACGCGAGGTTTAATACACGTGATCGACCAGACTGCCATCATTCACGATACTGCCGTCGTCCATGAGTCTGCCGTCATCGGTAAAGGGGTTGAAATCGGCCCCTTTTCTGTCATCGGTGCCGAGGTGGAAATCGGCGACAACACCTGGGTCAGCTCCCATGTGGTGATCAAGGGCCCGACCAAGATTGGTCGTGGCAACAAGATCTTCCAGCACACCTCCATCGGTGAGGATTGCCAGGACAAGAAGTACGCCGGCGAGCGCACCTTCCTCGAGATCGGCGACAACAACGTCTTTCGCGAGAACTGCACCGTGCACCGCGGCACCATCCAAGATCAGTCCCTGACCAGGATCGGCAGCGGCAACCTGTTCATGGTCAACGTTCACGTTGCCCACGACTGCATCATCGGTGACAACTGCATCTTCGCCAACAACGCGACCCTGGCGGGCCACGTGGTGATCGGCGATTTCGTGATCTTCGGCGGTCTCTCCGCGATCCACCAGTTTGGCCGCGTCGGCTCCCACGCCTTCGTCGGTGGCTGCGCCGCCCTCAACAAGGACGTGCCTCCCTACGTGATGGCCGCTGGCAACTACGCCAAGCCGTTCGGGGTCAACTCCGAGGGGCTGCGTCGCCGCGGTTTCAGTGCCGAGGCCATCTCCGCCGTCAAGCGCGCTTATAAGGAGATCTTCCGCTCCGGCAAGACCATCGAAGAGGTGCTGCCGGTACTGATCGAAATGGCGGCCAGCGAGCCGGCCATCCAGCTCTACGTGGATTTCCTCAAAGACAACGAGCGCGGGATCATCCGTGCCTGATCCCGTTCGCATCGGTATCGTCGCCGGAGAGGTTTCCGGCGACATTCTGGCTGCCGGCCTGGTGCGCGAGCTGCAGGCCCGCTACCCGGACGCCCAGTTCGAAGGGATCGCCGGGCCGCGCATGCAGGCCCTCGGCGTGAAGGCACTGTTCGAGATGGAAGAGCTTTCCGTCATGGGGATCACCGAGGTGCTGGGCCGTCTGCCGCGCATTCTCAAGGTCCGCCGCGAACTGCTGTGCCACTTCATCGCCAATCCGCCCGATATCTTCATCGGGGTGGATGCACCGGATTTCAATATCGGGGTGGAGCTCAAACTGCGCCGCGCCGGTATCAAGACGGTTCACTACGTCAGCCCCTCGGTGTGGGCCTGGCGCCAGAACCGCATTCACAAGATCAAGGCCGCCACCGACATGGTGCTCGCCTTCCTGCCGTTCGAGAAAGCCTTCTACGACCGCTTCGATGCCCCTTGCCGTTTCGTCGGCCACACCATGGCGGACGACATCCCGCTGGTGCCGGATCAGGCCGCGGTACGCAGAACCCTCGGCATCGACGCCAACCGGCGCTGGCTGGCGGTGCTGCCGGGCAGCCGCAGTGCCGAGGTGGGCTTTATGTCGCCCCTGTTTCTCGATGCCTGCAAACACCTGACGGTGCGCTATCCGGATCTCGGTTTCATCGTGCCGCTGGTCAACCAGAAGCGGCGCGAGCAGTTCCTGGCCATCAAGGCCGAACTGGCGCCGGATCTCGACATGGTGCTGCTGGAAGGGCAGGGCCGTGAGGCGATGATCGCCGCCGACGTGGTGATGCTGGCCTCCGGCACCGCGGCGCTTGAAGCCATGCTGGTGAAAAAGCCGATGGTGGTGGGCTACAAGCTCAAGCCGTTCAGCTACTGGCTGGCCCAGCGGCTGGTGAAGACCGAATTCGTCTCCCTGCCCAACCTGCTGGCCGGTCGCATGCTGGTGCCCGAGCTCATCCAGCACGAGTGCACCCCGGAGAATCTGGTGATCGAGGTGAGCAAGTTCTTCGAGCACGACAACAGCGCGCTGGTGAACACCTTCACCGAGCTGCACCAACTCATCCGCTGCAATGCGGATCAGCAGGCGGCCGAAGCGGTGGCCGAGCTGCTCGGCAGATAACTTCAGGGCGGCCGCAGGGGCTGCGCCAACGTGACGCCAGGCCCTGCGGGGCCTGTTTTGATTCAAGGCTACAAGATGATGATCGATATTCCTGACGACAGGCTGGTTGCCGGTGTGGACGAGGTGGGCCGTGGCCCGCTGGTGGGTGACGTGGTCACCGCCGCGGTGATTCTTGACCCGGCCAATCCCATCATCGGGCTGAACGACTCCAAGAAGCTCTCCGAGAAGAAGCGCCTCGCCCTGTTTGACGAGATCAAACAGAAGGCGCTGGCCTGGTCCGTCGGCCGTGCCAGCCCGGCGGAGATCGACGAGCTCAACATCCTGCACGCCACCATGCTGGCGATGCAGCGCGCCGTGGCGGGGCTTTCCATCACCCCCGAGCTGGTCTTCATCGACGGCAACCGCTGCCCAAGCTTGCCGATAGAGGCCCGCGCCGTGGTCAAGGGCGACAGCCTGGTGGCTGCCATCAGCGCCGCCTCGATTCTGGCCAAGGTGACGCGCGATGCGGAGATGACCGAGCTGGACAGCCGTCATCCCGAGTACGGTTTCGCCCGCCACAAGGGCTATCCGACCGCGGAGCACCTCGCCATCCTGGCCGAGCGCGGCCCGCTGCCCGAATATCGCAAAAGTTTCAAACCGGTGCGTCGCGCACTGGGGATCGAATAGACCATGCACTTTAGTCCGAGCAACGAGAGGGGATGACGATGGCTGAACCCCGTTTTATCCACCTGCGGGTCCACTCCGACTTCTCCATGGTCGACGGCCTGCAGAAGATCAATCCCATCGTCGGTGCGGCGGCGGCCAACAACATGCCGGCGCTGGCGCTGACCGACCAGATGAACATGTGCGGCCTGGTGCGCTTCTACGGTGCCGCCCACGGCAAGGGCGTCAAGCCCATCGTCGGGGCTGACTTCTGGGTGCAGAGTGACGAGCTTGGCGATGAGCAGTTCCGCCTCACCCTGCTCGCCATGGACAACGACGGCTACCAGAACATCACATTGCTCATCTCCCGCGGCTATCAGCGCGGTCACGTGCAGGGGCGCCCGGTCATCGACAAGACCTGGCTGGCCGAGCACGCCAAGGGGGTGATCGTGCTCTCCGGCGGGCGCGAGGGGGACGTGGGCAAGTTCCTGCTCAAGGGCAACCGCCAGATGACCGAGCAGTGTCTCGCCTTCTATCAGAGCCACTTCCCCGACGCCTATTATCTGGAGCTGCTGCGTACCGGCCGCCCCGATGAAGAGGTCTACCTGCACATGGCGGTGGCGATTGCCACCGAGTTTGCGCTGCCGGTGGTGGCCACCAACGAGGTGGTATTCCTCACCGCCGATGACTTCGATGCCCACGAGATCCGGGTCGCCATCCACGACGGCTACACCCTGATGGACAAGCGCCGGCCGCGCCGCTACAGCCCGCAGCAGTATCTGCGCAGCCAGGAGGAGATGGCGGAGCTGTTTGCCGACATCCCCGAGGCGCTGGAGAACACGGTGGAGATCGCCAAGCGCTGCAACGTGACGGTGCGCCTCGGTGAATACTTCCTGCCCAACTTCCCGACCGGTGACATGACCACCGAAGACTTCCTGGTCATGAAGTCGAAAGAGGGGTTGGAGGAGCGACTCGAATTCCTGTTCCCGAATCCGGCGGTGCGGGCCGAGCGTCGTCCCGAGTACGACGAGCGGCTCGACATCGAGCTGAAGGTGATCAACCAGATGGGCTTCCCGGGTTACTTCCTCATCGTGATGGAGTTTATCCAGTGGTCCAAGGACAACGGCATCCCCGTTGGCCCGGGCCGGGGCTCGGGGGCGGGTTCCCTGGTGGCCTACGCCCTCAAGATCACCGATCTCGACCCGCTGGAATTTGACCTGCTGTTCGAACGTTTCCTGAACCCCGAGCGGGTATCCATGCCCGACTTCGACGTCGACTTCTGCATGGACCGGCGTGACGAGGTGATCGACCACGTCTCCGAGATGTACGGCCGGGAAGCGGTATCGCAGATCATCACCTTCGGCAGCATGGCGGCCAAGGCGGTGGTGCGGGACGTGGGCCGGGTGCTGGGCCACGCCTATGGCTTCGTCGATCGCATCTCCAAGCTGATCCCGCCGGATCCGGGCATGACCCTGGCCAAGGCGTTCGAGGCCGAACCCAAGCTGCCCGAGCTCTACGAGCAGGACGAGGAGGTCAAGGACCTCATCGACATGGCGCGCCGGCTGGAAGGGGTGGTGCGCAACGCCGGCAAGCACGCCGGTGGCGTGGTGATCGCGCCTACCAAGATCACCGACTTCGCGCCGCTCTACTGCGATGACGAAGGCCATCACCCGGTCACCCAGTTCGACAAGAACGACGTGGAGTACGCGGGGCTGGTGAAGTTCGACTTCCTCGGCCTGCGCACGCTCACCATCATCGACTGGGCGCTCGGCATGATTAACCCGCGCCTTGCCAAGGAGGGCAAGCCGCCGGTCGACATCGCCGCCATCCCCATCGACGACAAGCGCTCGTTCGACCTGCTGCAGCGCTACGAGACCACCGCGGTATTCCAGCTGGAATCTCGCGGCATGAAGGATCTCATCAAACGGCTGCAGCCTGACTGCTTCGAAGACATGATCGCACTGGTGGCGCTGTTTCGCCCGGGCCCGCTGCAGTCGGGCATGGTGGACAACTTCATCGAGCGCAAGCACGGCAAGGAGGCCATCTCCTATCCGGACGAGAAGTGGCAGCACGAGAGTCTGCAGCCGATCCTCGAGCCCACCTACGGCATCATCCTCTATCAGGAGCAGGTGATGCAGATTGCCCAGACCCTGGCGGGTTATACGCTGGGTGGCGCGGACATGCTGCGTCGGGCGATGGGCAAGAAAAAACCCGAAGAGATGGCCAAGCAGCGGGCCGGCTTCGAGGAGGGCGCGGTCAAGAACGGCGTCGATGGCGAGTTGGCGATGAAGATCTTCGATCTGGTGGAGAAGTTTGCGGGCTACGGCTTCAACAAATCCCACTCCGCCGCCTATGCGCTGGTCTCCTACCAGACCCTCTGGCTCAAGACCCACTTCCCGGCGGAGTTCATGGCGGCGGTGATGACCGCCGACATGGACAACACCGACAAGATAGTGACCCTGGTGGATGAGTGCCAGCGGATGGGGCTGACCGTGATCCCGCCGGACGTCAACACCGGTCGCTATCGCTTCTCGGTCAACGAAGATGGTCACATCGTCTACGGCATCGGCGCGGTGAAGGGGGTAGGGGAAGGCCCCATCGATGCGATCCTGGAAGCGCGGGATCGGGACGGGCCGTTTCGCGATCTGTTCGACTTCTGCAACCGGGTCGACATCAAGAAGCTCAACAAGCGGGTGATGGAGAAGCTCATTCTCTCCGGCGCCATGGACCGGCTCGGCCCCCACCGCGCCGCCCTGATGGCGACCCTGGAGGAGGCGATGCGCGCCGCCGAGCAGCACGCCAAGGCGCAGGCGGTGGGTCAGGTCGACATGTTCGGCGTGCTCACCGAAGAGATAGACGACGTCAAGAAGGCGTTCGCCAACGTGCCGCACTGGCCTGACAAGGTGTGGCTGGAAGGGGAGCGCGAGACCCTCGGGCTCTACCTCACCGGTCACCCCATCAACCAGTACAGCGGCGAGCTGCGTCGTTATACCTCGGGTCGTCTGTGCGATCTGCACCCCACCTCCCGCGATACCGTCACCACGGTCGCCGGCTTGGTGATTGCGGCGCGCAGCATGGTGACCAAGCGTGGCAACAAGATGGGGATCTTCACCCTGGACGACCGTTCCGGTCGCCTCGATGTGACCCTGTTCAGTGAAGCGCTGGAAAAGTATGAAGAATTGATGCAAAAAGACCGTATTTTGGTGGTTTCTGGACAGGTCAGCTTTGATGACTTCTCCGGTGGCCTTAAAATGTCGGCCCGTGAATTACTGGATATCAACGATGCGAGAGAGCGTTTTGCCAGGGCGATCCGCATCTCTCTCGATGAACAGCAGATTGATGATCGTTTTTTCCCGCGTTTGTGCGAGATTTTGGAACCCGCCCGTGCCGGAGTCTGTCCGGTTCAGGTAAACTATCGTCGCCCCGGCTCCCGGGTGCGATTGACGCTCGGTACCGAGTGGCGGGTGACGCCCACCGATCAACTGATAGATGACTTGCGCGTCCTGCTTGGACGAGAGCGGGTTGAATTGGTTTTTGATTAGAGGATCTATAGTCCCTATGAGTCTTTTTCTGGATTTTGAACAGCCGATCGCCGAGTTGCAGGCGCAGATTGACGAACTCCGTCATGTGAGTGAAGGCAATCACGCCGTGGATCTTAAAGAAGAGATCCGTCGGCTGGAGAAGAAAAACGAAGAGCTGACCAAGAAGATCTTCGGCGATCTGGGGGCCTGGCAGGTATCCCAGATGGCGCGTCATCCCCAGCGCCCCTATACCCTCGACTACATCGAGCACATCTTCACCGACTTCGACGAGCTGGCCGGCGATCGCGCCTATGCCGATGACAAGGCCATCGTCGGCGGCATCGCCCGTCTCGACGGCGAGCCGGTGATGGTCATCGGCCACCAGAAGGGGCGCGAGACCAAGGAGAAGATCAAGCGCAACTTTGGCATGCCGCGCCCGGAAGGGTATCGCAAGGCCCTGCGCCTGATGGAGATGGCCGAGCGCTTCAAGATGCCGATCATCACCTTCATCGACACCCCGGGCGCCTACCCTGGCGTGGGTGCCGAAGAGCGCGGCCAGTCCGAGGCGATTGCCCGCAACCTGAAAGTGATGGCCGGTCTGACCGTGCCGGTGGTCTGCACCGTGATTGGTGAAGGCGGCTCCGGCGGCGCCCTGGCCATCGGTGTCGGCGATCGCGTCAACATGCTGCAGTACTCCACCTACTCGGTCATCTCGCCGGAAGGGTGCGCCTCCATCCTGTGGAAGAGCGCCGACAAGGCGCCGGTCGCGGCCGATGCCATGGGCATCACCGCCCAGCGTCTGAAAGAGCTGAAACTCATCGACAACATCGTCGAGGAGCCGCTCGGTGGCGCCCACCGCAATGTGGAAAAGATGGCCAAGCGCCTGAAAGACCGCATTCAGCAGGATCTGAACGCCCTGCGCCCGCTCGAGACCGAGCAGCTGCTGGAGCAGCGTTACCAGCGCCTGCTGGGCTACGGCTACTGCTAAGCCCGCTTCGGTATCGCTCCAGGCTGGAAGGCCCCCGCTCTGCGGGGGCCTTCTTTTTTGGGCGAGCGTTTGGGCGAAAGCGGGGCAGTGAAAAATCCTGTTCATATGGATACCTGTTGGCACGATGTTTGCCAAAACCACCCTGTTGGATCAATTCAACAGCGATTTGTGGCCAAAAAAAGTGGGATCCCGCTCCCGTTTTGCTTAAAGTGACTGTTTCCGATCGACCCGATCGGCATGCCCGCAAGGACGCTCTGCGGACGTAAACAGGCCAGCTCGGCCTGACTCACAGGAATGTTCACCTTCCCGGCGGCCCAGTCTTGTGCAGCACCCTGCTGCGTCCAGCCGCCCCGGTGTTACGTCACTCTCATCGTGCATCGTCTCCATCTGCAGCGAGTGAATCATGAGCGAATCGGTTTTTGAGATCCATGACTGGACCCTGAGCGTCGACGACAACATGCTGTGTCGTCCCGACCGCGAGGTCTACCTCGAGCCCCGGCTGGTCAATCTGTTGCGCTTCCTGGCCAGCAACGCCGGCACGGTATTTGGGCGCGACTGCCTGATCAACGAGGTGTGGGATGGCGCCGAAGTGACCGATCAGGTGGTGACCCAGTCCATCTTCGAGCTGCGCAAGATCCTCAAAGACGGCCGCAACGATGCCGCCGACTACATAGTCACCGTGCCCAAGCGCGGCTACAAGCTGGTGGCGCCGGTGCGGCCGCTGCAAGTTGTGTCGGTGGTGATGGCGCCAGCCGGCGACGAGATCCAGAGCGATCCGAGCCCGCCGCTGGCGGAGGAGGACGCGGAGGCTGTGGTCACCGCAGCCCCCTTCCCGGCCGGCCCGCTGACCCGGGCCATCTCGAGTCACGCCCAGGATGGCCGCAGCCGCTGGAAGATGATCGGCTTCGATGTCTTCGTGGCGGTGATCCTGGTCTCCATCGTCAGCCTGCTCAGCTATCAGCACGCCAGCCCCCAGGTGCACTCCATGCTGGATCCCGACCTGCTGGTATTTCGCTTTCACTCCGGCATGGATGGCAGCAACGAGAACGTGCGCTTGGCCGACGGCATCACCCGCGCCCTGATGGGGGAGGTGGCCGCCGCCACGCCGCTGCGGGTGCAGTATGGTGCCAACACTCTGATGGGGGGCATCCTGCCCGGCAAGGAGCTGAGCGTGCGGGTCTCCCGCCAGCCGGGGGGCACCTATCTCGATCTGGAGTACCGCAATATCAACACCAACCGGGTGCTGTTCAGCCACCAGTACCAGCTCAGCCGTCACAACGTGCACGGGGTGTTGCAGGCGAGCAGTCAGGATCTGCTGCGCGCCCTCGATCAGCCGGACGTGCTGCCCGGCATGGGCTGGCCGACGGATGACGGGGCGCTGATGGCCATGATGGAGGCGCACTACTACATCAACAGCCAGGATCCGGTGGCCCTCAGGCGCGGCGTCGAGCTGCTCGACAAGTCGCTGGCCAGTCAGCCGGATCAGCCGTTGCTGCTGGCGGAGCGCTATCTGGCCGGGGAGGCGCTGGCGACCCTGACGGGGACGCCCCAGAGCGAGCGCCTGCAGGGCATAGGTACCCATCTGGCCAGCGTGGTACGGGATCAGGCCGCCCTGCCGGCCCGGGTCTGGGAGGCCCTCACCTTGCAGGCGATCCTGAACGGACAGCAGCAGGAGGCTACCCGCCTGCTGGCCGAGGCCGCCAGCCGGGGCCGCTCCGTGCTCTATCACATTCTGCGTGGCAAGCTGGCCGAGCTGGATGGCCGCCCCGAGGCGGCGGGGGATGCCTACAGCCAGGCCTTCCTGATGGAGGCGACCGAGCAGACCTATCTGCTCTGCCAGCAGCTCGGTTTTTACAGCAATATGGAAACCCTCACCCCGGCCCTGTTCAATGCCCTTGGCCAGAGCAAGGTGAAGCTGTTCTGATTCCTGCCGGGGCCATCCAGGCCCTGTCGCCAAGGTGGCGATCCCTGCCGGTTGCCTAGGGGCGCCGGCGGGTGCACCGCCTGACATCATCTCTCAGTCGTCCCCATCTCCATCAGGTCTGCCCCGTGCGGGTATAAGCCATGGTTGTCGCCATCCTTGGTGCCAGCATCGAACCGCTGAACCGCCGAACCGCCGAACCAGTCGAGTTGGTGCCGGTGTGTACCGTGCTGTGGGCACTCAAGGTGCTCGATCTCAGCCTTGATATTGTCTTGAGCCTGGAGCGCGGCGCGGTTGTGGTCGCCAGCCGGTGCCTGTTGCAGCAGCCGGGCATTGGCATGGCGCTGCCGGCCGAAGGAGATAGCGCGCCCACGGCAGAGGGAGGAGCAAAAACACCCAGCAAAAGGGGCCGTGCGAACCCGTCTGCCGGGCATGGCCGGACTCGGTGGGTCATGAATGACGCGCCTTATGCCGCAGCGCCCCTCAGAAAAATATCAAGGCGTGCCGACTGGCACTTATCGGCCGCATCAAGGAGGGCGGCGGATATCAAGGTTTTATCAAGGTGCTCGATGACGCATCAGTCAGCTGATTGTTTTTAAAGTGTTTTTATCGACTTCGGTCGTCCGGTCGAAAAAGTTCACTCATGTTTTTATCCCTTAGCTGGTCTTTATGTTTTCCGGGGCCGAGGAGCCTAGTCTGTGGCCATTGGTTGGCGGGAGGCTCCGCCAAGCGTGTGTTTGATGCCTTAATATCGACCCGGAGATTTTATGTCCCTAGATACGAGCAAGAAGATCGGCCTTGTCGCCTGTACAGGTGTGGTGGCCGGCAACATGATGGGGAGCGGTATTGCACTGCTGCCCTCGGCCCTGGCCACCATAGGTTCCATCTCTGTGTTCAGCTGGGCCATCTGCCTGGTCGGCGCCATGGGGCTGGCCTTCGTGTTTGCCCGCCTCGCCACCAAGAACCCGCAAGAGGGTGGCCCCATCGCCTACGCCGGCGAGATCTCTCCGGTGTTCGGTTTCCAGACCGGTGTGCTTTATTACCACGCCAACTGGATCGGCAACCTGGCCATCGCCATTACCGGCGTCTCCTACCTCTCCGTCTTCTTCCCCATTCTCAACAGCCCGATCCCGGCCGCCGCGGCCACCATCGCCGCTGTCTGGATCTTCACCTTCGTCAACCTGCTTGGCGGCAGCTGGGTGAGCCGGCTTTGTACCCTGGGTCTGGTGCTGATCCTGCTGCCGGTAGTGGGTACCGCCGTGATGGGTTGGGGCCATTTTGATGCCACCGTCTACAGCCAGAACTGGAACACCACCAGCGGCAGCGACCTGCATGCGGTCATCAGCGCCGTGCTGATCTGCCTCTGGTCCTTCGTGGGTGTCGAGTCCGCCGCCGTCTCTTCCGGCATGGTGAAGAACCCCAAGCGCACCGTACCGCTCGCCACCATGCTGGGTACCGGTATCGCTGGCGTCATCTATATCCTCTCCACCCAGGTGATCAGCGGCATGTTCCCGGCCGGTGAAGTGGCTGCCTCCGGCGCTCCGTTTGCCATGGCCTCTTCCGCCATCTTCGGCAGCTGGTCCGCGCCGTTCGTCTCCGCCTTCACCGCCCTGGCCTGCTTCACCTCGCTGGGTTCCTGGATGATGCTGGTGGGCGAGGCGGGCAAGCGCGCCGCCCACGACGGCAACTTCCCGAAAATCTACGGCGAAGTGGACAAGAACGGCGTCGCCAAGAAGGGTCTGATCCTGGGCTCCCTCAAGATGACTGCCCTGATGATTGGCCTGACCGCCTTCACCTCCCAGTCCGCTCACGCTGCCGACCTCTTCAACGTGCTGACCACTGATGCGGTGCTGCTGACCATGCTGCCTTACTTCTACTCCAGCATTAACCTGATCCGCTTTGAAGGCATGACCTCCCGCAGCATCGGCGCCATGATCTTCTCCGGTGTCGCCTGCGTGTTCTGCCTGGTGGCCCTGATGGGTGCCAAGGGTTCCAACCTCACCGCTACCTTCGTGGTGTCGCTCATCATCCTGATGTTCTACGCCAAGAAACAGGGTCTGCGTCAGCACGACGCCCTGCTCAAAGAGCAGACCAGCCACTAATTCCGTTTTCCTTTTCCGAGCGCTCTTCACTCACCATCCCTGATGGAGAGCGCCCCATCACGTGTGGAGCATTACGATGAACATCATTGCCATCCTCAACCACCTGGGCGTTTTCTTCAAAGAAGAACCCATTCGCCAGCTGCAAGCCTCCCTCGAGCGCAAGGGTTTCGAGGTCGTTTATCCGGTCGACGTGGCCGACCTGCTGAAGCTGATTGAGAAGAACCCCCGCGTCTGCGGTGCCATTTTCGACTGGGACAAATACTCCCTGGGCTTGTGCAAGGAGATCCACGATCGCAACGAGAAGCTGCCGATTTTCGCCTTCGCCAACGACCAGTCCACCCTGGACATTCACCTGACCGACCTGCGTCTGAACGTGCACTTCTTCGAGTACCGTCTCGGCATGGCCGACGACATCGCCCTCAAGATGGGTCAGGCCACCCAGGAGTACCAGGACGCCATCCTGCCGCCCTTCACCAAGGCGCTGTTCAAGTACGTGGAAGAGGGCAAGTACACCTTCTGTACTCCGGGTCACATGGGCGGTACCGCCTTCCAGATGAGCCCGGCCGGCAGCATCTTCTATGACTTCTACGGCCCGAACGCGTTCAAGGCCGATGTCTCCATCTCCATGCCGGAGCTGGGTTCCCTGCTGGATCACTCAGGCCCGCACAAGGAAGCCGAGGAGTACATCGCCCGTACCTTCAACGCCGATCGCTCCTACATCGTCACCAACGGCACCTCCACTGCCAACAAGATCGTCGGCATGTACTCGGCGCCGGCCGGCAGCACAGTGCTGGTGGATCGCAACTGCCACAAGTCGCTCACTCACCTGATGATGATGAACGACGTGACCCCGCTCTACTTCCGTCCGACCCGCAACGCCTACGGCATCCTGGGCGGCATCCCGCAGAGCGAATTCAGCCGTGAGACCATCGCCGCCAAGGTCGCCGCCACCCCGGGTGCCCAGGCGCCGCGCTACGCCGTGATCACCAACTCCACCTATGACGGCCTGCTCTACAACACCGGCTTCATCAAGGAGGCGCTGGACACCCCTTACATCCACTTCGACAGTGCCTGGGTGCCCTACACCAACTTCAGCCCGATCTATGAAGGCAAGTGCGGCATGAGCGGCGAAGCCATGCCGGGCAAGGTGTTCTATGAAACCCAGTCCACCCACAAGCTGCTGGCGGCCTTCTCCCAGGCCTCGATGATCCACATCAAGGGCGACGTGGAGGAAGAGACCTTCAACGAAGCCTTCATGATGCACACCTCCACCTCGCCGCAGTACGGTATCGTGGCCTCCACCGAGATCTCCGCAGCCATGATGCGTGGCAACACCGGCAAGCGGCTGATCAAGGACTCCATCGATCGCGCCATCTCCTTCCGCAAAGAGATCAAGCGTCTGCGCGAGCAGAGCGAAGGCTGGTTCTTCGACGTATGGCAGCCGGACGACATCGACACCGTCGAGTGCTGGAAGCTGGATCCGAAAGATGACTGGCACGGTTTCAAGGACATCGACGACAACCACATGTACCTGGATCCCATCAAGGTCACCCTGCTGACCCCGGGCATGGGCCGCAATGGTCAGCTGCTGGACAACGGCATCCCGGCTTCCCTGGTCTCCAAGTTCCTGGACGAGCGCGGCATCGTGGTGGAGAAGACCGGCCCCTACAACCTGCTGTTCCTGTTCTCCATCGGTATCGATCAGTCCAAGGCGATGCAGCTGCTGCGCGCCCTGACCGAGTTCAAGCGCGGCTATGACCTGAACCTGACCATCAAGAGCATACTGCCGAGCCTCTATCGTGAAGACCCGAGCTTCTACGAAGGCATGCGCATCCAGGAGCTGGCCCAGCGCATTCACGAGCTGACCAGCAAGTACCGCCTGCCTGAGCTGATGTTCAAGGCGTTCGACGTGCTGCCGGAGATGAAGATGACCCCGCACGCCGCCTGGCAGCAGGAGCTGGCCGGCAACGTGGTGGAAGTGCCGCTGCGCGACATGGTGGACCGCATCAGCGCCAACATGATCCTGCCGTACCCGCCGGGAGTGCCGCTGGTGCTGCCGGGCGAGATGGTGACCCAGGATTCTCTGCCGGTGCTCGAGTTCCTCGAGATGCTGTGCGAGATCGGGGCCCACTACCCGGGCTTTGAGACCGACATCCACGGCCTCTATCGTCAGGCCGATGGCAGCTACACCGTCAAGGTGCTGCGCTAAGCGAGAGTGACAACAACGGGCCGCAAGGCCCGTTTTTCCCATCTGGGTTTATCCATTTTTTTTGCGAGTCAGCATGAAGCGAGTTCTCTCCATCCAGTCCCACGTGGTGTTCGGCTGCGCCGGCAACAGCGCCGCCGTGTTTCCCATGCGTCGCATGGGGCTGGAGGTGTGGCCCGTCAACACGGTGCAATTTTCCAACCATACCCAGTACAGCGCAGGCTGGCAGGGGATGGTGATGCCAAACGGCCATATCCGCCAGTTGATGGCGGGGCTGGCCGACATCGGCGTACTGGGGCAGTGCGATGCGATCCTGAGCGGCTATCTCGGCTCGGCCGAGCAGGGGGAGGAGATCCTGGCGGCGGTGGCTCACCTCAAGGCGCTCAATCCGAACGCCCGCTATTTTTGCGACCCCGTGATGGGGCATCCCGACAAGGGGTGCATAGTCGCGCCCGGCGTCGCCGACTTTCTGAAAAACCGGGCGCTGGCCTGCGCCGACCTGCTGGCCCCCAATCTGCTGGAGCTGGAGCAGCTGACCGGCCGCGAGATCTGCAATCTGAGCGAGGCGCTGGCGGCGTGCCAGCAACTGCGTGAGGGGGGCGTCGAGCTGGTGATGGTCAAGCATCTGGGCCGTGCCGGCTTGAGCCTGGACCGGTTCGAGATGCTGCTGGTGTGCGAAGAGGGGGCGTTTCATATCTCGCGCCCCCTCTATGAGTTTCAGCGTCAGCCCATCGGGGTGGGGGATCTGCTGAGCGCCACCATGCTGGCCAACCTGCTGGCGGGCTTCACGCCGGTGGCGGCGTTCGAGCGCACCAATGCCAGCGTGGATGCGGTGTTGGCCCAGACCTGGCTGGCGGGCGCCTACGAGCTGCAGCTGGTGGCCGCCCAGCAGGCGATGGTCGAGCCCGAGATCCGCACCTGTGCCCGCCGGCTACCGGCCTGATGGCGGCGCTTAGCCGGCGCGCCTGGCCAGTTGCACTTGTTGGCGCGCACCAAGCGGTTTGCGATTGGGTCGGCTCAGCGGGGCACAGGCCAGCTTGAGACGGCGCCACTCGCGCCACAGCAGCCAGCACAGCGGCAGGGTCAGCAACACCACAGTGGTGGGCTGGGCCAGCAGCACGCCGTCCCGGCCCCACCAGAGCGGCAGCATGAAGATCAGCGGCAGCAGCAGCAGGGTCTTGGCGGCCGAGATGAGCAGTGCCTGGCGGGTACGGGCCATGGACTGCAACAGCACGATGCCGAACATGATGATCCCCTCCAGCGGGATGGCGCCGAGGTTGAGGGTCAGGCTGCTGATGGCGGCCGCGAGCAGCTCGCCATCCTGATCGCCGGTGTAGAGCATGGCCACCTGGCGCGGCAGCAGCTGGATCAGCAGCCAGACCGCCAGACCATAGACGAGCGTGATCTTGAGCCCCATCTCCATCAGGAACTTGAGGTCACGATGGCGTTTGGCGCCAGCCGCCTGGCTGACCAGCGGCTGGATGCCAAAGGCCAGCCCCTGCAGGATGACGATGAACACCGCCTCGGTGTAACCGGCCACGGTGAAGCCGGCCAGATCCTTGACCGAACCGTGCACCATCAGCTGGCTGTTGTGCAGCAGCAGCAGCAGGCCGAGGTTGAACTGGGCGATCAGGCTCGGCAGACCGGTGAACAGCAGGTTCGGCATGGCCGGGAAGTCGGGCACTAGGTGGCGCCACTCTATGCGCAGCTTGGCATGGCGGGTAAAGAAATACCCCAGCCCGAGCAGGCTGACGACCCCTTCCGAGATGAGGGTGGCCTGCGCCGTGCCGATCAGACCCAGCCCCAGCCGGCCCACCATGATGTAGTTGAGGATGATGTTGAGGATGGCGCCGCTGCTCACCAGCAGCATGGCGAGACGGGGACGGCCGTCGTTGCGAAGCAGATAGGGCACCGCCAGGTTGCAGGCCAGCAACAGGGTGCCGCCACCGATCCAGTAGAGGTAGTCGCTGGCCTGTTGCCAGGTGTCGGTACCCTGTTCAATGCCCAGTGCCAGCAGGATGTCGACGTGCCAGTAGTGCAGCAGCAGCGGCGCCACGGCGCCCAGCAGCCCCAGCAGCCAGAGTGCATTGACCAGCGCCTGGCGGGCCAGGCCGAAATTTCTGGCACCTTGCTGGAAGGAGATGGCAGTGGCCGCCCCCATGCTGATCATGGCGGCGAGACCGATCAGCACCATGATGACCGGGTAGACCAGGTTGATGCCGGCAAGGCCGGCGGCCCCCACGTAGTGACCGACGAAGATGCCATCGACCAGGTAGTAGGCGCCGGATACCAGCATGGCCATGATGGAGGGGAGGGCGTAGCCCCAGAAACGGCGGGTCATCGCCCGCTGGCGCAGAGTGAAGTAGGCAGACATATCTGTTCTCTTGGGGAGTTCGATTATCGAGCAGATAGTCTAGATTAATATTTTTTTGTCGATAATCCGGTTTCTACTTGATGAATTGATGAGCCATATTCATCAATTAGCGTGGCTGGTAGTGTCCCTTGAGCATGTCGATGAGGGCGCGCAGCCCGTTGCCCAGCTGATGGCGACTGGGATAGAAGAGCGAGAAGCCGACGAAGGTAGGGCACCAGGGTTCCAGCACGCTCACCAGGGTGCCCTCGGTCAGCTGCCTGCTTACCTCCTCTTCCAGACAGTAGGCCAGCCCCAGCCCCGCCTCGGCGGCCCCCAGGTAGAGGGCCGGCGTGCTGGTGGTGAGCGGCCCGGTCACTTCGATCTCCAGCATGGCGCCCTCCTCGCCGGCAAAGGCCCAGCGATAGTGATGGGAGGGGGTGAGCCGATAGCCGATGCAGGCGTGCCGGGTCAATTCGCGGGGGTGCTGCGGGGTGCCGTGTTCGGCCAGATAGGCGGGGGCGGCCACCACCAGATAGCGCTGGGGTGGGCCGAGCGGGACTCCGATCATCTCCTTGGGCAGCAGATCCCCATAAAAGAGGGCGGCGTCATAGCCATCTTCGATGAGGCGCGGCATCAGCTCCTGCTCCACCACCTCCACCTGCATGCGCGGGTAACGCACCATGTAATCGATCAGCACCGGGGCCAGCAACTCATCGATGGCGCCGCGCGGTGCGCTGATCTTCAGCCTTCCTACCGGTTCGTCGCTGTGACGGGCCAGTTCACCCAGCGCACTCTCCAGATGGCTCAAGGTCGGCAGCAACTGGGTCAGCAGGCGCTGACCCGCATCTGTGGGTACCACGGCGCGGGTACTGCGATTGAGCAGGCGCACCCCCAAACGGGTCTCCAGCCCTTTCAGGCTGTGGCTCAGGGCGGAGGCAGACACGCCGAGTTCGAGGGCGGCCTTGCTGAAACTCTGGTGGCGGGCGACGGCGGCAAACACCGCCAGTTCGGCGAGATCGGTACGGGTGATGGCCATATTAATTCAGCGAAAAAATGTTGAGCAACAGGGTACGTCAGCGGACGGCGAGGCACAACATGAGCAACAAATGAGCGAATGTAAGCAATTTGTTGTACCCACAAGGATATAGATACGGGTGAAACTACCTCTATTTGTTAACGGCTGTTCACAAAATTGGGCTCGTAACGTGATCTCTGACGCCAGAAAGGCGATTCCAGTCAAACTTTGGTTGATTAATTCAAAAAAACACTGTGATCGCTAAGGGGATTTAATTAGAGTCAGCGCATCGGAACAAAAGCGTGTTAGCGAGTTGTAAAGTCTGACGCGTTTGTGGCCCTCGGGCCTATGACCCGCCGGCTTGTTTGTTGCAATTTGGTTGTTACATGGAGTGATGACCAGCTTGCCGGGCCGACGGGATGAGAATAACAGGGATGGACTGCAGGAGTTCCAGGGAAATGGAACAGGGCATTGCGCCCGGTTGACTAGAAATTTTCTATTTTCCTTGATGACAGGAACACCCCTATGTCTGACATGAACATTGCAGTAGAAGGCAGCTTAGCCAGTAATGCGTCTTCCCGTGGCATCAACAAGGCCGATGTGGTCTGGATGCTGGGTCTGTACGGTACCGCCATCGGTGCCGGTGTACTCTTCCTGCCGATCAACGCCGGTGTAGGTGGTCTGTGGCCGCTGGTTGCCATGCTGGTCCTGGCCCTGCCGCTGACCTTCTTCGCACACCGTGGCCTGACCCGCTTCGTGCTGTCCGGCTCCACCCGTGATGGCGACATCACCGAGGTAGTGGAAGAGCACTTCGGCAAGACCGCAGGCAAGTTCATCACCCTGCTCTACTTCTTCGCCATCTACCCGATCCTGCTGATGTACTCGGTAGCCATCACCAACACCGTCGAGAGCCTGATGGTGCACCAGCTGGGCATGACTGCACCTCCCCGTGCCATCCTGTCACTGGCGCTGATCCTGGGTCTGATGGCGATCGTTCGCCTCGGCGGCCAGGTTATCGTCAAAGCGATGAGCGTGCTGGTATTCCCGTTCGTGATCACCCTGATGGGCCTGGCGCTCTACCTGATCCCGCACTGGAACGGTGCCATCATCACTGAAGCTCCGGCGCTGGGTGACGCCTTCAACGGTGACTTCCTGAAGACCCTGTGGCTGGCCATCCCGGTCATGGTGTTCTCCTTCAACCACTCCCCGATCATCTCCTCCTTCGCGGTGGACAACAAGGGTCGTTACGGTGAAGGTGCCGAGAAGAAGTGCAGCAACATCCTGCTGGGCGCACACGTCATGATGGTGATGACCGTTATGTTCTTCGTATTTAGCTGCGTACTGAGCCTCTCCCCGGCTGACCTGGCTGCTGCCAAAGAACAGAACATCTCCATCCTGTCCTACCTGGCCAACCACTTCGACAACCCGGTTATCGCCACCGTGGCTCCGCTGATCGCCATGGTCGCCATCAGCAAGTCCTTCCTGGGTCACTACCTGGGTGCACAAGAGGGCATGAACGGTCTGATGGCCAAGTCCCTGCGTGAGAAAGGCAAGAACGTTGACGTCAAGCAGCTGAACAAAGTGACCGCAGTGTTCATGATCCTGACCACCTGGGCCATCGCCACCATCAACCCGAGCATCCTCGGCATGATTGAAGACCTGGGCGGCCCCATCATCGCGATGCTGCTGTTCCTGATGCCGATGTACGCCATCACCAAGGTGCCGGCCATGCGCAAATACGCTGGCAACATCAGCAACGTGTTCGTGACCATCATCGGCCTGATCGCCATGTCCGGTATCATCTACAAGCTGATTGCCTGATAACACGGGTTACCCGCTTGAATGAAGAAGCCGCCTCGCAAGAGGCGGCTTTTTTTATGGCCGGGATTCAGGGCTGGGCGTTGTCGATGTTCTCCGCCTGCCAGAGGGCGTAGCCCTTGCCGGAGGCGGTGGTGGGTAGGTCAATCTGCATCAGGTCATTGCCGATGACGAAGGGGCCCGAGTAGCGGGCGCGCAGGCTCTGCGCTAGATCCTTCACCGTGATCTTGCCGTTGAGCCCGATGTGGCTGAACACGGTCAGCGCCGGTTTGGCTTCGTTCAGAACGCGGGCGGCCTGCTCGGGGGAGGCGAGGTGGCCGGCGATCGCCCGGTAGCCCGGGTTGGCCTTCATGCGGGCGGCGGAGGTCATGGAGACGCAGTGCACCAGCAGATCGGCCCCCTTGGCCTCTTTCACCACCTGCGGGCTGTAGCGGGTATCGCCGGAGAGCACCACGCTGTGGCCGTGGTAGTCGATGCGATAGCCAAACGACGGCTTGATGTTGACCCCGTGATCGTTGTCAAAGGCGGTCACCTTGACCCCATCCTGGTCGTAGACCACCCCGGCGGTTACTTCGTGGCTGTTGATCTTCACCCCGTCCAGCGGCGTCCCTTCATCCTTGACCCGGGTAGCGATATCGGTGGCGTAGGCTTGCTGCAGGCCGTGAGCGAGGGCATTGGTGCCTTTGGGGCCGTAAAGCTCCATCGGCGCGTGGCGCTGGCCATAGGCCGGTTGCAGCCAGCCGGTCAGCCAGAGATCCGCCAGCCCGTTGGTGTGGTCCGAGTGGAAGTGGGTGAGGAAGAAGGCGTTGACCCGGCCGATGGGGATATGCAGCTGCCACAAGCGGGTGGCGGAGTTGCGGCCAAAGTCGAACACCAGCTTCTGGTTGCCCGCCTCGACCAGGGTGCTGTAACCGCCGCGGCTGATCTGGGGCACCGGGGTGCCGGTACCGAGCAGGCTGACCCGGAAAATATCGGGCTGGGCTTTGGTCAGCGTTGCTGAGGCCGGGGCGTGATCGTGGTTGCTGATAAAGCTGCTTTCGGCAGCCTGGCTGACGCCGGTGGCCAGCAGACCGACCAGCAGGGCGGCCAGATAGGTACTTTTCATGGATGTATGTCCTGATGGGTGAGGTTGCTGACCACTATATTGGCAACCAAAAATGAGATAAATTTGCCAAAAACCATTTCTTTCTAAACTTTTGGTTGTGAATGTGGGCCGCTTGCTGCGGGCCAAATGACCCCGGAACGGGGCAAAGGAGGGGTTGTGGACCGATTGACCAGCATGCGCATCTTCACCCGGGTGGTGGATCTCGGCTCCTACAGCGCGGTGGCAAGCGAAGAGGGGATCAGCGCCCAGATGGTGGGCAAACACGTTCAGGGGCTGGAGCAGTGGTTGGGGGGCAAGCTGTTTCACAAAACCACCCGCCAGCAGACCCTGACCGAGCTGGGCCAGCTCTTTCTGGCCCGCTGCCAGCGGGTACTGGAGGAGCTGGCGCTGACGGAGTCACTGACCCAGCACCTGCTGGCCGAGCCCGCCGGGCGGCTGCGCATCGCCGCCCCTCTAAGCTTTGGCCACCACCGGCTGGTGCCGCTGCTGCCCGCCTTTCTTGACCGTTACCCCAAGCTGGAGGTGGATCTGCAGCTCACCCCGCGCTGGGTCGATCTGGTGGAGGAGGGGTTCGATGCCGCCATCCGCACCCTGCGCCCGCAGGATGAGGCGCTGATCGCCCGCCCGCTACTGACCCAGAGCACTACCGCCTCTGCGCCGCGCCCGCCTACCTCGCTCGCCACGGCGTGCCCCGTCAGCCGGCCGATCTCGCCAGCCACCAGTGCCTGCACGGCAACTGGGGCGAGCACGAGCGCTGGCAGTTTGTCGGGGGCGATGGCCAGAGCGAGGAGGTGCGGGTGGCCTCGCGCCTTCGCATCAACCACTGGCCGGCCTTGCTGACGGCAGCGCTGGCAGGAGCGGGCATCACCTTGCAGCCTGCCGATCAGGTGCAAGAGCATATCGCTGCGGGACGGCTGCTGCCCCTGCTCGATACCTACCGCATTCCGGACAAAACCCTCCATTTCATCTACCCGGCAGCGCGCCGGCAGGTGCTCAAGATCACCCTGCTGGGGGATTTTCTGGCCGAGGCACTGCAACCGGACTCAGTGCCTGAATAAAGCGCTGCATATTCTTGCCATCCTGCTTAACCATCGTGCTTAACAAAGGGGCGAGGGAGGCCTAACATGGCGGGATGTTTTTCTAGTCGGGACAAAAGGATATGTCTGGGTTGAAAAAGGATCTCGAGCTCTGGCAGGGGATGGGGCTGCTCGCCACCTCGCTGCTGGGCACCGGGATCTTCGTGGTACCGGCGACCGCTGCCTCGCTGGCGGGTGGGTCCTCGCTCTGGGCCTGGTTGCTGCTGATTGCGCTGGTGCTGCCGATTGCCTTCACCTTCGCTCGCCTCGGCCGCCGCTATCCCCATGCGGGCGGCGCGCCGCACCTCATCGGCCTCGCCTTTGGCAACGGCGCCGAGCGCTTCTCCGCCTTCCTGTTTCTGGCTGTGTTGCCGGTGGGCTTGCCCGCCGCCCTGATGATCGCCGCCGGCTTCTGGCACGCCCTGTTCGACTTGGGGGAGTGGACCCTGTGGGGCATCCAGCTGCTCACCCTGCTCGGGGTATTTTTGCTGGGGCTGCGCGGGGCGCGCTCCTCCGGCAACCTGCAGTTGCTGATCGCGCTCGCCATTTTGGGGCTCACCCTGCTCATCTGGTTCAAGGGGGATATCAGCTGGCGCGACGCCGCCCGGCCGCTGCCGACGACGGACGAGTGGCCTGCCATGGCCACCGCACTGGCGGTGATGTTCTGGTGTTTCGTCGGGCTCGAGGCCTTCGCCCACATGGGGGAGGAGTTCAAGCGACCGGAGCGGGACTATCCGCTGGCCCTGCTCGGCGGGGTACTGTTGGCGGGGCTCATCTACTGGGTGCACTCGCTGGTGGTGCTCAAATATGGCCTCTACGGCGATGAAGCGACTAACGCCACCGCCATTCCGGCCCTGCTCTCGCTGCTGTTCAACCCCACCGCCAAGTGGCTGGTGGCGGTGCTCGGCTATCTCTCCTGCTTTGCCAGCATCAACATCTACCTGCAGGGGTTTGCCCGGCTGATCTGGAGCATGGCGCGCGAAGGCAAGCTGCCGGTCTCGCTGGCCCGCCTCACCGCCCGTGGCGCGCCGCTGCGGGCCTTGAGTCTGGTGCTCGCCATCTGTCTGGTCTGCATCACCCTGATCATCTGGTTGCGACTGCCGCTTGATGAGCTGATCCGCTATGCCAACGGCAACTTCGTGCTGGTCTACCTGCTCTGCATGGCGGCGGGCTGGCGTCTGCTCGGCGGGGTGGGCAAGGGGCTGGCGGGGGTGAGCGTGCTGCTCTGTGCCCTGGTGCTGGTGGCGCTCGCCTCCCAGGTGCTCTATGCCGTCGTGCTCAGTCTGGGGTACGGCTGCTTCTCCCTGTGGCGGCGCAGACGCCGCCGCTCGGCATCCGATGAGGGGGTCTGCGCTATCAAGTAACCCGAAAAAAAGCCCCGCAGTGCGGGGCTCTTTGTTGCAGGTCACAGGCTGGCGGGCAGGTCGCTGCGCAAGATGGCGTAGTGGCGCAGGGAGATGAAGCCATCCCCCTTGCGTTCGCACTCCCGCGCGGTCCCCTCGTAGTGAAAGCCGGCCCGTTCCAGCAGGCGGGCGGAGGGGAGGTTGGGCTCCTCCACCACCGCCAGCAACCGGTGCAGCTCGCTGGTGCGATAAGTGAGCGGCAGCCACAGCCGCAGCGCCGCGCTCATCACCCCCTTGCCCCAGTGTTCGGGATAGAGCCAGTAGCCCAGCTCGGCCCGCCGGTGAGTCGGGTCGGCATCGTTGTAACCGATGGCGCCGAGCGGTTCGCCCGTGTGCCGGTCACGAATGAGGTGCCAGGCGCCATGGCCGGTGCGGGTCAGCTCGGCATACCAATCCATCTGGGCCTGGCACGCCGTCAGGCTGTCGTAGCTGACGCCGTAATAGGCGACGACCCGCGGATCGGACAGGCCGCGGTAGATGTGGGGCAGATCGGCGTCGCTGACCGGATCCAGCCTGATGTGGGGTTGTTGCGTTGCTGTCATGGTGGCTCCTTGCGGCCAACCGGAGTTGGCCGCGAGTGGTGAGTCAAACAGGGATGGCTGGCAGAGCCGGTTCATGGCTCTGCTCATGATCCGACCAGCCCGAGCTGGTCGGTGAGCCTGGCCAGCTCGTCACGCCACTGCTGCTGCAGACGCGGGGTCTGGTGCCTGGGCTTGCGGGCCAGATCGGCGGCGAGCAGGCCATCGAGTTCATACCAGCGTGCCAGCAGCGCCTCTTCGTCATCCGCCGGGCTGGCCGGGGCCTGTCCCATGGCGGGGGCGGCCAGGTCTGCCTTGTCTGCTGCCGGCGAGGGCGCATCGCCGAGCAGCTCGGCATAGGCCCGCTCGGCGCTGTGAGCCTCCTGGATGTGGCCGTCCTTGATCAGCCAGAAGCGGTTGCAGCTGCGCTCGATCAGCTCCCGGTCGTGGGAGACCAGCAGCACGCCACCCGGGAAGGCGGCAATGGCCTCGGCCAGCTCCTCCTTGCCCGCCAGATCCAGGTGGTTGGTGGGTTCGTCGAGCCAGAGCATGTGGTGGCTGCCGAGCGACAGGGCGAGAAACAGCAGCCGTGCCCGCTCGCCCCCGCTCAAGGTGTGCACCTGCTGGCCGTGGCGGGCATAGGGGAAGCCCGCCCGGATCAGCGCATGACGCCGCGTGGTCTCCGGCAGAGGGGCCAGCGGGTAGAGGGCGTCGCTCAGGGTGGCATCGTCAGCCAGCTGCTGCAGGGACTGATCATAATAGGCGATGCTGGCACCGGGGTGGCAGTACCAGCCTGCCTGCGGGCTCTGCGCGGCCAGTTCGCGCCAGCACTGGCGCAACAGGGAGGACTTGCCGGTGCCGTTGGCGCCGAGCAGGGCGACCTTGTCTCCCGCTCGCAGCCAGAGTCCTTCGGCGTGCAGCAGCGGCGGCAATGCTGGCACGGGCGCCACGTCGAGGGCCTCCAGCCGCAGCAGGGTGTCGGCGGGCAGACTCAGTCCGCGCAGTTCGAGCCGCCAGGGGGCCAGCGCCGCCACCTGGCTCTGCTCCTCCTGCAGGCGGGCGATGCGTTTTTCCATGGACTTGGCCTGGCGCACCAGCTTCTCGTTGTCATGCTCCCGCCCCCAGATGGCGAGGCGTTTGCTGCTGGCGCTCAGGCGGTCTATCTCCTTCTGTTCGTCGGCCCGGCGCAGACGGGCCTGCTCGTCCTCGGCGGCCAGCGCCATCCGCGCTTGGCTGCAGGGCAGGGCGAAGCGGTGCAACTGGCCATCGCGCAGGATCAGGGTCTGCTCGGTGACCCGGTCCAGCAGGCGACCATCGTGGGAGACCAGCACGAAGGCGCCGCGCCAGCCCAGCAGAAACTGCTCGAGCCAGAGCAGGGCGGGCAGATCCAGGTGGTTGCTGGGCTCATCGAGCAGCAGCAGGTTGGGTTGGCGCAGCAGGGCACGGCCTATCTGCAGCCGGCTGTGCTGGCCGCCGCTCAGCGCACTGACCGGCAGCGCGGCCTGGGCCTCCAGTTGCAGCTCGGCCAGCAGCTTGTCCACCTGCCATTCGGCGCTCAGGTCGTTGCCCAGCGCATCCAGCAGCACGGCGCGGGTGCTGAGGGTTGAAAGCCTGGCCGGCAGTTGTTGGGCCACGAACTCGCAGCGGCAGGCGGCCGCCTGCACGACCCGGCCGGCCTGGGGCGTGCGCTCGCCCGCCAGCAGTGCCAGCAGGGTGCTCTTGCCGCAGCCGTTGGCACCGACAAGGCCGAGCCGGTCGCCTGCGCGGATGCCGAGTTCGAGGTGGTCAAATAACGGAAGGTGCCCCGCACTCATCTGCAGGGAATGGGTACTCATCAGGGTTGTCATGCTCTTGCTCTCTTAAATCGCGGGATCAGAAATCCCTGTCATCAGGAGCGCTGGCGACAACGGCAGAGTCGAGAAAGGTCTCGGTATGGAAGGGAGTCGGCTTTGCTCGAACCCGCTATCGCAGCGCGATGGTATGCAGGCAAGAGCACGCGAATGTGCCGAACAGGCGAGCCGAGAACATCGGACACGCTTGGATAACCATTTTTTACCTCCTTGTGTTTCGTT
Organism: Aeromonas sp. V90_14; assembly: GCF_029967615.1. NCBI lineage: Bacteria > Pseudomonadati > Pseudomonadota > Gammaproteobacteria > Aeromonadales > Aeromonadaceae > Aeromonas > Aeromonas sp. V90_14. The sequence continues at coordinate 129,933 of NZ_JASCAS010000033.1, read as the reverse complement.
ATGGCACGGTGCGGCGATTATAAACGCAGAAAAAATAACCGTCTATCCATGGCGGTGTCCTGCGGGTGAGGCGGGAAGGCGCTTTGTCAGCGGCGGGACAAAAAAACGCCCCGCTGGGCGGGGCGTGGTGATGGGGATGTCAGTCGCGCGGGGTCTTGAGCGCCTGGATCACATCTTCATTGGGGGCCAGTCCCTCCACGTGATTGAAGCTGTCCAGCCCCTCCTGCGGGTTGATGGTGAAGGCGTCGGCGCTCAGGTAGCTGCCGCTGCCGGCACTCTCGACCACGACGATGAGCTCGGGCTGCTTGTCGCCGTTGAGATCCAGCAGCTTGAGCTCCTTGATGCTGCCATCGCGCGGCAGCACCTTGCCGTCGATGAACTGATCCAGCGGGAACTGGGGGTTGGCGCCGGAGTAGAGGCGCACGTCGTAGCTGCCGGTGGAGGCCGGTTCGCCGCGCCCTTCGCTGACGGTCACTACCTGGCCTGAGGGGAGCGTCAGCTGTTTGAAGAACCTGTCCGCCGCCTGGCTGGCGAGGGGCAGGGTGAGCAGGCCGAGTGTCATGAGCAAGGCTTTCATCGGTTTGACCCTTGTTACTGCGGCGGCGGTTGCCCGCCACCTGTGTCACTGTGCGAACAGAACGGGCAATCCCCGCCGGTTCGCGTCATCCGCCCCTCATCGGGGCGGTCATTACCAGATCTTGACCCGTTTGGCCGGGTCCAGATAGAGCTTGTCACCCGGCTGGATCTTGAACGCCTCGTAGAAGGCGGGGATGTTCGGTACCACGCCGTTGACCCGGTATTCCGGCGGCGAGTGGGGATCCGAGGTGAGCAGCATCTGCATCAGCTCGGGGCGATACATGCCTTTCCACACCTGGGCCCAGCCGAGGAAGAAGCGCTGCTCGCCGGTGAAGCCGTCCAGCACTGGGGCCTCCTTGCCATCCAGCGACAGCAGGTAGGCCTTGTGGGCGATGGTGAGGCCGCCCAGATCGCCGATGTTCTCCCCCAGGGTGAACTGGCCGTTGACGTACTGCCCCTTGATGGGCTCGAAGCGGTTGTACTGGGCCACCAGCCGGCTGGTGCGGAAGCGAAACTCCTTGAGATCCTGAGGTGTCCACCAGTCGCGCATCACGCCGTCCCCGTCGGATTTGGCCCCCTGATCATCAAAACCGTGACCCATCTCGTGGCCGATCACCCCGCCGATGGCGCCGTAGTTGACCGCGTCATCCGCCGTCATGTCGAAGAAGGGGGGCTGCAGGATGGCGGCCGGGAAGACGATCTCGTTGTTGCTCGGGTTGTAGTAGGCGTTCACCGTCTGCGGTGACATGTGCCACTCGTCTCTGTCTACCGGCTTGCCGAGGCGTGCCAGGTTGTCGGTGTATTCGAAGGCGCGGGCCCGCTGCAGGTTGCCCACCAGATCGTCGGCACGGATCGCAATGGCGCTGTAATCCTTCCACTTGTCCGGGTAGCCGATCTTGGGGCGGAACTTGGCGAGCTTCTCTTTGGCCTGGACCTTGGTGGCCGGCGACATCCAGTCCAGCTCCTCGATGCTCTGGCCGTAGGCGGCGCGCAGGTTCTCTACCAGCTGCTCCATGCGGGCCTTGGCCTCTGGCGGGAAGTAGCGCTCCACGTAGAGCTTGCCTACCGCCTCGCCCAGGTGATCGTCCAGCACGCCGAGGGCCCGCTCCCAGGGGGCGCGCTGCTTGGGCGTGCCGCTCAGGGTGGTGCCGAAGAAGGCGAAGTTCTGGGCATCGGTCTGGCTGTCGAGGTAGGGGGCATAATCGGTGATGAGATGCCACTTGAGGTAGGCCTGCCAGTCGCCGACCGGGGTCTGCTGCATCACCTCGTTGAGGGCCGCGAGATAGGTGGGCTGGCCGATGATGAGGCTGCTCTGGCCGGCGAGGCCGGCCTGGGTCAGGTAGGCATTCCAGTCGATGGCGGGGGCGAGGCGTTTGAGCTCGCTCTGGGGCCCCTTGTTGTAGTTCTTTTCCCGATCCCGCAGGGTGACGTTGTCCCACTGGATCCGGGCGAGTTTGCTCTCGAGAGCCAGGATGCGTTTGGCCTTGGCCCCCGCATCCGCCTCGCCGAAGCGGCCCAGCATGGTGGCGATGTGCTGCTCGTATTTCTGGCGCAGCGCCTGGCTGGCGGCATCCGTCTTGAGGTAGTAGTCCCGATCCGGCAGACCGAGCCCGGCCTGGTAGAGGTAGACCGCATAGCTGTCCGGCGCCTTGGCGTCGGCATCGACCCAGAAACCGAACGGGGCGCCGCCGCCGTTGCGACCGCTCTGGGCGAAGGCCCGGGCCAGATCCTGCGGCGTGCGGATCTGCTCGATCTCGCTCAGCATCGGCATCAGCGGCGCCGTGCCCTTGGCGTTGCGGGTAGTCTGATCCAGATAGCTCTGGTAAAGGTCGTGGATCTGCTGGGCCGGTGTGCCGGCGGCCTTGCCGTCCAGCCCTTCCACCAGCACCCGCACGTCCGCCAGGGATTTGTCGCGCAGCATGTAGAAGGCGCCGTCGGCGGGCCTGTCGTCCGGGATCTTGGCGGTGGAGAGCCAGTGGCCGTTCACGTAGCGGAAGAAGTCGTCACCGGGTTTGACGCTGGTGTCCATGTTGGCCTGCGCTAGGCCGGAGTGCTTGTCTGCGCCGTCCGGGGCCTGACTGCAGCCGGCCAGCAGGGCCAGCCCGACGAGGGCGGCCAGTATGCTTTTTTTGTTGTTCATTATGTTGGATTCCAATTCGGGTTATGCGGCTTCCTTGCCCACGCAGGGAGCGTCTCACTCTAGCAGTCGGGTTAGCGCTTGATAAGCCCGAGTCTGCTAAGATCGGCCTGGTCGTATTGGGGAAGCCTATGATTTCTCGTATTTATTCTCGTTTTTGTCAGACTCTGCCCGCGCCGGAAGGTTCCCGTGGTCTGCTGGTGGCCTTCAGCGGCGGGCTCGACTCCACCGTGCTGCTGGTGCTGGCGGCCCGCTTTGCCGGCGCCCACGGCCTTGCCCTGCGCGCCCTGCACGTTCATCACGGCTTGAGCCCACATGCCGACGAGTGGGTGGCCCACTGCGAAACGGTGTGTCAGCAACTGGCGGTGCCGCTGCTGGTCGAGCGGGTGCAACTGCAACGAGGCAGTGGCGACAGCCTGGAGGCGCAGGCGCGGGAGGCCCGCTATCTGCGCCTCGCCGCTCAGCTGGGGGAGGGGGAGTGGCTGCTCACCGCCCATCATCAGGACGATCAGCTGGAGACCCTGCTGCTGGCGCTCAAGCGCGGCGCCGGCCTGCGCGGGCTGGCAGGCATGGTGCCGAGCCAGCCTTTTGCCGGTGGCCTGTTGCTGCGCCCCTTGCTCGAGGTGAGTCGGGCCGAGCTGGCCGACGCGGCGGCCAGCCTCCCCTATGGCTGGGTGGAGGATGAGAGCAACCAGGATGTGAGTTATGACCGCAACTTCCTGCGCCAACGGCTCATTCCCCAGCTCAAGGCCCGCTGGCCCGCCATGGCCCAGACCGCAGCGCGCAGCATGGCGCTGTGCGCCGAGCAGGAGGCGCTGCTGGAGGAGCTGGCAGAGGCCGACTGGCGGCTGGCGGCGGCAGGAGAGGCGCTGCAGATCGCGCCGCTGCTGGCTCTGTCAGGTACCCGGCGCAACAACCTGCTGCGTTACTGGATCCGCCGCCAGGGGAGCGAGATGCCCTCCCGCGAGCAGCTCGGTCTGCTCTGGCAGGAGGTGGCGCTGGCACGGGAAGACGCCAATCCCCAGCTCAACTGGGGCGGGCAGAGCTGCCGCCGCTTTCAGGGCCGGCTTCATCTGGTGCGACCCGGGCTGCAGCCTCGCCACGAGCAGCTGACATTGGCCGTGGGGGAGACGCTGATCCTGCCGGACGGGCTGGGGGAGGTGCGGCTGCTGCCGCGAGTGGAAGGGGAGGGGCTGCGGCTGCCAAGGGCGGACGAGCCGCTGTCGGTGCGCTTCGGGGTGGCCGCCGGCAGCATGCTCAAGCCGGTAGGGCGTGGCGGCAGCCGGCGCCTCAAGAAGTTGCTGCAGGAGTACGGGGTTCCCTCCTGGCAGCGCGGCCGCATTCCCATCCTCTATTACGGCGAGCAGGTGGCGGCGGTGGGCGAGCTGTTCCTCTGTGACGGATTCATGACGCAGGGCGCCGGTCTGGCCTGGCACTGGCTGCCGGCGGCGGCCTGTCAGCCTCCTGCCTGATCCTATCCGTTGCAAATGACAAGGCCGGCATATGCCGGCCTTGTCGTCTCCAGCGGCTGGCCGGTTCAGTCCAGCAGGCCGGCCTTGCCCGCCTTCTTGCGGGCATAGAGGTGGGCATCGGCAGCCTCGTACAGGCTGTGCACGTCCACCCCGGACTGCCAGCTGGCGGCTCCCAGGCTGCAGCCGACCGAGAAGGTACTGAGCTCCTTGTGGATCATCAGCATGTGCTGCAGGCGCAGCCAGACCGGGCGCCAGGCCTCGGGTTCGGCGGGTTGCAGCAGCAGGGCGAACTCGTCGCCGCCGAGGCGAAACGCCTGATCCGTGCTGCGGATGCAGTGAGTCAGCAGCTGGGCGAAGCGGCTCAGCACCAGATCGCCGACCGGGTGGCCCCAGGTGTCGTTGATCTGCTTGAAGTTGTCGAGATCCAGCAACACCAGTACCAGGCCGTGGGATTCCCGGCTGTGCTGCTCCACCGCCCGGCCGATGGCTTCGTCGAAGTAGGAGCGGTTGCCGAGCCCGGTCAGGTGATCGAGCCTGACCTGCAGCTCCAGCTGTGACAGGCGCAGATAGAGAGGCAGGGGCAGGCAGAGCAGCTGGTGATACTGCTGCAGGATCCGCTGCTGGCTGCCGCTCAGGGCATGTTCCAGGGTGTAGTGCAACTGGCCGACCAGCTGGCCATGCTGGCCGCGCAGCTCGAACGGGTAGCTGTGCAGGGTCAGGCTGGCCTGGGGCGGATGCTGGATCAGGGTGTGAGACTGGCCGCAGTCGAAGTGCAGGCTGTGGATCCGGACAATTCTTGCCGCACGATCGGCAAAGGTTGCCAGCAGGCTGCCAAGGTCCATCTGCACCAACAACAACTCGAGCAACTGGTTGCGATCCTGACTGGCCAGCGGCGTGAGCCGCTCCATCTGGCGAACCCACTGCTCGATGCCATGTCCCAGACCATTCAATGATGATGTGTTTTCCACGGTACAGCCCTCAAACAACCTACTTCCTGACTCTTACCTGCAATCCTTGTGCCCAAAATATGTTCGATGCGAACAAGAGTGGCTGGCTAGGCTTAAGTAGATAAAAAGGGAGGAAATATTGTACGTAGATGTGTTGATCCTGCTGCTTGCCGCCGTCTTGTTGGTGGCGATTTTCCGGCGCCTCGGCCAGCCGGTGATCCTCGCTTACCTGCTTGCCGGGGTACTGCTCGGCCCCTATGGCGTCGCCGTGATCACCGGCCAGGCGATCATGCAGACTATCGCCGAGCTTGGCATCGTCTTTCTAATGTTTTCGCTCGGCCTCGAATTCTCGCTGCCCCGCCTCATCGCCATGCGCCGGCTGGTGATCGGGGTGGGCGGTCTGCAGGTGCTGCTCACGTCATTGCTGTTTTTCGCCATCGCCTGGTGGTGGGGCCTGAGCCTGCCCCAGGCGCTGGTGGTGTCGGGCACCCTGGCGCTCTCCTCCACCGCCGTGGTGATCAAGCAGCTGGGGGAGCAGAAGCAGCTGCACACCCGCCGCGCCCAGCTAGGGGTGAGCGTGCTGCTGTTTCAGGATCTGGCGGTGGTGCCGCTGCTGGTGATGATCCCCATCCTGGCCAGGCCCGAGATCCAGGGCAGCGCCCTGCTGGCGGAGATCGCCTGGGCCACCCTCAAGGGGCTGTTTGCCCTGCTGAGCCTGCTGGCGGTGGGCAAGTGGCTGCTGCCGCTGCTGTTTCACGAGGTGGCGCGGGCCCGCTCCGACGAGCTGTTCGTGCTGAGCGCCCTGCTGGTGGCGCTGCTGGCGGCCTCGCTGACCCAGTGGATGGGGCTCTCCATGGCGCTGGGGGCCTTTCTGGCGGGCATGATGCTGGGGGAGTCCCACTATCGCCATCAACTGGAGGTGGACATCCGGCCGTTTCGGGACGTGCTGATGGGGCTCTTCTTCATCACCATCGGCATGACCATGGACTGGCAGCGGGTGGCACAGGACTGGTGGCTGGTGGCCACCAGCGTGCTCTGCCTGATCCTGTTCAAGTCCCTGCTGGTGCTGCTGGCCGGCCGGCTGATGGGGGAGCGCAAGCGCGATGCCATGGCGGCGGGGATCATGCTGAGTCAGGTGGGGGAGTTCGGCTTCGTGCTGCTGGCGCTGGCCAACCACCACGGTCTGCTCGACCATCGGCTGGTCTCCCTGCTCATCGGCATCGGCGTCACCTCCATCGCCATGACGCCCTGGCTGGTGCTGCAGGCCCATCATCTGGCCCGCTCCCTCACCGATCCGGCCCTGCTCACTCGCTCCGAGGTGGCCCAGTCGGGCCTGAGCAAGAGCCAGCACGTGATCATCGCGGGCTTTGGTCGGGCCGGCCAGACCTGTGCCCGCTTTCTCAAGCAGGAGGAGATCCCCTTCCTGGCGCTGGATCTCGACCCGGAGCGGGTGAGCGAGGCCAAGTCGGCGGGGGAGCAGGTGGCGTTTGGTGATGCCAGCCGCCGCGACATCCTGCTGGCCGCCGGCCTGCTGCGGGCCCGGCTGGTGATCATCACCTTTGACGATCACAAGCGGGTCGAGGCCATGCTGGCGTTGATCAGGGAGCTGGCGGGGGAGGTGAAGGTGCTGGTGCGCACCCGGGATGACAGTTTTCTGGAGGCGTTCAAGCGGGCGGGCGCCTTTGAGGTGATCCCCGAATCCCAGGAGGGGGCCCTGATGCTGGTCTCCCACCTGCTGCTCAACTGCGACATCCCCATCGGCCGGGTGATCCGGCGCATGGAGCACGAGCGCAGCAGCCAGTACCGCTTTCTGCACGGTTTCTACTGGGGGGATCAAAGTGCCGGCAATCTGGAGACGGATCAGCTGCTCGAGCGGCTGCACCCCGTGCTGCTGCACGAGCAGGCCTGGGCGGTGGGGCGCAGCGTGCAGGCCCTGGCGCTGGAAACGGTGCGGATCAAGGAGGTACAGCGCGGCGAGCTGCGGCTGGAGCCCAAGCCTGAGCTGGTGCTGGCGGCAGGGGATCGGCTGGTGCTGTTCGGCAATGGGGTGGCGGTGGAGCAGGCGGAGCAGCGCCTGCTGGAGGGGCGTTAGCCCTCCCTTAAATGTGTATTCATCCATGCCACAGGTGGGTGAGCCGCTTGCTGGTGGGCGTGCCGGCTCACCCTAAAGAGGCCATTTCAGGCTTCGACCGGTACCATCTCCTCTATCCCCAGAAACGCTTCTACCCGCCGGCGCTCGTTCAGGGTATCCAGGTAGCCCAGCTTGATCAGTTGCTGGCAGTAGCCGGGATAGAACATCAGGAAACTGGCCAGGCTGCTGGTCTCGTCCCCCGTCACCCCCAGTACCCGCAGCAGGCGGCGCAGGTGCACCGGCAGTTTGCGCAGATAGGCCAGTGCCAGCAGGTCGAGATCCTGGCTCGGCTTGAGCACGCAGGTCTCCACCCGTTTGAGCTTCAACCGGTTGCGCTCCCGCTCCGGGATGAGATCCAGGGTCTGGTTGATGCGCCACAACCGCTCCAGATCCGAGTTGAGGGTGTCGGTGAAGACGGTGTCCAGCAGGTGGCTGGCGATGTTGGAGCTGGTCAAATGGCCATGGTGGAAGGTGGGGGCCGTGTGCGCCGGCGGATCCAGGGTGATCAGCAGGATCCGCTCCGCCCCCAGGTGGATGGCGGGGCTGAGCGGGCTCAACTGATGGATGGAGCCGTCGCCGTAGAACTTGTCACCGATGTGGGTGGCCGGGAAGACGAACGGCAGCGCCGAGGAGGCGAGCAGGTGATCCGAGGTGAGCAGGGTGCGCAGCCCGCGCCGTCTGGCCCGCTCCCACGGCAGGTGCTCCGCCCGCCCCTGAAAGAAGGTGGTGGAGAGGCCGTCGTCGTAGTCGGAGGCGGTGATGGCCAGCGCCTCCAGGCTGCCATAAAGGATGTTGTCATCGATACGGTGATAGTCGATGAGCTGATCCAGCAGGCGGCGCAGCGGCGCGTTGTCGAACAGGTGAAAGGCGTGGTTGGTGTGGGGATTGATGAGCCCCGCCGAGCCCTCGTACATCAGTCGCCACAACAGGCGCCCCGGGTGAAAGTCGAAGATGTGGTGGGTCTCGAAGCGGCGCCAGACCCACTCCAGCTTGCGCACTCCCAGATGGAAGCAGGAGGCGTAGCAGGCCAGCGCGGTGACATTGATGGCGCCGGCCGAGGTGCCGCACAGGATGGGAAACGGAATGCCGAGATTGCGGGGATAGAACTCGGCGATCGCCTTGAGGGCGCCGACCTGATAGGCGGCGCGGGCACCACCACCGGTCAACAGAAGAGCTGTGTTGGGTTTGGCCATGATACTGCGCCTTATGCATGCCACTGGGGGTGTTGCCACCGAGCAATTTAACTATAAGACGCTGTATCAAATATAAAAACAGGCCTGCCAACCATTTTTTGCAGGCCCTTTTTGAGGCTGTTCAGTTGGCGCGGCGGGCGGCGCTCAGCTGATCGAACGCGGCGAATGCGGGGGCACTGGCGAGGATGCGGCCGTGGCCGAGGCCGCGGGTGCTCACCAGCCGGGTGCGACCATCCTGGGTGGCGCGCAGGGAGTCGCCGTGCGGGGCGAAGCGATCCTCCTCGTCGTGCACTATGATGGCGGGTCCGCTGCGACCGGCGAGCCGCCCCAGCGGGTCGACCGTGCTCAAGGGGTGCTGGTACTCCTGCTCAATCTCCTTGACCACCGCATCGAACAGCCGGATGGAGTAGCCGGAGCGCGCCACCATGCCGTAGAGCTGGGGCACGTAGTCGAGCACCGGCGAGATGAGCAGCAGCGGCAGGGTATCCAGCTCGCGCCGGCGGCTGGAGAGGGTGACGGCGCCCCCCATGCTGTGGGCGATGACGCCCTGCAGCGAACCGTATTCCGCCGTCATCTTCTCCACCAGTTCGTCGAAGGCGCGCACGAAGCGGGGCAGGTGGCCGGTATGGCCGGCGCTGTGGCCGTGCGCCGGGTGATCGTAGGCAATGGCCGTGAAGCCCTGGGCGGCGATGTGGCTCATCAGCGGGTAGAACTGGCCGGCGCTGCCTGACCAGCCGTGCATCAGCAGCCAGACCGGCCCCTGGCCGAGCCGGTAGCTCATCAGGGTGCCTTCACTGGTGTGCACGGCCTGTTTGACCAGTCCGGTCGGTGCCGTGTCATCCCGCTGGTTGCGCTGGGGGGTGAGCAGCAGCTTGCTGGCGGTGCGCTTGGCATGAGCGGGGGCCAGGGTGTGATGCAAGTGGGTGCCAAGGCCAAGCAGCCATTTGCTCGGGCTGAAGCGGCGGGTGTTGAAGTAGATCTTGCTGCTCATGGTCATCCTGTGGTTTTTATGTGCGAACGGTCGTGCTTTTTTGTCGGTTTTAAAAAAGAGAGGTCAATCCATCAGCGCCAGCCATCCAGCAGCAACTCCACTTCAGGCCAGAAGTGGCGGGCCGGATCCTGACACAGATCGAGGGCATTGAACACCTGATCCGCCAGATAGAGGCCATAGAGGCGATAGACGGCGCGCCAGGGATCCATGTCGCTGCGCCACTCGCCCTCGCTCTGTCCCTGCACCACCTGACGGGCCAGGTAGTCGAGCCAGAAGCGCACCAGCTGGCGGGCGGCCTGCTGCACCTCACCTTCCTGGGCCGAGGTCCAGGCGTCGAGGAACATGCAGCGGCCGGCAAAGCACTGGTTCCAGGCCAGCCAGGCCTGCAGCAGGGCCGTCAGCTTCGCTCGCTGGCTGCCGTGCTGCTGCTGGCGCACCGGCTGGATCACTCGCTCCCGGAACACCTCGGCGGCGTACTCCAGCACGGCGATCTGCAGGTTGTCGCGGGACTGGAAGTGGGCAAACAGGCCGCTTTTCGACATCTCGCAGGCGCTGGCAAGGGAGCCGATGGTGAGGCTCTCCAGCCCCTGCTGGCTCGCCTGCTCGAACGCAGTATGCAAAATGTTGTCACGGGTCAGCCGGCCCTTGCTCATCGCACTCTCCTTCATTGACCGGGGCAGCATAAAGTACGACCGTGCTATTTGTCGAGCGACAGATGATGTGCAGACCTGCTGGGAGGGCTCAGCTCTCCTTGATATCCATCTGCTGCAGGGCGATGACCGCCTGGGTGCGGTTCTTGACGCCCAGTTTGCGGAAAATGGCAGTGATGTGGGCCTTGATGGTGGCCTCGGAGACCTTGAGCTCCCAGGCGATCTGCTTGTTGAGGCTGCCGTCGCGCAGCATCACCAGCACCTTGTACTGCTGGGGGGTGAGGCTGGCCAGCTTGCTGGCAAAATCGGCGCCCTCACAGGGCGCGGGGTGGAGCGAGATGCCGGCCGGCACCCAGTTGTCACCCCCGATCACCGTATTGAGGGCGTTGACCAGCTCCTTCATCGGCGCCGATTTGGGGATGAAGCCGAGCGCGCCAAGCCGCAGCACCTGCTGGATGATGGCAGGCTCTTCAGAAGCCGACACCACCACGATGGGCAGGTCGGGGTATTGGCCGCGCAGGTGGGCGAGGCCGGAGAAGCCGTTGGCCCCCGGCATCTTGAGATCGAGCAGCAGCAGGTCGACTTCCGGGTGCTCACCCAGCAGGTGGGCTAGGCTGTCGATGGAGTCCGCTTCCAGCAGTTGGGCATCGTCGATGGCCATGTGCACCGCTTGATAGAGGGCGCCCCGAAACAGGGGGTGGTCATCTGCGATGACGATGGTAAATTGGCTGTCCATTGCTCACATTGTTGCTAACTGATTGTTTTGGAAAATCAAACTAGCACCGCTCCCGGAGAGGGTCAAACCTGCCGGCGCGCAAATGTGAAGCGACCGTCGGATGTCGTGCCATTGGGGCAGATGGGATGGTCATGAACAACCCATGCAGGAGGCAATAGATGGGATCTCTGGTATTGACGGTGGGCACCGGCTCCACCTGGGCGATGCGGGCGGCGCTGGTGCTGGCCATGAGCGGGCTGGAGTGGCAGGAGCAGGTGTTCGACCTGGAGGATGCCAAGGAGCTGCAGCGGCTCAAGCGGCTGGCCCCCGCCGGCCTGGTGCCCTGGCTCGATCACGACGGCGTGCGGATACACGACTCGCTGGCCATCGCCGAGTACCTGCACGAGCTCTGCCCCGCGCGCCGGCTCTATCCCGAAGCGCGAGCCGAGCGGGCGCTGGCCCGCAGTCTCTGCGCCGAGCTGCACGCCGGTTTTCGCCAAATTCGCACCCTGCTGCCCTTCTTCCTCGGCGCTCCCACCCGCAGCGAACCGCCGGTGGAAGCCATCGGCGAGCTGGCCCGGTTGCAGACCATCTGGTCCCAGGCGCGGGGCCCCTTCTATTTTGGCGAGGCGGGGATCCTCGATGCCTTCTATGCGGTGATGGCCTACCGGCTGGCGAGCTACGGCATCCAGTTGCCGGGGCAGGCGGGCGCCTATCAGCAAGCGCTGCTGGCCTGGTCGCTGTGGCAGCAGACCCTGGTCAAGGCGCGTTTGCAGTGGCCGGCGGCCGCTCATCAGCCGCAGTGAACCTGCGGGCGAAACAGCCTGTTTGAACGGCTGGTGTAAACAGAGAGGGGAGCCACTGGCTCCCCTCTCTGTTTGGGTTTGATTCCTTAAGCTGGATTACGGCTGGCGGCCGGCGAACACCACCACCACCTTGTCATCCCCCTTCTCCCGCACGAAGGAATAGGGGTTGTCGGCCAGTTTCTTGTGGCTGCCCGCCGCCACGGCCGGGTGGGCGGCGCGGAACTGGCCGAGCCGCTGCCAGTGCTTGACCAGCTCGGCCTTCTCGCCGCCGGCCAGCTCCTGCCAGTTCATGTCCGAGCGCAGTGCCTGATCGAACACGCCGCCATCCTTGGCGAGCCCGCGGCCGGACTCATCGCCGTAGTAGATCTGGATGCCGCCCGGCAGCAGCATGAAGCTGCTGGCGACCCGGCGCTGCAACGGCACGTCCTGATAGTCGCCGAAGAACAGCTTGGTGTCGTGGGAGCTGATGTAGCTCAGCACGTTGAACTCGGGATCCTGATTGATGCGGCTGGCGTAGCCGGCATAGGTGGGCTCGGCGCTGGCCAGACACTGGGCCTGGGGCAGGGCGAACTCGCGCTGATAGTCGAAGTTGATCAGCGAATCGAAGCCGTTCTGGTACCAGAAATCCTTGGCCACCCCGTGATCCCACACCTCGCCCACCATGTAGAAGGGCAGATCGTCGAGCTTCTTGGCCGGGTTGGCGGCTTTCCACTCCTTGAGGGCTGCGGTGCCAGCCTGCTTGAGGCGGGCCCACACCTCGGGCTCCAGGTGTTTGACCGTGTCGGCTCTGAAGCCGTCGATGCCGAAGCGGCGCACCCAGTCGGTGTGCCAGGCAATCAGATAGTCGCTCACGGTGGCGTTGGGCAGTGGCTTGGCCCTGGTGTCCTGTTTGGCCGTCAGCAGCGGCGGCAGCCCCACCGGCTTGGTGGATTCGGTGAGGAAGTCCGGCAGCCCCGCCACCGAGCCGGTGACGTCGTCGGTGCCGGGCTGCGGGTAGCCGGGCAGGCCGGCTCGCACCCAGTCACCGCTCCACCACTGGCCCCACTTCGGCGACTGGTAGTCGATGAACTGGTTGTAGCCATGCCAGTTGAGGCCGCCGCTCGGGCGCCACTGGTTCCAGCGGGCCGGCAGTTTGCCGGTGTTCTGGGTGAGATCGGTGAGCCCCAGATCTTGCAGGTCGGCGAGGGTGGCGTAGCCGGCGTGGTTCATCACCACGTCGAGGATGATGCGCATGCCGCGCTTGTGGGCCTCGTCCACCAGGGTTTTCAGGCTCTCCTCGTCGCCGTAGTTGGGATCTATCTTGGTGAAGTCGAGCGCCCAGTAGCCGTGGTAGGCGTAGAAGGGGAAGTTGCCCTGCTCGCCACCGCCGATGAAACCGTGCACCTGCTCCACCATGGGGGTGATCCAGATGGCGTTGATGCCAAGCTGCTTGATGTAGTCGAGCTTGGCGGTCAGCCCCTTGAAGTCGCCACCGTGCCAGGTGGCCACTTCATCCTGACCGTCCTTTTGGCGCCCGAAGCTGTGGTCGTTGGCGGGATCGCCGTTGTTGAAGCGGTCGGTCAGCAGGAAATAGACGCTCGCCTGATCCCAGCTGAAGGGGGCTGCCGTGGCCGCCTTGACCGGCTCGAGCAGCAGCAGGCCGCCGCTCTCTTTACTCGGCGTCAGGGTCAGCTTGCCGCCCTTGACCACCCCTTGCTGGCCGGAGTAGGCGTCTCGCAGCTGGGTACCGTCGGGCCAGACTCCTTTCAGGGATACCGTGACCGGACCGCCATCCCAGCTGATGCAGGGTTCTGCTGGCGGCTGGCGTTTGAACTCGCTCTTCTTGGTGGCTCGCAGCACCTTGAGGCTGGGGGTATCCGGGTTGAAGGTGAACTGATAATCCCCCGCCAGCATCACCCGCAGGTTGAAGTGCTGCCCCTTGCTGCACTTGTCCATGGGCTGGGCGGTGCCGAAGGGGAGCGGTTTGGCCTCGCTCGGGCCGAAGCTGGTGCCGCAGCTGTTGCCTGCGTCGCTGATGCGGATCTGGTGGCTCCCCTTGGTGAGCGGATGGGTCAGCTGCACCGCCCCCTTGTCCAGCGCCAGCGGCGCGCCGACCGGCTGGTCATCCACGTAGAGGCGCACCTCGGCGGCCATGGCCTGGTGGAGGAAGAGGGGGCTGGCCAGCAGGGCGAGCCAGAGGGAAGAAACCGAGGGAGTGCGACGCATAAGCCATTCCTTGCTGGGGTTAAGCGGACCAGATTGCCGTCAATGGGGCTCATTCTAAGAGGCATGAGGGCGGGCTTGGACAGGCAAACCGTCGATTTGTGACATCAGTTCAAATGGTTACGTTTTCAAGAATGGAAAAGTGTGAGCGGGGTGTCGCGCCCATAAAAAAAGCCGGTCGATAGACCGGCTTGTTGCATTGCCACCTTCGTCACACGGTGAAGAACTTGAAGTTGACGAAGGCCACCGCGATGAAGGAGGCCACCATGCCGCTCAGGCAGAGCACGGCCGGGCGAATGGCCGGCCAGCGATGGGTCAGCAGGATGATCGCCAGCATGGTCGGATAGAGGCCGAACATGTAGCGCGGCATGGCGTTGAGCCCTGTCATCAGCGGAATGGTGCAGCAGATGAACATCAGGGTCGCCTCGGCCCAGCGCTTCTGGCTGAACAGATAGAGGTTCAGAGCCCAGCCGAACATCACCATGATGGAGAGGTAGGATTTGCGTCCGCCCAGCTCGAAACCGCTCAGCCACCAGTCCAGCGGGCTGTCCATGTAACGGCCCCAGGCCACCTGGATGTGCTTGAAGGCCAGCGCGTCACCGGTGAGGTGATAGAGGTAGAACATGTAGGCGAACAGGCCGAGCGGGATCATCCAGAGGGTGAACACCACCTTGAAGGCGCGCTCGGTGAAGCGGAAGAACTCGCGCCAGCCGTAGGCCTGCAGCGCCAGGATCAGCACCGGGAACACCATCATCACCCCCAGGTTGCGGGTGGCGGAGATGAACACGCCGAGCAGCGCCACCATCAGCCACTGCTGGCGATAGGCGAACAGGAACATCCCCAGCATCAGCGCCATGAACATCGACTCGGTATAGCCGGAGACGAAGTAGGCGGAGAAGGGGGAGAAGGCGAGCAGCCAGACGCCGAAGCGGGCGGTGTCGTCACCCAGCTTGAGCTGACGAAGCACCAGCAGCATCAACGGTAGGCTGATGAAGAACGCCAGGTTGGCCACCAGCATCAGGCCGATCAGGCTCTCGACGTTGAGCAGGTTGGAGATGGTGCCGGAGATCATCGGGTAGAGCGGCATGAAGGCCCAGTTGGCCGCATTGCCCTTGCTCAGCCAGCGCGGGTAGAGATCGTAGCCGTTCTCGATGATGCGCTGGAACCAGACGCAGTCGAACTGGCAATAGGCCTGCAGCGGGCCTATGTCGGGGGAGCCGTAGAGCTGCACACCGAAATAGCCCATGCCGTAGAGGGCGGCCCGGCTCAGCACGAAGGCGGCGATGATAATCAGCCAGTCACGGCTGCTGATGGCCAGTGACGGGCGATAGGGGCCCGCATTGTCAGGGGTGATGGAGGTAGTCATGTCATTCATCAGGCAAATACCCAGATCCTGGAGAGGAGGTAGGTGAGCACGGTGACCGTCAGGGTGGCGATCACCACCGGCAACAGACCGGAAAGACCCGCAAACAGCAGACCGCTCAATATCAGGTTACGCACCGCCAGCGAGAAGAGGGCGACCAGCAAGAACTTGCTGGCGGCACCCTGTTTCTGGAAGGTGATGTAACGGTGACCGAAGAAGGAGAACCAGAAGGCGATGGCAAAGGCCAGCGTCGTCACCAGGTGCTCCGAGATGGTGGGCCAGGTGTGAAACAGGGCGATGGAGGTGCCCAGATCGACGAGGGTGGCCCCCCCGCCGACAAACCCGAAACGTACCAGCCGCCAGAATTCCTCGCGGGAGATCATTGAGAAGCCTGCTCCTGCTGGTCATCAGCGGCTTTCGCGGCAGCAGCCTTCTTGCCGGCGCTCTTCTTGCTGCCGGTGGCGACATCCTGCTTCGGCTCTTCATCCTGCTTGGCATACTGGCCGTACACCCCTTCGATGAGGTAGACGGGGCGCTGCTTCACTTCCACGAACATGCGGCCGATGTACTCGCCGATGATGCCGAGCGACAGCAACTGGATGCCACCGAGGAACAGCACCACCGACATCAGGGAGGCGTAACCTGGCACGTCGATGCCGAAGAAGACCACCTGAGTGACGATCTTGAGGATGTAGAGGAAGGCGACGAAGGAGACGCCGACGCCGACGTAGCTCCATACTCGCAGCGGCCAGCTGGAGAAGCTCATCAGACCGTCGAGGGCGAAGTTCCACAGCTTCCAGTAGTTGAACTTGGTCTCGCCGGCGTGGCGGGCGGGGCGCTCGTAGGGCACGCCGACGGCACGGAAACCGGCCCAGGCGAACAGGCCCTTCATGAAGCGGTTGCGCTCCGGCAGCTGCTTGATCGCCTCGACCACCTTGCGGTCGATCAGGCGGAAGTCACCGGCGTTCTCCGGCAGCTTGGTGCTGGTGGAGAGGGCGTTGAAGAAGCGGTAGAAGCCGCCGGCGGTGAGACGCTTCATCGGGGTGTCGGCACTGCGATCCACCCGGATGCCGTAGACGGTGTCGTAGTCGCCGGTCTGCCACAGCTTGACGAATTCGAGAATGAGTGCGGGCGGATCCTGCAGATCCACGTCCATCGGCACCACGGCATCACCCTTGGCGTGATGCAGGCCGGCGGTCATGGCCGCTTCCTTGCCGAAGTTGCGGGCCAGGTTGACCAGGGTGACGCGCGGGTCGCGGGCGATGGCCTGTTCGACGACCTCACGGGTGCGGTCGCGGCTGCCGTCGTTGACGAATACAATTTCCAGCTGATCCTTGAGCGGCGCCAGTTCGTTATCTATCGCGTTGATGAAGGCATCTATGCTCTCTTCCTCGTTGTAAACGGGAACGATCAGAGAGAGTCGAAAATCGGCATGCGACATGAAAACTTCCTTATTTGGAAAATTATTTTATAAAACAGCGTATTGGAGAATACGTCTTATTGGGCGACGGTCAAGCGCACCGACTGGACATTGAGCGGCGTCGGGGCGGAGAGCGCCAGAAAGTTGGGACGCTTGGGGTCCGAGGTCAGCGACTCGCCCGGCAGGCTGAGACGGATCTCGTTGATGCCGGCCTTGGCCAGCTTGACGGTGGTGGTGAAATCGTGACCCAGCGCCACCTTGAGCAGAGCACCGGCCTGCGGGCTGTTGACCCGGGCCTGGATGGTCAGCTGTTCCGGCTGCGCCTGCTGCTTGGGCAGCACGAAGTAAAGGCCGCCCTGGCCGCTCAGTTCGGTGCCGTCCGCGCTCGGTTTCTTGGCCCAGCCTTCGCTGGAGAGGAAACGGCTCGGCTTGGTCAGATTGAGCTCGTTGCCAGGCTGGTAGGTCATGCTGGAGTTGTGCTCCCAGAAGCGGGTCTTGCCTTCCAGGTAATAGAGCTTGTAGGCCAGGCTCACGTTGGGGTGGGCGGCCAGGTAGAGGGTATAAAGGTAGAAACCACTCAGCGCCATGATGGCGGTCAGAAAACCAAACTTTTTGTACGTCATATCACTCTCTGCGCCTCACGGTTTGTAGGCTGATTTCGCGCATATGCTAATCCAATTGCAAAAAAAGCATAGTGGATCACAAAAATATATTTGGTCACATATTAACCCCTTTCCGGCCGGTGTTCCAAATGTTGCTGTTCCCGTATTTTATCTGCCCTGGCGAGCCGGAGATCTGGCGCAGGCCAGGCGCATTTCAGGCCCGGCTCTAACAAGCATAAATGAGGGCGCCGCTCACGCGGTCGGGAGCCTGCATCGCTGTGGCAGGATCTGTCGCCATTTTGCCTAGGCCGATTTATGATGGCGTATCACGCAGTCAAGGATGACCCATGAAGCTGAAACTCTGCTGCTGGATGCTCTGTTTGCTGGCGCCGCTGGCCTCGGCAAACAGTCTGTGTCCCTCGCCCTTGCGGGTCGGTTTTGACAACTGGCCGCCTTATCACTATTACGCCGGCACGGCGGCCGGGCAGAAAGAGCTGCGCGGCTTTGCCGTCGAAGCGCTCACCGCCATGCTCAAGCGGCTCGATTGCAAGGCCAGCTACGTGGAGATGCCCTGGAAGCGGGTGCTGCATGGTCTGTCGCTGGGCTCGGTCGACATCGCCATGGAGGCCTATTTCAACGAGGATCGCGCCCGCTATGCCTGGTTCTCCGATGCCTACAATCCGGGTCGCAGCGCGCTCTGGATCCGCAAGTCATCCTCCTACCCCGAAACCGATCTGGCCAGCTGGCTGGCCAGCGGCCATACCCTGGGCATCACCAAGGACTACTACTATGGGGCCGAGATCAGCGAGTTGCTGCGCCGTTATGCCGCCCAGGTGAGCGTGGTCAATGACGAGCAAAATTATGGCAAGCTGGTGCTGGGACGCATCGACGGCTTTCTCGGCGATGTGCTGGCCACCCCCTGGGGCCTGAAGGAGGAGGGGCTGAGCGATCTGATCGTCCCCCACACCATGGCCGTATATGAAGCGCCGACCTTCTTCATGTTCAGCAAGAAGCGGCTGTCACCCGAATTTGTCAGCGCGTTCAATCGCGAGCTGGCTGAATTTAAAGCAACAAATGAGTATGACATTATCTGGCGGCGCTACGCGCCCGCCAGCTAGTAAAGTCGCGGGCATTCACGCATCATGAGCGCCTTGACCGCCGGGTCTGACAGGCTGAAGTGAACCGATCTTGAGGTAAGCATGGGGAAGAAGTATTGGCTGGCATTGGCAAACCTGATCTGGCTGGGCTGCTGGCCGGCGGCCATGGTACAGGCCAGCGAGGGCCAGGTGGTGGTGAGCAATGCTGCGATGCAGCACGACTGGTATCAGAACAGCACGGCGGAGCAGGCCAGGCGTGAGCTGGAGCTGCAGCTGCAGGAGGCCGTGCTGGCCCAGTTGCACCCGGATTATTACACGCTCTGGAAGAAGCTGCAGGCCAAGCCGGCGGATCAGCGTGGCGCCCTCTATGACGAGGCGTTCGGCAAGTTGGCCCGGTTCCAGCAGGCGTGGCGGGCCATGGATCTGGTCTCCCGTGAGCAGATGCAGACCCTCAAGCTCAACCTCAGCAAGCCGCTGGCCCACGAGCCGGCCGGCGACAACCTGCTGGAGCAGGTCAGGCAGCTCAGACCCCAGGTCGCGGAATATGACGCGGTGCGCGAGGAAGTGCGCAAGCTGCTGGCGCTGCCCATGGCCAAGAAGTGGCCGACTCTGACCATGCCGACCCTGCGGGCCGGTGAAGTCTCCCCGGAGCTGGGCCAGATCCGCTCCATCCTCAACGAGCTGGGCGACACGGCCCCGCGCCATGATGACGCCACCTACGACGCCGAGACCCTGCAGGCCGTCAAGCAGTTCCAGCGCCGCCACGGCCTGACCGCCGACGGCATAATAGGCCGGCAGACCCGCAGCTGGCTCAATACCGGGCCGGAGGTGCGCGCCAGCCTGCTGCTGCGCAACCTGTGGCGACGTGACCTGGTGGATCAGCTCTCCGGCGCCCGCTACGTGCTGGTCAACATCCCCGACTATCGGCTGAGCGTGGTGGAGTCTGGCAACGAGGTATTCACCAGCCGGGTGATCGTGGGCAAGGAGCAGCGGGCGACCCCGATCCTCGCCAGCGAGATCCGCTCCATCGTGCTGAATCCGGCCTGGCATGTGCCGCGCTCCATTCTGAGCAAGGACATTCTGCCCAAGCTGGGACGAGATCCCGCCTACCTCAATCGCGAGCAGTTCGAGGTGATCGACGGCGAGGGCAATCCGGTGCAGTTCACCGAAGAGGGCTGGCAGCAGGCGCTGGCGTCCGGCTTCCCCTACCGGCTGCGGCAAAAGCCGGGTGATCACAATGCGCTGGGTCGTTACAAGTTCTATCTGCCCAACAACGAGGCCATCTACCTCCACTCCACCCCGCGCAAGGCGCTGTTCGAGCAGGGCGCGCGCGCCTTCAGCTCAGGCTGCATCCGGGTGGAGCACGCCGACGATCTGGCCGAGCTGCTGCTGGCGGACTCCCGCTATCAGCCGGACAAGGTGGCCAGCATCCTGAAAGAGACCCAGACCAAGTGGCTGCCGCTGACTACCCCGATCCCGGTGTTCACCGTCTACTGGAGCAGCTGGATCGACGAGGATGGACGTCAGCAACTGCGCAACGACATCTATGGATTTGATCGAGTCAGCTACCAGAGTCGCTTGCTGTGATCCTCGCCACAGAGTGAAAAGCCCGGCCTGCGCCGGGCTTTTTCATGGCCCCTTGCGGTTTGACAGCGGCCGGCTCGGCGGGTAGTTTCAAGCGCCTGTATCAAATTCATTCAACGGTTTCACCTCAACATAGCGATGGACGGACAAGGGATGCTTGATCAAGAGATAAGCCGACGTCGCCTGCTGCTGGGTGCCGGTTGCCTGCTGGGGGGCTCGCTGCTGTCCTTCCCCGCCATGGCGAGCCGCAGTACGGCAGGACGTGAACTCAGTTTCTTCAATCTCAATACCGGCGAGCGGGTGCGTGCCAGCTATTGGGAAGACGGCCGCTACCTGAAAGACGGGCTGGCCGAGCTCAACCACATCTTTCGCGACTACCGTCGCAACGAAGTGTTCAACATCGACCGCAAGCTGTTCGACCAGCTCTACCTGCTGCAGCACAAGCTGGGTCGCCACGGTGAAATCCAGCTCATCTCGGGCTATCGCTCCCCCGTGACCAATCGCCAGAAGCGCAGCCGCAGCCGCGCCGTGGCCAAGCACAGCTACCATACCCTGGGGCAGGCGGTGGATGTGCGCATGCCCGGAGTACAGCTGGCGCACCTGCGCAAGGCGGCGCTCCATCTCAAGGTAGGTGGCGTCGGTTACTACCCGAGTGACAACTTCGTGCACCTCGACACCGGACCGGTGCGCAGCTGGTAACGGCTGGCTGCCGGCCACCGCTGCCCGGCGGGTGACTGGTCAGCGGGGTGGCCGAGCTGGTAGGCTCTGGACACCATGCAGAGGAGAACCAGATGAAACATATTTTGCTTGGCGGGCTGATTGCCCTGCTGCTGACCGGTTGCGGCAAGCTCAACCGTGAAAACTACGACAAGCTCAAGATGGGGATCAGCTACGCCGAGGCGAGCAGCATCCTCGGCAAGGCCGAGCGTTGTGACGATGCACTGGGAACTACCAGCTGCATCTGGGGTGACGAGGGCAAGAACATCAAGATCCGTTTCATCGCCGACAAGGCGACCTTCTTCAGCTCGGAAGGAATCAACTGAGGCTGCCACAGCCCGGTTGCCCATACAAAAAAGCGCCTGACCGGCGCTTTTTTGTTGGCTGCAATCCGTACCGGCTTGCCAGAAGCTGGCGCGCTCAGTGCGTGGCGTACTGGTAGTGGAAGGTAGGCAGCCCCCACTTGAAGCGCACTGCCAGGAGGCGCAGCACGAAACCGATGCCGATGGCGCCGAAGGCGGCCCAGTCGTTGGGCAGGCCCTGATCGAGCGCCAGGCAGTAGATGGCGGCCGTCACCAGCGAGATGGCGGCATAGAGCTCGCGGCGAAACACCAGCGGAATGCGCTGGCAGAGCAGGTCTCTGAGCACGCCGCCGAAGGCCCCCGTCACCACAGCCATGATGCAGGCGATCCCGGCGCCGTGGCCCATCTCCAGCGCCCTTGCCGCGCCGAAGATGGAGAAGACCACCAGCCCCAGGGCATCGAGCGCCATGAACAGCTTGCCAAGGTAGCGCATCAGCGGCGCCGAGATGACGCCGGCCATGGCCGCGCCGGCGACCAGCAGCACATACTCCGGGTGTTCGACCCAGAGCAGGGGGTAATGGCCCAGCAGCACGTCGCGAATGGTGCCGCCCCCGATGGCGGTCGCCGATGCGATGATCACCACGCCAAACAGATCCATCCGTCGCCGGCCCGCGGCCAGCGCGCCTGTCATCCCTTCGGCCACCAGGCCCAGCAAAAAGAGTGCATGTAACATGAGATATCCCAGGGTGCGAGAAAGCCCCGCATCCTATCAACTCGCGCTATAGGGGACAAGCAATGAAGGATATGCATTATTTTTTATAATGCAAAAATGAAGCGGGGCCCCCAAGGGAGCCCCGTTGTCACCACCAACCGGCTCAGCGTCTGAGCTGCTCGGCGCGGTAGTGATCGACCCACATGGCGGTGGCGCCGCAGATGGCCACCGGCATCACGAACAGGTTCACCACCGGGATGGCGGAAAAGAGGGTGACCAGGGCGCCGAAGCTCAGGCACTTGCCGCGCCGCTGCTTGAGGGCGTCGCGCATGGTAATGAAGTCGATCTTGTGGTTGTCGAACGGATAGTCGACGTACTGGATCGCCATCATCCAGGCGCTGAACAGGAACCAGAGCACCGGCGCCAGGGTCTGGCCCACCACCGGAATGAGGAACAGGATCAGGCAGCCGATGGCCTTGGGCAGGTAGTATTTGAGCTTGGTCCACTCGCGGCCGAAGGTGCGCGGCACGTCCTTGACGATGTCCAGCATGCCGGTATCGCTGACGGTCTCGCCGGTGAGGGCCTGTTCCACCTTCTCCGCCAGCAGGCCGTTGAAGGGGGCTGCTATCCAGTTGGCCACCGAGCTGAACAGGAAGGAGAAGACCACCAGGATGGTGATGAGGGCGATGGGCCAGAGCAGATAGTCCAGCCAGTCGAGCCAGCTCGGGATCTGCTGGTGCAGCCAGCCGAACAGGCCGTCCAGCTGCAGCAGCAGGGCGTAGAAGGCCCCGGCAAACAGCACGAAGTTGACCAGCAGGGGGATCAGCACGAAGGTGCGGATGCCGGGCTGGCGAATGAGCGAGAAGCCGCGCAGGAAGTAGTCTGCGCCGCTGATCGAGTCTTTTACCATACGGGGTGAGTGGCTCATCTGAGCTCCATCTGTTCATGGGAAACTGCCTGCATATTACAAACAAGCTTTTGATTTGGTAAAGTCGCCTGCCCGCCTCCTCTTTATTTCGTTACCCACATAGGCCGCCATGCGTCTGAAATTGATCAAACTCGCCGGTTTCAAGTCGTTTGTCGAGCCGACCCGCATCGAGCTCAACGCCGACATGACCGCCGTGGTGGGCCCCAACGGCTGCGGCAAATCCAACGTCATCGACGCCGTGCGCTGGGTGCTGGGGGAGAGCTCCGCCCGCCATCTGCGCGGCGAAAACATGACCGACGTCATCTTCAACGGCTCCGTCAACCGCAGCGCCCACGGCCGCGCCTCGGTGGAGCTGGTGTTCGACAATCCCCACAACCGGGTGCCCGGTGAGTTCGGCCGCTTTACCGAGATCTCGGTGCGCCGCGAAGTGCTGCGCGACGGCTCCAACCACTACCAGATCAACGGCCAGAAGTGCCGCCGCAAGGACGTGACCGACCTCTTCCTCGGCACCGGCCTCGGGCCCCGCAGCTACGCCATCATCGAACAGGGCACCGTCAGCCGGCTGGTGGAGTCCCGCCCCGCCGATCTCAAGCTGTTCATGGAAGAGGCCGCCGGGGTCTCCCGCTACAAGGAGCGGCGCCGCGAGACCGAGCAGCGCATCCGCCATACCCAGGAGAACCTGGAGCGCCTTGGCGACATCCGCGGCGAACTGGGCTCACGCCTCGAGCATCTCAAGACCCAGGCCGAGACCGCCGAGCGCTACAAGCAGCTCAAGAGCCGTTCGCGCGCCGCCCGCGCCGAGCTGATCGGCTCGGAACTGTGGGCGCTGGAGACGCGCCTCGGCGAGGCCAAGACCGAACTGGCCCAGACCGAGCAGGCGCTGGCGGCGCTCGATGCCAAGCGCACCGCCGATGAGGGGCGTCACGTCACCCTGTCGGTGGCCCGCCAGGAGGCGCAGGCCGAGCAGGCCAGCCGCCAGCAACAGATTTTTCTCGGCGGGCAGGCCATCGCCCGCCTCGAGCAGCAGCAACTGCATCAGAGCGAGCTGGGCCGCGACTGGCAGGCAAGGCGGCAAGCCCTCGGCGAGCGTATCGAGGGGCTCAAGGCCCAGCTGGCCGGCCAGCTGGAACAGCTGAGCGAAAGCACGTTGCAGGGCGAGGTCGCATCGGCGCGTCTCGAGCAGTGTGAGCAGTTGCTTACCGACCAGCAGAGCGTGCGGGCGGCGGCGACCGAGCGGCTCGAGCGGGCGCGCCAGCGCCAGCAGCAGTGGCAGCAGCAGCTGGGGCAGTTGCAGGGGCGGCTCAACCAGACCCGCGCCGAGGTGAACGGTCTGCAGGAGCTGCAGGCCAAGACCCGGCTGGCCCGTCTCAAGCTGGAAGATGAACAGGCCGGGCCCCTTGGCGGGGAAGGGGAGAACCTGCAACCGGCGCTTGATGCGCTGGCGGCGGAACTTGCGCTCTCCCGCGCACGCCATGAGGAGTCCGAAGCGGCGTGGCAGGCCGCCGTGGCCCGCCACGAAGCACTCAAGGCAGAGCAGGGTCACCAGCAGGGTTTGCTGCGCGAGCTGGAGGCTCGTCTCGCCACCCTGGATCAGATCCTGGGGGAACAGATGGCGGGCGCCACCCTGGCGGATCGGCTGCAGGTGCCCCCAAAGTGGGCCCGGGGGCTGGACAAGGTGCTCGGTCGCTGGCTCACCGCCACCCCGGCAGATGAGTGCAATCTGACGCAGTCCGGGCTCTGGATCGGCCCGGCCCAGCCGGCGGTTGCTGGTACCCTGGCGGCGCAGCTGGGCGGCGAGCACATTCCTTCTTTCCTCAATGCCATCTGGCTGGTGGAGAGCCGGGAGGCGGCATTGGCCCGCCAGCCGAGCCTGGCGGCCGGTGAGTCGCTGCTCACTCCTGCGGGCGACTGGTTTGGTCCCAACTGGGCGGATCTGGGGGAGGGCATGGCCCTCGGTACCCTGGCGCTGCTCGGCGAACGTGAGCGGTTGCACACCGAGCAGAGCGCAGGCCGGGAGGCGCTGCGCCGGCGCGATGAGCAGCTTGCCGCCGCCGATGCGACGCGGGCCCAGCTGCACGGCGCCCATGAGCTGGCTCAGCGCACCCTGCGCGAGCAGGAGCAGCAGTGGCAGCAACTGCGCGAAGCCTGGAGTCTGCGCGAGGGGCAACGGCAGGAGCGGTTGCAGCGCCTCGGTCAGCTGGGGGAAGAGCTGGCTCGACTGGCGCAAGAGCAGGCCGAGGAGGCCGAGCGGCTGGCGTCGGCCGGGGAGCGGCTTGAGCAGGGGGAAGCGGCCCTTGGCGAGTTGCAGGAGCAGGGCGAGGCGCTTGCCGAGGCGCTGCTGCTCGCCCAGGAGCAGGCGAGCGGGGCAGAGCGGGCGCTGGAGGAGGCGCGCCTGCGCCGGGAGCAGCAGCAGGCCGCCTGCCAGCGGCTGCAACTGGAGCAGCAGAACCTGCGCCAGCTCATCATCCTGCGCGAACAGGAGCTGGCCCGCCTCGGGCTGGAGCTGGCCGAGCTCAAGGAGCCGGGAGCTGCGCCGGGTCAGGATCTGTCGCCCCTGCTGGCCGAGCAGCGCAATCTTGAGGCGCAGCAGCTTGCCTGTCATCAGCGGCTCGCAGAGCTGGAGCGTCAGCTGACCGAGCTGGAGCAGGCCAGAAGCGCCGATCACAAGCAGCTGGTGCAAATTCAGGAGAAGCTGGCGACCTTGCGGCTGGAGCGTGAACGCAACCTGACGCGCCGGCAGGGGTTGCACGAGCAGTTCGAAGAGCTGGGTGTGCGGCTGGTGGATCTCGATCAGGCAGTGCTGATTGCCGCTGATCGCGGCAAGTTGCGCCAGGAGATCCAGACCCTGGAGGCACAGGTGGAGGCGCTTGGCGCCATCAATCTGGCGGCCCTCGAGGAGTATGAAGAGGCGAAAACCCGCTCAAGCTACCTGGAAAACCAGTGTCAGGATCTGGAACAGGCGCTGGAAACCTTGAGCCAAGCCATTAAAAGAATTGATAAAGAGACACAAATACGGTTCCGGGATACTTTCGATAAGGTCAACGAAGATTTAAAATCCCTCTTTCCGAAAGTGTTCGGGGGGGGCAGTGCCTGGCTTGAGCTCACCTCCGATGATCTTTTGGAGGCCGGAGTGAGCATCATGGCGAGACCTCCGGGTAAGAAGAATGCTACCATTGCCCTGCTTTCCGGGGGGGAGAAGGCGTTAACCGCACTTGCGCTGGTTTTTGCCATCTTCAGACTCAACCCAGCACCATTTTGTCTGCTGGATGAGGTGGATGCACCGCTCGATGAAGTGAACGTCGGTCGCTTCTGTTCTCTTGTCAAAGAGATGTCGAGCACAGTACAGTTCGTTTACATCAGTCATAATAAGGTCTCCATGGAGATGGCTGAGCAGCTGGTTGGCGTCACGATGCAAGAGCCCGGGGTTTCGCGCATAGTGTCGGTCGATATCGGTGAAGCCGTCGCTTTGGCTGAGCAAAACTAGAAAGAGAAGCAGCTAATGCAGGAATTGCGTTACATCTTGGTTGCCCTGGGCGGTATTGCCATCGCGGCATTGCTCATTCACGGGTTGTGGAGCAACAGAAAGAATCGTCAGGCACCGATCAAAGAGAAACCTCTGGGCCGGATGGAATCCAAATCACGGGATCGTGACAACGACGCCTTCGACAGCGATGGCATCGGTCAGGTGCGAGTGGTCAGCGGTGGCCGTCGTGCCGAGCCCAAACTCCACCATGATGAGCCCCGCCAGCCGGAAGTCAGCCGTCGTGCGCCTGCGCCCGCCTTCGATGATGAAGATGACGATGCCGATCTGCCGCCGCCCGTGGTACGCAAGCCTGCCGCCCGCCCCGTGCCGCCGCCCCCCGTCTATGAAGAAGACGAGGAGGAGTTCGAGGAGCCGGTCGCCGCAGCCGTCGAGGAAGTGCCTGCCGCGCCGGTGCGCAAGCCCGCCCAGGTCATTCGCCGTACCCCGGTCCACCGTTCCCGTCCCCAGCGCGAGCCGCTGCTGCAACCGCTGGACGAAGAGCCGCTGGTCGAGCCCGCCTACGCGACCGCACCCACTTTCGGTGCCCGCGAGCCGGCGCCGGTCGCCGCTCCCGAATACCAGGCGCAGCCCCGTCATGCAGCCCCCGAGCCTGCCTACGAGGAGCCCGTCTATGAAGAGCCGGTACGTGCCGCGCCGGTCGAGAAGATCTGGCAGGATGTCTATGTCATCAATCTGATGGGCCGTCCGGGTCACGATCTGCAAGGGGCCACCCTGCTCTCTTCCCTGCTGGCGCTGGGCTTCAAGTTTGGCGAGATGGATATTTTCCATCGTCACGAAGACCCGAACGGCAAGGGTGAAGTGCTCTTCTCCATGATCAACATGGTCAAGCCGGGCACCTTCAACCCGTACCGGATGGAACAGTTCGCCACCCCGGGCGTGTCGCTCTTCATGCAGCTGCCGCTGCGCAGCAATGCTGCGTTTGCCTTCGAGGACATGCTGCAGGCCGCCGATCAGCTGGCCAGCGATCTCGATGCCATGCTGACGGATATGGATCGCAGCCCGCTGAGCGACGAGACCATCGCCCGTTACCGGCATGAGCTGGCCGCCTACGAGGCCAGTCGCGACTAATACGCCATGCGGGTCAAATGAATAAAAAGTGCGGTACCCAGGTGCCGCATTTTTATTGGTCCGCTGGCCGGTTTTTCCATCACACTTCGAGACTTTTTCATGAGCGACACTATCTCCCGCCACCGTCAACTGTGTGAGCTGCTTACCGAATATGGTCATCAGTACTATGTGCTGGATAATCCGACCGTACCCGACGCTGAATACGACCGTCTGATGCGCGAGCTGCTTGATATCGAGAAGCAGCAGCCTTCGCTACGAACCCCGTCTTCACCAAGCCAACGAGTTGGAAGTACCCCTTTGCCTGAGTTTCGGCAAGTGACCCATGAAGTTCCCATGCTCAGTTTGGATAATGTCTTTAATAATGAAGACCTTGATGATTTTGTTCATCGGATTGAAGGACGCTTAAAATCTACTGACTCTTTGAAGTTTTGCTGTGAGCCAAAGTTGGATGGACTTGCAGTTAGCCTGCTTTATGAGAATGGAATATTAGTTCAAGCCGCAACTCGCGGGGATGGACGAGTTGGGGAAAATATTACTGATAACGTTAGAACTATTCGGTCTGTTCCCTTGGCTCTTCAAGGTAAAGGTTGGCCGTTACGTTTAGAGGTTCGTGGCGAAGCCTTCATGAGGAAGAAGGATTTTGTTGATCTGAACGAACGAGCTTCTGCTGCTGGCGAAAAAGTTTTTGTTAACCCACGTAATGCTGCGGCTGGCAGTTTGCGCCAGCTCGATTCGCGTATTACCGCTAACCGCCGTTTGAGTTTCTATGCCTACGGTGTCGGTGTTGGCGGCGAGCAGCTCGGTGGCTCTCACTTCGGTCGCCTCAATCAGCTCAAAGAGTGGGGGCTGCCACTTAGTCCCGAGGTGAAGCTCAAGGAGGGGGCCGCCGGTTGCCAGGCGTTCCACGACGACATCCTGGCGCGCCGTGGCGAGCTCCCCTACGAGATCGACGGTGTGGTCTACAAGGTGGATGCCATCCCCCTGCAGGAGGAGCTCGGCTTTGTGGCCCGCGCCCCGCGCTGGGCCACCGCCCACAAGTTCCCGGCTCAGGAGGAGATGACGGAGCTTGAGAACGTCGAGTTCCAGGTCGGCCGCACCGGCGCCGTGACCCCGGTGGCCAAGCTTAAACCGGTGTTCGTCGGCGGCGTCACCGTCTCCAACGCCACCCTGCACAATGCCGACGAGATTGAGCGCCTTGGCGTGATGATCGGCGACACCGTGATCGTGCGCCGGGCCGGGGACGTGATCCCGCAGATCGTGGCGGTAGTGGAGGCGCAGCGCCCGGCGGATGCCCGCGCGATCCTGTTCCCGACCGAGTGCCCGGTGTGCGGTTCGGCGGTGGAGCGGCTGGAGGGAGAGGCGGTGACCCGCTGCTCCGGCGGCCTGTTCTGCGAGGCGCAGCGCAAGGAGGCGATCAAGCACTTTGCCGCCCGCCGTGCCATGGACGTGGACGGCCTTGGCGACAAGATAGTGGAGCAGCTGGTGGACAAAGGGCTGGTGAAGACTCCGGCCGATCTGTTCAGCCTCAACGCCATTCAGCTGGCCGGGCTCGAGCGGATGGGGCAAAAGTCGGCTCTCAATCTGGTGGCGGCCATCGATGCGGCTCGCAGCACCACGCTGCCCCGCTTCCTGTTTGCGCTGGGGATCCGCGAAGTGGGGGAGGCGACCGCCTTGAACCTCGCCAACCACTTCCTGACTCTGGACGCCCTGCGCGCCGCCTCGGTGGAGCAGTTGCTGGAAGTGGCCGACGTGGGGGACATAGTGGCCAAGCATGTCTACTACTTCCTGCGCCAGCCTCACAACATCGAGGTGCTGGAGGCCCTGCTGGCCGCCGGTATCCACTGGCCGGCCATCGAGAAGAAAGAGGCCGCGGAGCAACCCTTTGCCGGCAAGACCTTCGTGCTGACCGGTACCCTCACCACCTTGTCGCGCAACGACGCCAAGGCGGCGCTGCAGGCGCTGGGGGCCAAGGTGGCGGGCTCGGTGTCGGCCAAGACCGATGTGCTGGTAGCGGGGGAGGCGGCAGGCTCCAAGCTGGTCAAGGCCCAGGAGCTCGGCATCACCGTCTGGAGTGAAGAGGAGCTGCAACAGGCGTTGCAGGGCTGAGTCGCTCACGCAGAAAGAGAAACAAAGAACCCGGCATGGCCGGGCTCTTTGTTATGGGGGCACTGATCAGCGCTCAATCACGCCAGAGGATCTTGTAGCGCCACTTGTCGGGCAGGGTGAGCTGCCAGCGGGCCAGCTCGCTCTTGCTGAACACGTACTCGCCACGCAGGGCGGCGCGCGGTGCCAGGGTTTTGGGCTGGGCACCCGCCAGGATGGCGTTGACCAGCTCGGCCGCCTTGGCACCCTGATCGCGGCCATCCAGCACCAGGCCACCGATGGCCTTGCCCTTGCCCACCGAAAACTCCCAGAAACAGAACAGCGGCACCGGGCTGTGGGCGCTGGTCCACTCCAGCAACCTGTTCTCATCCACATGGCGGCCCTGTTCGTCGCTGAGGGTGTGGTAGAGGCCGATGAAGATGGCTTCATAACCACTCTGCTTGGCATTGAGCACGGCCTCCTGCCACAGGCTGTAGTCGCCGATGAGCTGGCTGTTGACCCGGGTCTGGCCGACCCGCAGCTCGGTCTGGGTCTTGAACTCATCCTCGATGGCGGTGAGCGCCACGTTGCTCGAGTCAAACAGCACCAGTGCCTTCTTGATCCCCCCCATCAGCTGGCTCATCTCGCTGATGTTGCGTTTGAGCAGGGGGCGCTCCAGCACGCCGGTGATCTTGGGGTGGCCGACCAGCCCCTTGTGGCGCGGGTTCTCGTTCATGCCGAGAAACACCACCGGGGTGCCGAGGGAGGCGATGTCGCTGGCCAGGTAGTTGATGGCGTTGTCATCGCCGAGCACCACCAGATCCGGTTTCACCTGGCGATAGTAGGCGAGTGCCTGCTCGGCTATCTGATCAAACTCCTCGGCGGGGCGGCGTTTGGTATCCATGTAGAAGTGGCTGATGTGGTGGTCGCCCTTGAGGTTGGCGGCCAGGCTGGCGTTGTAGCTCTGATCCCACAGGTATTCGGGGTGGTAGCTGCTGATCACCAGAATCTCGGCCGCCCACAACCGCAACGGGAGGGCACACAGCAGCAGTAGCAGCAATAGCGGGTTGGTCATGTCGCTTCCCATCGAACAAGAGGAGTTGTCATTCATTATGTCCATCTTGGTGCAAACCTGTCCCGGTCAATTACTGTCGGAAGGGAAATCTTTTTCCCTCTGGCCGGTATCGGGCGCCAGCCCGCATCAGGCTTGAATTGGGTCTTGTATGGGGCCGTTTGTGACTGGTCGGGAACTGCGCCACTCGCCTCAAAACCTGTTCTGGATCAAGAAATACGGTCACGCTTTGGTGCCTAATAGACACCACATATAGGGCTGCATTCGTTTTTAATCCCTATATGTTGTGTTATTAAGCTGTGTACAAGCTGTTCCCTTCTCATCGTCAGCCCTGGCTTGTCAAGCCTCGGCTGAATTTATTTGCGCCGAGGACGAGGCGTGGAGGAGGGGGCCAAACAAGGGTAAGCCGAGGGCGAGAGCCTGGCCTTTTTAACGGGGAAAATCCATGAAACCGGTTGTGATCAAACGTGATGGATGTCGCGCACCATTCAATGCCCAGCTGATTGCCGAGGCGGTGGGCCGAGCGGCAGAAGCGGTCAATCAGGCCAGTCCGGCGCTGGCCGAGCGCATTGCCGCCGCCGTCACCCAGGAGCTGGAAGGACGAGGGGAAGTGGACATCCACGAGATCCAGAACCGGGTCGAGAACCACCTGATGGCCTCCGACGACAAGGCCATCGCCCGTGCCTACATCGAATACCGTCACGACCGGGATCAAGCCCGCGAGGCCCGCGGCCGGCTGGCCCAGGAGATCCGCGGCCTGGTGGAGCAGACCAACGCGGCCCTGCTCAACGAGAACGCCAACAAGGATTCCAAAGTGATCCCGACCCAGCGTGATCTGCTGGCCGGTATCGTCGCCAAGCACTACGCCACCAGTCACATGCTGCCCCGCGATGTGGTGCAGGCTCACGAGAGCGGCGATCTGCACTTCCACGATCTCGACTACTCCCCCTTCTTCCCCATGTTCAACTGCATGTTGATCGACCTGAAGGGGATGCTGACCCACGGCTTCAAGATGGGCAACGCGGAGATCGACACTCCCAAGTCCATCAGCACCGCCACCGCGGTCACGGCCCAGATCATCGCCCAGGTGGCGAGCCACATCTATGGCGGCACCACCATCAACCGCATCGACGAAGTGCTGGCCCCCTATGTGACCATCAGCTGGGAGAAGCACCGGGAAGTGGCGCTGGAGTGGGGCATCAGCGATGTGGATGCCTACGCCATGGCCCGCACCGAGAAGGAGTGCTACGACGCCTTCCAGTCGCTGGAATACGAGGTCAACACCCTGCACACCGCCAACGGTCAGACCCCGTTTGTCACCTTCGGCTTTGGCCTTGGCGACAGCTGGCAGTCACGCCTGATCCAGCGCGCCATCTTGAGCAACCGCATCGCCGGCCTTGGCAAGAACAAGAAGACCGCCGTGTTCCCGAAACTGGTGTTCGCCATCAAGGATGGCCTCAACCACAAGCAGGGCGATCCCAACTACGACATCAAGCAGCTGGCACTGGAGTGCGCCTCCAAGCGGATGTACCCGGACATCCTCAACTACGACCAGGTGGTCAAGGTGACCGGCTCCTTCAAGACACCCATGGGTTGCCGCTCCTTCCTCGGTGCCTACGAGGAGCACGGCGAGCTGGTCCACGAAGGGCGCAACAACTTAGGTGTGGTCAGCCTCAACCTGCCGCGCATCGCCCTGAAATCCCGCGATGAAGCGGACTTCTGGGACAAGCTGGACGCCGCTCTGCGGGTAGCCAAGACCGCACTGATGTACCGCATCAAGCGCCTCGACGGGGTCAAGGCCCGGGTCGCGCCCATCCTCTACATGGAAGGGGCCTGCGGGGTACGCCTGAAGGCCGACGACAATGTCAGCGAGATCTTCAAGCACGGTCGCGCCTCCATCTCCCTTGGCTACATCGGGGTACACGAGACCATCAACGCCCTGTTTGGCGATCAGGTGCACCTGTTTGACAGCGCCGAACTGCAGCAGAAGGCCATCGCCATCATTGCGCGGCTCAAGGCGGCCACCGACGAGTGGAAGGAGGAGACCGGCTACGGCTTCAGCCTCTACTCCACCCCGAGCGAGAACCTCTGCTCGCGCTTCTGCCGCATCGACGCCAAGGAGTTTGGCGTGGTGGCGGGGGTGACCGACAAGGGCTACTACACCAACAGCTTCCACCTCGACGTGGAGAAGCAGGTCAACCCGTACGACAAGCTGGACTTCGAGGCGCCTTATCCGCCCATCGCCAGCGGCGGCTTCATCTGCTACGGCGAGTACCCCAACATCCAGCACAATCTGGAAGCGCTGGAGAACGTCTGGGACTACAGCTATGACAAGGTGCCCTACTACGGCACCAACACCCCCATCGACGAGTGCTACGACTGCGGCTTTACCGGCGAGTTCGAGTGCACCTCCAAGGGCTTTACCTGCCCGCGCTGCGGCAACCACGACCCGGCCAAGGTGTCGGTGACCCGCCGTGTCTGCGGCTACCTCGGCAGCCCGGATGCGCGCCCCTTCAATGCGGGCAAGCAGGAAGAGGTGAAGCGCCGCGTCAAACATATGTAGGCCGAGCCCTCACCCTAGCCCTCTCCCAAAGGGAGAGGGAACCATCCTAGGTGCTGTTGGCGCCGCTTTGCACCCTTCTCCCCTCGCGGGAGAAGGGCTGGGGATGAGGGGCCCAATAGAGAGAGAAGATGCACTACCACCAATACTACCCGGTCGATGTGATCAACGGCCCCGGTACCCGCGCCACCCTGTTTGTCTCGGGCTGCGAACATCAGTGCCCAGGCTGCTACAACCAGAGCACCTGGCGGCTCGATGGCGGCAAGCCATTCGATGAGGCGATGAGCGATCGCGTCATCGCGGATCTCAACGACACGCGTATCAAGCGGCGCGGACTGTCGCTCTCCGGCGGCGATCCGCTCCACCCCGCCAACGTGCCCCAGGTGCTGGCGCTGGTGAAACGGGTGCGCGCCGAGTGCCCCGGCAAGGACATCTGGTGCTGGACCGGCTATCTGCTTGGCGAGCTCAGCCCGGCCCAGCGCGAGCTGGTGGCCTTGCTGGACGTGCTGGTGGATGGCAAGTTCGAGAAGGGGCTGGCGGATCCCGGCCTGCTCTGGCGCGGCAGCAGCAATCAGGTCATCCACGACCTCAACGCCTGGCGGGAAGGGGGTGAGCGCATTCCCTGTCTGGTTTGCAGTTGAAGCCAGGGATGTTTATGGTTAGCCCATTGTTATCCCTGTGACATCGTTGACGAGGAAATCCGAGATGAACAATCTGCTCAAGATCCTGCTGGCCATCTTTCTGCCCCCGGTCTGCGCCTTTCTTCAGGTGGGCTTCAGCCTGCATTTTCTGATCAACATAGTGCTGACCCTGCTCGGCGGTTTGCCCGGCATGGTGCATGCGCTCTGGCTGGTGGTCAGCGACAAGCGCGGCTGACGCTGAGCCGCTTTGCCAAAAGCCAACCCGATGGGGTTGGCTTTTTTTATGCTGCTCAAACGGGTTCCGATTGTTACAGTAATGGGCCGGTAACCCTGCCGGAGAGGGGTGACCCCTCTGATCTGACTCAACAAGGAGTGTTGAATGGGTTTGAAGGTCTTGCTGCTGGGCACCGTGTTCGGCCTGCTGGGGGGCTGTGCCAGCCCCAGTCCCACCGTGAAGCTGAACCAGCCGCCGCTGGAGGTAACCATGGCGGAGCTTGGCAAATATTGGGTGCAGGATGGCGAGGTGCCCCCGTTTGAACCGGTGGGTGGCGCGCCAGCCAGGCTGCCCGTCAAGGGCTATGTGGAGATCCGTTATCTCATCGACTCCAACGGCAATCTGTTCAGCCCAGAGATTGTGGCCTCGGAGCCGCCCGGCGTGCTGGACCTGATCGCCCTGTCGGGGCTGGCCAAGACCCGTTATCGAGTGTCGGAGCAGAACCCGCAGGCCATTCCGGTACGAGTGGTGGGTCGCTACGAGATTGAAGTGGAGTAATGAACAACCCCGGCCTGGCCGGGGTTGTTGTTTACTGCTGCTTGCAGTCGTTGTAGACGCTCTGCCACTCGCCATCCTTGTCGCGCATCTCGACAAAGCCTTCATCTCCCTTGTTCCACCAGACGGCCTCATGGTCGTCGGTGTAGCGGGCGCCGGAGGCGGAAACGCTCTGCGGCAGGGTGTAATCCTTGCCGTCTGGTAGCGCCAGCTTGATGAAGTTCAGGCTCTGATCGGAGAGGGCGAAGTAGCGTACCTGCACCCGTTGGCCCTGTTCACACAGATAGGTGACGGGGTCGCCACCGGTCACGCTCAGGGTGCCGGCGCCGCGTTCGCAGCCGCTCAGCAGGGTCAGGCTCGTGATGCCCAGCAGCAGAAGGTTGGCGTGCTTCATGTTGATTCTCCATCGGTGTCATCCGGGCGTGATCCTAACAGCTTGCCAAAGGGGCGCAATGCGCCTCGACCCGGCTTGCGTCGATATGCGTCCATAGGCGTCAAAAGAAGCGCTAATGAGCAGCGGCTCAATGCAGGCCGAGTCTGGCCTCGAAGGTGCGCACCAGTGCCTCGTAGGTGCCGTTGTTGCGGATCTTCTGCAGCCCCTCCTCGAAGCGCTTGGCCATTGCCTCGCCCTGGGGATGGGCGCGGGAGAAGGCGAGCCAGAAACCGTCGGTGGAGATTTTGCCCACCTTGACCACCCTCCCGCTCAGCTGTTTTTGCTGGATCTTGAGGTAGCCCGGCATCTCGTTCATCAGGATGTAGTCGACCCGGCCGCGCACCAGCATCTCGATGATCTGGGCGTCGGACTTGGCCTGGAAGCGGGTGATCCTGGGGTTTTCCATGAAGTCGGTGGGGTAGGTGTAGCCAAGGGTGATGCCCACCGTCTTCTGTTCCAGCGAGGTGAGCTTGAGATCCCGGCGCGGTTCGCGGGCCAGGGCGAAGATGGCGAGATCCTCCTCGAACATGGGGGTCTCGTGCCAGAAGTACTGGTAGCGGTTCTCCTCGGTGATGGTGGCATCGAAGCAGCCGAGCACTTTGTCGCTGCGCGCCTCGTACATGCAGCGGGCGAAGGGGATGGTGCGAAACTCGACGTCGACCCCCTCGGCGGCGAAGGCCGCCTTCACCAGCTCGGGGGCCAGCCCCTGCGGCTGGCCGCTCTGCTTGTCGAGGGCGCAGTAGGGGGCCCAGTCATCCTCGGCGGCAATGAGCACCTGCTCTGCCCGGGCACAGGTCATCCCCAGCAGCAGAGTGATTGCCAACCAGTAGATGTATGCTGCTCGTGCCATGGTCTCTCTCCTGTTGCCGACTGCCCTAGCAAGCATAGTTGCTGGGGTTGGTCGCAGGTGCTGCCAAACGGGAGACAAAAAAACGCCCCGGTAGGCATAGCGGGGCGAAAGGCAGCACATCCTTGAGCTAACAACAGGGGGTCAATAACCGAACCGAGTGGCCTCGAAGCGGTTAAGCAGTCGGTGAATGAGGTAACAGGCCAGCAGGGTGGCGACGATGGCAAACAAGATGCTGCTGACCCGGTAGAGGGCGCTGAACACCAGATCGTTGCCCGGCGTCAGGTATTGGCCGAACAGGATGCCAAGGGTGGTGAGGGCGCCGAAGCCGACCCCGGAACCGCTCGCCTCCTTCACGTGGGCATGGCTGAACAGCATGGCGCCGAGCCAGAGCATGGGGGCGACCAGCAACAGCAGTCCCGACCAGTCGTAGAGCACCAGCTGGCTGACTAGGCCGAAGCTCACCCCGAGCAGGGTGCCCATGGCCCGCTTGCGGGCATAGCTGAGGGCGCCGTCCCAATGCATGGGGAAGAGCACCAGCAGGGTGGTGGCCTGGGCCGACATGGAGTCCCGCAGATCGAAGATCTGGAACACCATGAAGGAGAGGGTGGCGATGCTGGCGCCAAGCAGCGCCTCGTGCCGCATCCGGTGTGGTGCCTTGGGGGAGGGGGCCGGTTTGGGGCGCTCCCCCACGTCCGGGATCAGTGCCGTCATCAGGTAGGCGATGAGCACCGACAGCACGCTGGCCCACAGGTTGCTGAAGATAAGGTCGTTGAGATCGGTCTGCGGATAGCTGGCAAAGTGAAGCATGATGCTGAGGCTCAACACCCCGTTGGCACCGAACAGGAACAGGCTGCCCCGCGACATGGCGGCGAAGCGGTAGAGAAACAGCAGGAAGGCGATGGGAACCATCAGGCCGGGATGGCCGCCAAACAGCCCCCCCAGCAGCCCCACTTCCAGCCCGCAGACCACGGCGGCGGCGACCAGCTGGCGGGCGGCATGGCCGTTCATCACCGGCACCATGCCCAGCAGCAGTACCGGCGTGACGGTGTAGAAGACGCCGTAGTTCCAGCCAAACAGCTTGCAGAGCAGAAAGCCGGTGGTGCTGCCAAAGGCGATGCGCAGGCATTGGCGCAGTTCGTTGGCGGTGAGGGGCCTGTGCCATAGCGTCATTGCCGTCACCTCAGTAGATGTAGTGCAGCAGGCTGAGCAGGCGGATCTGGGCGCGGGCCAGCAGTCCGATCAGGGCGTTGTCGGGCAGCAGCTGCACGGTGGCACGGGCACCGGCCGGCAGATGGGCGGGCAGCTGCTCCAGCGCCAGGTGCAGGCGCAGACGCTGGGCGTCGCGCACCCAGCGATCCGACTCGGTGGGGCTGGCCAGGAGGCCGTTGGCATCGAACTGGCCGGCGCTGACCCCGGCATCCAGGCTGGTGACCCGGGCCGGATAGAGGCGACCCGGCTCGCCATCGAAGGCGACCAGTGCCTGGCTGTCCTGATTGACGTGGCGCAGGCTCTTCTCGCGAAAATCGGCGATCACGTCCACCTGCTCGGAGACCAGTGCCAGCAGCGGTGCGCCCGCCGCGGCGAAGCTGCCCGGCTTGAGCTGCAGGTTGGTGATGATGCCGTCCTGGCTGGCGTGAACCCGGCTGTAGGCGAGGTTGAGCTCGGCCTGGGCAAGGCGGTTGCGGGCCTGGCGCAGCAGCAGGTTGTCGTCGCCGGGCAGACCGCGGTTGACTCGGGCCTGGGTCATGCGGGCCTTGCTGGCCAGCAGGTTGGCCTGGGCGGTGCGAAACGCGCTGTCGGCGTCATCCTTCTGCTGCTCGGAGACCATGTGGCGGCGATAGAGGGCGTCGATACGTTCCGCTTCCCGCAGCTTGAGGGCGGCCTGGGTCTGCAGCGAACTGAAGTCGGCGCTGGCGGCATTGAGGGTGGCATCGAGCTGGCGATTCTGCTGCTCGGCCTGGGCCAGGGCGAGGCGGGCCTGCTCCACCGCCAGCTCAAAGGGGGCGGGATCGAGCACGAACAGCAGATCGCCCTGCTTGACGTGCTGGTTGTTGCCGACGGCCACCTCGACCACCTTGCCGCTGACCTGGGGCGCCATCTTGGTCACGACGCGGGTCGCCATGGCTTGCGGGGTGAGCGGCATCTTGAGGTCGGCCAGCAGGAAGTAGGCAAAGACCAGTACGAAGGCGCCCATGGCCCATTTTATCCAGCGCTTGAATTGTTGATCCGGGGTCATTTCACTCTCTCTCTTCACTCTGTGCACCTATCTTGCCGAGGGCATTGGCACAGATGCGGTGCACGATATCTTCAAACTGTTCCAGCTCCCGCTGGCTGATGCCGGCGAGCAGCTCCCGGCGTATCTCCATGATGCGATCTTCAATCTGGTCGAGCAGCGCCTTGCCGGCCGGGGTCAGGGTGACGATGCGGGCCCGCTTGTCCTGACTGCAGCAGTGGCGCTCCACCAGCCCCTGTTCTTCCAGCTGGCCCAGGGTGCGCATCAGGGAGGGCAGTTCGATCTCCAGCGCTTCGGCCAGGGTCTTCTGGCTGAGGTGGCCACCGAGCCGGCTCAGCTTCCACAGCGCCGTCCAGCGGGGATGGGTGAGGCCGAGGGGGGCCAGTTCGAGATCGGCCACGGTGCGCCACAGCCGATGCAGCCGGCCGACCCGCTCGGCGAGGGACAGCTCGCGCAGCATTTCCAGATCCTTCATCATGAGGCTCTCCATTTACTTAGCTTGCTAAGCATTGTAATTGTTTAGCAGGCTAAGTAAATAGTGTGATCGCGATCTTGTTTATGAAAATTGGAGGTAGGTTTCTTGTGGAGCTTGCTTGCTGGGCTTGAGCACCCCGCCGGCAGCCACCCGTGTCTGCCGTGAGCCTATTTGAGTGAAGCATTCCTGCCATGGGCCGGCGAAATAACCAAATCATGTCACCAATCCGTGCTGAAAATAGCCTTGGAATAGCCATGGCCGATAATGTTGGCAGCAGAAAAATATTATCTGCATTCGGCAGGCTGTTTTTTATCCACTAATATTGATGGGTCAGCTAAACAGGGAGACGATAGCTGTGGAACGATATGAATCGGGTGACCCCCATTTCTCCATCGAGAGCCTGTTGGTGGAGGTGGAATATGTTGCCGATGGCCATTATGGGCTCAGCCTGGAAAGTACCGAAACCTGTCATGAATTTGACCCTGCCAATATTCCACTGTTATTAGCCGAATAGTTTTTCGGTTGGTGTCATGAGGCCGTCATCATCATCTGACGGTCTGTTGCAGGGCCCGTTCGTATCGGCTCAAATGCTCCCCTGAGGCAGGCACGGCCTGCCATGGGCAGATCATCCTTGCGGGCATCGGCGTGATCGCCCGCCCACAATCTTCCAGTTGTCTCTTCCGGTCTGTGGCGGTTTACCCGATAGGTATTTGCCGTTCTTGAGATCGCCAGTCAATCCTTGCCGGTGATCAGTCGAAATAGCATGGAGGGGTGCAATCATGGTTTCCCATTATTGAGAAGCATGCCGCCCATTATTTAATCGTTATTTGATGATGGCCCCATCAAGAGCCTGTTGGCATTGAGGGATGAGTGTCCACCAGTTTGATTGGCGCGGCACAATAGTGCGTCTTAATAATGCCAATGACAGGCCTGGCGGCATCCTCTGCCAGCCATAACGTTTAAGAATTTAATGTTTTTATATGCCTTTGCAGACAGGCTAACCGACAGGGGCGAGAGAGATGGCTAGAGTGGCGCCACACCACACGCTGGAGCATAACAATGAAAAACCTCTCTACCCCACAGACCCGGATCGCGCTGTTTGGCGACCGGCAGATTGCCGGCATGCCCATGATGATCTTCCTCGGGCTTGCCACCTGCGTACTCTTCTCGGGCTGGAACGGCTCCTTGCCACTCGGCATGGTCGGCGCGCTGGCCTTGATGTTCGTGCTCGGCACCCTGCTGACCGAGCTGGGGGAGCGCATCACCCCCATCCGCGAATACCTGGGCGGCGGCACCATACTCGCCATCTTCGGCGGCGCCGCCCTGTTTGAATACCGGATCCTGCCCGTCGAGGCGGGCCAGGTGATCATCGGCTTCATGAAGGAGGGAGGCTTTCTGAACTTCTTCATCGCCAGCCTGGTGACCGGCTCGGTGTTCGGCATGAGCGGCGCCCTGCTGAAGAACGCCGCCATGCGCTACCTGCCGGTGATCCTGGGGGGCGTCGCGCTGGCGTTGCTCAGCGTCGGTCTGGTGGGCGCCCTGATGGGGTATGGCTTCAAGAATGCGGTGCTGCTGATCGGTCTGCCCATCATGGGTGGCGGCATGGGAGCCGGCGCCGTGCCGCTGGTGGAGATCCTCTCCGGGCCGCTGCAGATGTCGAGCGCCGATCTGCTGTCGCGCATGGTGCCGGCGGTGGTGATCGCCAACACCCTGGCCATCCTGGTGGGGACCTTGCTGGCCCGCCTTGGTCGCCGCTACCCCTCCCTGACCGGCAACGGCAAGCTGATGATAAAGGAGAGTGCCGCTGGCGTGGCCGAAGAGAAGGTGCAGGCGCCGACGCTGGAGAGCCTGGGTCTCGGGCTCTTCATCAGCTCCAGCATGTTCGTGCTGGGCTCATTGCTCGGCAACTTCATCCCCATGCATCCCTTCGCCCTGATGATCCTGGCGGTGGCCGTCATCAAGGTGAGCGGCCTGCTGCCCCGTCGCTACGAGCAGGCGGCCGCCGACTGGTACCAGTTCGTGGTCGGCAATCTGACGCCCTCCCTGCTGGTGGGGATCGGTGTCGCCTACACCAGCATCCCCGAGCTCATCAGTGCCTTCTCGGTCAGCTACTTCGTGCTGGTGCTGGTGACCGTGGTTGGCGGTGCCCTGGGGGCGGCGCTGGTGGGGCGGCTGATCGGCTTCTACCCCATTGAGGCGGCCATCACCGGCGGTCTGTGCATGGCCAACATGGGGGGCACCGGCGACGTGGCCGTGCTCTCGGCGGCCCAGCGCATGACCCTGATGCCGTTTGCCCAGATCTCTTCTCGTCTCGGGGGCGCCGTCATGCTGATCCTGGCCACCCTGCTCATCTCGCTGCTGGCATAAGGAACAAGATAATGAACGACATCATGATGGGCACCAGCCTGCCCTATGCCGAACGCAAGCGACAGGGACTGATGGGGCGCATGCCCCACAAGGAGGAGTCGCTGGCCCAGCAGCGGCGCCGCATCTACCGGCTGGTTTCGGCCATGCAGAGCCCGTTTGATCAGCACCTGCTGCTGCGCCAGCTGCAGGAGGACAACCCGGTGCTGTTCTACGAGCTGGTGCGCCACCACCTGCCGGAGCTGTTGCCCATCATCTACACCCCGGTGGTGGGGGAGGCGTGCCAGCGCCACAGCGACCTTTATCTGCGCAGCCACGGCCTCTACCTCTCTTGGCACGACCGGGACGAGCTGGACGACATCTTCGCGGCGGTGGAGCAGGAGGTGGACGTCATCGTCATCTCCGATGGCGAGCGGGTGCTGGGGCTCGGCGATCTCGGCATCGGCGGCATGGGGATCTGCATCGGCAAGCTGGCTCTCTACTCCGCTGCTGGCGGCATCAACCCGGCGCGCACCCTGCCGCTGTGCGTGGACGTGGGCACCAACAACCCCGAGCTGCTGGAGGATGACTCCTACCTCGGCTGGCAGGCGCCGCGGGTGGATGGCGAGCCTTACTACCAGTTCATGGACAAGGTGGTGGCCGCCATTCGCAAACGCTGGCCAGAGGTGGTGCTGCAGTTTGAAGACTTTGCCGGCAAGCATGCCGCCAATCTGCTGGCCCGCTACCGCGACGAGCTTTGCATGTTCAACGACGACATCCAGGGCACGGCGGCGGTGGCGTCGGCCTGTGTGCTGGCGGGCCTGCAGCAGGCGGGCAGTGCGCTGGCCGAGACCCCGGTGCTGATCGTCGGGGCCGGCTCGGCCGGCTGCGGCATCGCCGCCATGCTGGCCCAGCTGGCAGGCAGCACGGAGCGGGTGCAGTTGTTTGATCAGGATGGCCTG
Source organism: Aeromonas sp. V90_14 (assembly GCF_029967615.1). Lineage (NCBI taxonomy): Bacteria > Pseudomonadati > Pseudomonadota > Gammaproteobacteria > Aeromonadales > Aeromonadaceae > Aeromonas > Aeromonas sp. V90_14. The sequence goes on along the minus strand of NZ_JASCAS010000033.1, from coordinate 88,356 downwards.
GTCTGCCAGGACCGCGCCGGGCTCACCCCGGCCCAGCAGCCGTTCGCCCGTCCGGCGGCGGAGGCGTGCCACTCCTTGGCCGCGCTCATCGAGCGGCTGCGCCCCGGGGTGCTGATCGGGGTGAGCGGTCAGGGCGGCCTGTTCGACGAGGCGGTGCTGACGGCCATGGGGGAGGTGTGCGAGCGGCCGGTGATCCTGCCGCTCTCCAACCCCACCCGCAGCGCCGAGGCGACCCCGGCCCAGGTGTGGCAGGCTACCGGCGGGCGCGCCCTGCTCGCCACCGGTAGCCCCTTCCCGCCGGTGACAGTGGACGGGGCGGCGCGGGTAGTCTCCCAGTGCAACAATGTCTATGTGTTCCCGGGCATCGGCCTCGGTGCCTGCGCGGTCAAGGCGCGGCGCATCAGCGACGGCATGCTGCGGGCGGCGGTGCAGGCAGTGGGCGCCTATCCGCTGGCCGAAGGGCGGCTGCTGCCCTCCATCGAGCAGGTGGGGGAGGTGGCTCGCGCCGTGGCGAGGGCGGTGGCACTGTGTGCCCGTGCCGAGGGGCTGGCCGATTTTGCCGGCGATCCCGCACCTTTGATTGACCAGACCTGGTGGCGCCCGCACTATTGGTCCGCGTCCTGATGTTGCAAGGCTAATCGATGAAACTGCGTCACCAACTGGTCACCCTCTCCCTGGGCCTGTCACTGCTCCTGATCGTCATCCTGGGCAGCCTGCTGGCGCTCTTTATCCGTCACCTGCTGGAAATGAACCTGGAGGAGAAGGGGGGGGATCTGGCGCGGGTACTGGCGGCGGACAGCCGAGTGGTACAGGCGCTGGAGTGGGGCAGCGATCCGGGTCTGCGCGACTATGTGCAGGGGATCTGCAGCCGCACCGATGCCGCCTACATGGTGGTGACCGACGAGCACGCCCGCCGGCTGAGCCACCCTTCCCCGGAGCTGGTGGGCGGCCTGTTTCGCGGCGAGGATATCTGGCCCTCCCTCAACGAGCGCAGCAGCTACTGCTCCAAGGATGTGGGCACTCTGGGGCCGGCCATTCGCTGCTTCGCCCCGGTGATCGGGACGGACGGGCGCGCCATCGGCGCCGTGGTTGTGGGCTATCTGATGCAGACGGTGGAGGGCATCTATCTGGATCGGATCGCCCTGCTCATCAGCGCCATCGGCGCCGTGCTGGGCTGCGGCCTGCTGCTGGCGCTCTGGATCCAGCATCGGCTGCGCCGCACCCTGCTGGATCTGGAGCCGGAGACCATCGTCAACCGCTTCGTGCTGCAGGAGCTGGTGCTGGAGCACATCTCGGAGGGGGTGATCGCCCTCGACAGTCACGGCCACATCCGCATGCTCAACAGCGCCGCGTTTTACCAGCTGCGCCTGCCCGGCACCGGCCGCCACTCCCTGCTCGGCCAGCCACTGGCTGAGCTGTCGCCACCGCTCGCCCCCGCTTTGACCCAGCTCGAGACCGAGCTCGGTTTCACCGTGCACGGCGAGTCGTTCATCGGGCGCTGGCAGGCGGTGGAGGGCAAGATCCCCGGTCGGCTGCTGATCTTCAGCCGCCCCGAGGTGACCGGCAGCCTCGGCATGCAGGTGACTCACCTGCGCCAGTATGCCGAGATGCTGCGGATGCAGACCCACGAGTTCGCCAACAAGCTCAGCAGCCTCTCCGGCCTGCTGCAGCTGGGCCACGTGGAGCAGGCGGTGGAGCTCATCCAGCAGGAGAGCGAGGCGTGCCAGACCATGCTGCACGATCTGCTGCGGGCCATCGAGGACAAGCCGGTGGCCGGGCTCATCCTCGGCAAGTTCAGCCGGGCCCGCGAGCTCGGGGTGGAGCTGGTGCTGGATCCCGATTCGGCGTTGGGCGAGTACCCGGCGGCGGTGTCGGCGGATCTCATCACCCTCATCGGCAACCTGCTGGACAACGGCATCCGCGCTGCCTGGGCCCGGCGCAAGCAGTGTCCGCCACGGGTGCTCATCTCCCTCAACGACTTCGGGCGCCGGCTGGTGATCGAGGTGGAGGACAGCGGCGAGGGGGTGGACGAGGCGCTGGCGGACCATCTGTTTGATTACGGCATCAGTCGCCAGACCGGTGATCACGGTGTCGGCCTGTTCCTGGTCAAGGAGACGGTGGCCAGGCGAGGGGGTGTGATAGAATGGCGCCGCACCGCCGAACAGACGACGCTGTTCGGTATCTACTTGAATAAAAACCAATTGGTGTGATCTATGGAGCCCATTTTCACTCTGGTGATCGAGGATGACGAACGGATAGGATCCATTCTGGCCGAGCTGGTCTCCTCCACCCCCGGATTTTCCCTGCTGGGTCGGGCCGAGAGCCTGACCCAGGCCGATCTCATGATGCGCGCGGCCCAGCCACAACTGCTGCTGGTGGACATCTCGCTGCCCGATGGCTCAGGCCTGGAGTGGGTGAACCGGCTGCGCAGCCACAACCGCGAAGCCTACGTCATCATGGTGACCGCATCCTGCGACGTGGAGACCATCCAGCAGGCCCTCAATCAGGGGGTACAGGATTACATCATCAAACCGCTGCGGCTGTTTCGCATCCAGCAGAGCCTGGACGAGATCCTCACTCTGCACCGGCGCATCTGCGAGCGCGGCTCCCTCGAGCAGAGCGACCTGGACCGCTTGATGGGCAAGGTGAGACCCCAGGGGCGCGAGGTGCGCGACACCCCCAAGGGGATCGACGCCATCACCCTGCGCCAGGTGCTGGAGCTGCTGGCGGGTGAGCCGGACAGCGCCTTCTCCACCGACACGGTGGCGCTGCGCTTGTCCCTCAGCCGCACTACGGCGCGCCGCTATCTGGAGTATCTGGAGTCGGAGGACCGGGTGGACGTGGATCTCAACTACGGTCAGCGCGGCCGGCCCGAGCGCCGCTACCACTGGCGGCGGGGCAGTTGAGCCGCTGGCTGCACGCAGATCCATGCCAACAAAAAGGGAGCCTGAGCTCCCTTTTTTGTGTCTGTCGTTGGTGCAAAAACCATGTTGCCGGCCGCTCAGGACTCTTCCAGCAGGGCCGGGCGGGCCTTCGGCTTGAACTGGGAGAGCATGACCCCCGCCAGGATGAGACCGCCGCCGAGCAGGTGATAGCCGTGTATCGGCTCCCCCAGGCTGATGACGGCGATCAGCGCCGTGCACAGCGGCATCAGGTTCATGAACACCGAGGTGCGCTCCGCCCCCATGCAGGCGAGGCCGCGCATCCAGCAGTAGGCGGCGAAGAGCGAGGAGGCGATGCCGGCAAACAGCACCAGGCCCCAGCCTTCGGCGGGCACCGCCAGCGATTCGGCGCAGAGGGCCACCGGGATCAGCAGCAAGACCGCCAGCAGGATCTGCAGGTAGAGGTTGAGCCAGGGGCCGAACGGCAGCTGCCAGCGGCGGATCAAGAGGCCATAGAGGGCGTAGCTGGCGGAGCCGAGCAGCATCAGGCCGTCGCCCTGATTGATGCCGTCGTGCAGCAGTGCCAGCGGCTGGCCCAGGCTCAGCAGCCAGAACACCCCGAACAGGGAGATACTCATGCCGAGCAGCGCCTGTTTGCCCGGCCGCTGGCCGAAGAAGAGGGCGCTCTGCAGCAGGGTCAGCAGCGGGATGAGAGAGCCGATGACCCCCATGTTGGTGGCCGAAGTGGTGTGGGCGGCGTAGTAGGCGAGGCACTGGTAGAGCACCATGCCAAGGGCTGCCAGCACCAGCAGCTTGCCGAGCCAGGGGCGGATCTCGCCACGGCGGCGCCACAGCTGCGACAGGCAGAAGGGGGTCAGTGCCAGCGCGGCGATCACCCAGCGGTAGAAGGAGATGGCCGCGGGATCCAGCACATCGGCGGCGGCCTTGGACACCACGGTATTGGTGGCCCAGATCAGCACGGCGAGCAGCGGAAACATCAGCGGGTAGAAGATACGCATCAAAAACTCCTTATTATCGAGGTGACCAGTCTACCCTTGTCTTTCTGATATCAAGTAACGTAAAACTGACAAATCATCCCGCGCAAAGGACAATCCGCCCGCCATGGCCATACGTCACTACCATCCGACGGACCTGCATCTGCCAGCGCCCAATCCGCTCTATCTGCGCTACCAGCAGATCCAGGCCGAGAGCGCATGTGCGCCCCACAGCCACCCCTGGGGCCAGCTCAGCCTCATCAGTCTGGGGGTGATGGAGATAGTGCTGGACGATCACCGGCTGGTGGCGCCGGCCGACTACCTCATCTGGGTGCCGGCGGATCTGGAACACGCCTCCTACAACCAGCAGGCCCTCGACTACACCTCCATCTACGTCAATGACGCCCTGGCGGCGCGGCTGCCGGCCGAACCTAGGCTGCTGCAGATGACCCCGCTGATCCGCGCCATCCTGGCCGATTTTTGCGATCGCAAGCTGGGCCACATGGAGGATGAGTGGGACGTGCGTCAGGCCGAGCTGCTGGTGGAGAAGCTGACTCGCACCCGCTGCCAGGACAGCTACCTGCCCATGAGTCAGGACAAGCTGCTGGCCCCCATGCTGGCGGCGCTCTACAGCGACCCCGCCGACCCGCGCACCTTGGCCCAGTGGGCCGAGCAGCTGCACACCACTGAGCGTACCCTGGCCAGGCGCTGCGTGCGGGAACTGGGGATGAATTTCGGCCAGTGGCGGGCCCGGCTCAAGCTGCTCAAGGCGTTGGCCTGGCTCAAGGGGGAGCTGCCGGTGCAGGAGATTGGCTGGCGGCTCGGTTACGGCTCCACCTCGGCCTTCATCGCCATGTTCAATCGGGAGCTGGGCTGTTCGCCCCAGCGTTATCGCCAGCAGCTGGGTATCGGAGCCGGGCAGGCGGCGCTCTAGCAAGGAGCGCTCTGGCAATGAAAAGGGCGCCCGCAGGCGCCCTGGTTGATCACGGGAGGAGCTTAGAAGAAGCCGAGGGGATTGATGTCGTGGCTCACCAGCAGGTTCTTGGTGTTCTGGTAGTGGTCCAGCATCATCTTGTGGGTTTCGCGGCCGATCCCTGACTTCTTGTAGCCGCCGAAGGCCGCGTGCGCCGGGTAGGCGTGGTAGCAGTTGACCCAGACCCGGCCGGCCTGGATGCCGCGTCCCATGCGCCAGGCCAGGTTGCTGTCGCGGGTCCACAGGCCCGCTCCCAGCCCGTACTGGGTGTCGTTGGCAATCGCCAGCGCCTCCGCTTCGTCCTTGAAGGTGGTGACCCCGAGTGCCGGCCCGAAGATCTCCTCCTGGAACACCCGCATCTTGTTCTGGCCCGAGAAGATGGTGGGCTGGATGTAGAAGCCCCCCTCCAGCCCGCTCACCCTGGCCGGGCCGCCGCCGATCAGCATCTTGGCCCCTTCGCCGCGACCGATCTCCATGTAGCTCAGGATCTTGTCGAATTGCTCGCGCGACGCCTGGGCACCGACCTGGGTGGCGGTGTCGAGGGGGTTGCCCTGCACTATGGTGCGGGCGCGGGCCAGCACCTTGTCCATGAAGTCGTCATAGATGCTGGCCTGCACCAGGGCGCGGGAGGGACAGGTGCACACCTCGCCCTGGTTGAAGAAGGTCATCAGCATCCCTTCCACCGCCTTGTCGATATAGCTGCTCTCGTGCTGCATCACGTCGGCGAAGTAGATGTTGGGGGACTTGCCGCCCAGCTCCACGGTGGAGGGGATCAGCTTGTCGGCGGCGCAGCGCAGGATATGGGCGCCCACCTCGGTGGAGCCGGTAAACGCCAGCTTCTGGATCCGGTTGCTGGTGGCGAGCGCCTGGCCCGCCTCGGCGCCGAAGCCGTTGACCACGTTGACCACCCCGGCGGGCAGGATGTCCTTGATGAGATCCATCATCAGCATGATGGTGACCGGGGTCTGCTCGGCGGGCTTGAGCACGCTGCAGCAGCCGGCCGCCAGCACCGGGGCCAGCTTCCAGGCCGCCATCAGCAGCGGGAAGTTCCAGGGGATTATCTGGCCGACCACCCCGATGGGCTCCTTGAAGTGGTAGCTGACGGTGTTCTGGTCCAGCTCGGCGGCCGAGCCCTCCTGGGCGCGGATGCAGCCGGCGAAGTAGCGGAAGTGATCCACCACCAGCGGCAGGTCGGCGGCCAGGGTTTCGCGCACCGCCTTGCCGTTCTCCCAGGTCTCGGCGATGGCGAGCACTTCGATGTTCTGTTCGATGCGATCGGCGATGCGCAGCAGCAGGTTGCTGCGCTCGGTGACGCTGGTCTTGCTCCAGCTGGCGAACGCCTTGTGGGCGGCGTCCAGCGCCAGCTCGATGTCGGCGGCGTCGGAGCGGGCCACTTCGCAGAACACCTTGCCGTCCACCGGCGAGATGTTTTCAAAGTAGCGGCCGGCGCGCGGCGCCACCCACTCGCCACCGATGAAGTTGTCGTAACGGGACTTGAAGCTGACCAGGGCACCTGCCTGACCGGGAGCGGTATAAATCATCTCATCATCCTTATGTGTGTGGTCCTGACCGGGCTGGCGGGCAACCCGGTTGCTGCTGTGTATCGCAAGGGGCGTGCCAGAGGGTCTGACCAGCACAGCAAAAGTTACAAAAACGTTATCAAACGGGATGTGGCAGCGTATCTTGGTTAACCAATGACCAGGGCGAAGGTGAGGAAGCTGTGCCGATTCTGGACAGTGACCGTGACAGTCGTGCCGTTTGTGAACAGGAGGCGTGATGAGCGAATTATCTCAATCCAGTGCCAGCCCGATCGAGCGTTCCTGGCAGCGCTGCCTGCATCAGGGGCTGAGCCGCCGGCAGAGCGCCGAGCTGGACTTGCTGCCCCAGGGAGAGCTGTCGGCCCGTCAGGAGCAGCACAGGGTGCTGATCGCCAGCTTCCAGCGTTTCGTGTTGCCGCTGTTTGGCCAGTTGCTGGCAGGGCGCCCCTGTCGGTTGCTGCTGTGCGATGGCGAGGGCGCCATCCTGGCCGCCAGCGGTGACGACGGCTTCGCCCGCCACGCCGAGCGCATTTTTTTGCGCAGCGGCGCCCGCTGGGGGGAGGCGAGCAAGGGGACCAACGCCATCGGCACCGCGCTGGCCGAACAGAGCGAGGTGCAGGTGCTCGGCAATCAGCACTTCTTCGCCCAGCACAGCTTTCTCAGCTGCAGTGCCTGCCCGCTGCTCGGGCCAGACGGGCAACTGCTCGGGGTGCTCGACATCTCCACCGACGCGGCCCATCACGATGGCGATATGCTGGGCACGGTGCGGCTGTTGGCCATGACCCTGGAAAACGCGCTGCTGGCGTGCCAGCCGGGCTGGCTGGTGGATCTCGAGCCCCAGAGTCTCTGGTCTGCCCGTCTGCTGCTGGGGGAGGAGGGCGAGCTGCTCGGGGCCAACCGGGCCGGTCGGCTCTGGCTCGGCCAGCACCCCTTCGACGGCAAGCAACTGCTGCGGGATCGACGCGGGCTGCGGCTGGTGCCGGAGGCCAGCCCCGTGGCGATCCTGCCCGGCCTGCCGGCCGATGCTGGCGGCTCGCACGGCCAGCAGGTGCCGCTCAAGATGCTGGAGCGCGGCATCTCGCTGCTCATCGAGGGGGAGACCGGCAGCGGCAAGGAGCATCTGGTGCGCGAACTGCACGGGCAGTCGAGCCGGCGGGCGCAACCGCTGGTGTGCGTCAACTGCGGCGCCCTGCCGGCGGAGCTGGTGGAGGCCGAGCTGTTTGGCTACGTGGGCGGGGCCTTCAGCGGCGCTCGCAGCCAAGGCAGCCAGGGGTATCTGCGCGCCGCCCACGGCGGCATCCTGATGCTGGATGAAATCGGCGAGTTGCCGCTGCTGGCCCAGACCCGGTTGCTCAGGGTGCTGCAGGAGCGCGCCGTCACCCCGGTCGGCAGCCACAGACCTGAGGCGGTGGATTTCTGGCTGGTCAGCGCCAGCCACCGGGATCTGGCGGCCATGGTGGCGGCCGGCACCTTTCGCGAAGATCTCTACTACCGTATCTGCGGCTGGCGGCAACTGCTGGCGCCGCTGCGCGACTGGCCGACCCGCGAGCGGCAGGCGCTGGTCCAGCGGCTGCTGGCCGAGATGGATCCTGCCCTGCGCCTGACCGATGAGGCCGAGCACCACTTGCTGGCCCACCCGCTGCCCGGCAACGTGCGCCAGCTCAAGCAGGCGCTGGAGGTGGCCTGCGTGCTGGCGGAGGGGCAGGGCTGGATTGAGCCAGCCCACCTGCATCTGCCGACCGTGGCCGTGGCGCCGGCCGCCACCACGGCGGTGGCGGGCAGCACATTGCGCGAGCAGAACCGGCAACGGGTGCAGCAGACCCTGACGGAGTGCGATGGCAACGTGAGCGAGGCGGCGCGCCGCCTCGGTATCAGCCGCACCACCCTCTATCGGGCGCTGCGGGAGGCAGGCTGAGGTGTTTGTTACCCGAGCTTTTTCATGGTTAAGATGGGTCCACAAGAGACCCTTTGATGATTCTTTTGCATGGCATGGAGTGCTTTATGACGCGTACCCGATTTGATTGGCAAGACCCCTTCTTTCTCGACAGCCAGCTCGGCGAAGAGGAGCGGCTCATCCGCGACGCCGCCCGCGACTATTGTCAGGCACGGCTGATGCCCAGGGTGCTGGAGGCCAACCGCCGCGAGCAGTTTGACCGCACCATCATGAACGAGCTGGGGGAGCTGGGGCTGCTCGGCGCCACCCTGCCGGAACAGTACGGCTGCGCCGGGGTCAATCACGTGGCCTACGGCCTCATCGCCCGGGAGGTGGAGCGGGTCGACAGCGGCTACCGCTCGGCCATGAGCGTGCAGTCGTCCCTGGTGATGCACCCGATCCACGCCTATGGCGACGAGGCCCAGCGCCAGCGCTGGCTGCCGGGGCTGGCCCGGGGCGAGCTGGTGGGCTGCTTCGGCCTCACCGAGCCGGATGCGGGTTCCGACCCTGGCTCCATGAAGAGCCGCGCCGAGCGGGTCGACGGCGGCTATCTGCTGACCGGCAACAAGATGTGGATCACCAACTCCCCCATCGCCGATCTGTTCGTGGTATGGGCCAAGCTGGATGGCGAGATCACCGGCTTCGTGCTGGAGAAGGGGATGGCCGGGCTCTCAGCCCCCAAGATCGAGGGCAAGTTCTCCCTGCGCGCCTCCATCACCGGCGAGATAGTGATGGAGCGGGTCTTCGTGCCACAAGCGAACCGGCTGGCGGGGGTGAGCGGCCTCAAGGGGCCGTTCGGCTGCCTCAACAAGGCGCGCTACGGCATCGCCTGGGGGGCGCTCGGCGCCGCCGAGTTCTGCTGGCACGCCGCCCGCCAATACGGGCTGGATCGCCAGCAGTTCGGCCGCCCGCTGGCCGCCACCCAGCTGTTTCAGCTCAAGCTGGCCAACATGCAGACCGAGATTGCCCTCGGCCTGCAGGGCTGCCTGCAGGCCGGGCGCCTGATGGACGAGGGGCGCTGCCCGGTGGAGCTGGTGTCGCTCATCAAGCGCAACAGCTGTGGCAAGGCGCTGGAGATAGCCCGGGTCGCCCGCGACATGCACGGCGGCAACGGCATCAGCGACGAGTTTCACGTCATTCGCCACGTGATGAACCTGGAGGCGGTCAATACCTACGAGGGGACCCACGACATCCACGCCCTGATCCTGGGGCGGGCCCAGACCGACCTGCAGGCGTTTGAGTGATGGGGCCCCTTGCCGGCGTGCGCGTGCTGGATCTCAGCCGCGTGCTGGCCGGCCCCTGGGCCAGCCAGCTGCTTGCCGATCTCGGCGCCGATGTGGTCAAGGTGGAGGCCCCCGGGCGCGGTGACGACACTCGCCACTGGGGCCCACCCGAGCTGGTGGCGGGGGAGGCGGCCTACTTTCATGCCGCCAACCGGGGCAAGCGCTCCATCGCCCTGGATCTAGCGCGCGATCACGAAACCCTGCTGGCCCTGGTGGACCGGGCCGACGTGGTGATCGAGAACTTCAAGGTAGAGGGGCTGGCGCGCTACGGCCTCGATTACCCGAGCCTCAAGGCCCGCCGCCCGGGGCTCATCTACTGCTCCATCACCGGTTTTGGCCAGGACGGTCCCTGGGCTCAGCGACCCGGTTACGATCTGCTGATCCAGGGGCTGGGCGGATTGATGAGCATCACCGGTCAGCCGGACGAGACCCCCGGCGGCGGGCCGGTCAAGGTGGGGGTGGCGCTTGTCGACATCCTCACCGGCCTCTACGCCACCATCGGCATCCAGGCGGCCCTGCGCCACCGGGAGCGAACCGGGGAGGGGCAGCAGATCGATCTGGCCCTGCTCGACGTGTCGGTGGCGGTGCTGGCCAACCAGGCGATGAACTATCTCGCCACCGGTCAGGCGCCCGGGCGCCTTGGCAACGGCCACCCCAATATCGTCCCCTACGACGTCTATCCCACCCGGGATGGTCATCTGATCCTCGCGGTGGGCAACGACGGCCAGTTTGCCGCGCTGGCGGCCCTGCTGGGGGAACCCGGCTGGGCGACGGACCCCGACTTTGCCAGCAACAGCGCCCGGGTGCGCCACCGCCACCGGCTCAATGCCCTGATTGCCGAGCGGCTACTGGTTCGTAGCAGCGCCGAGTGGAGTGCCATGCTGGAGGCAGCCGGGGTGCCGGGCGGCCCCATCCTTACCCTGGATGCCCTGTTCGCCCTCGAGCAGGGGGTGGTGCGCGGCTGGGTGCAGCAGGTACAACGCGGCGATCAGCCCTTGCCCACCCTGGCCAATCCGCTGCATCTGTCGGCAACCCCGGTGCGCTACGGGCGCGCCTCGCCGGCGCTGGACGGGGACCGGGATAGCGTGCTGCGCGACTGGCTCGGGCAGGGCTGACCCGGTTGCTTTAGGCGGGGAGGTTGCGCCTGCCCGGCGCCATGCTCCCCTCCTCTATCCTCTGCCACCTCATCAGTCTAGGTGCTGGAGCCCGGGGCCATCCCCCGTTATGATGCGCCCCGTCCATTCATCTGTTGAGGAACTTCCCATGGCACAACACATTGGCGCCCTGGCCCTGCTGGTGGCCGATTACGACCAGGCCATCACCTTCTTTACCCGGGGACTGGGGTTCGAACTGCTGGAAGATACGCCCCTCGACGAGCCGGGCAAACCGGGCAAGCGCTGGGTGCGGGTTGCCCCCAAGGGGGCCCCCGGCTCCGCCCTGTTGCTGGCGCGGGCCGCCACCCCGGAGCAGCGGGCCGCCATCGGCCAGCAGGGGGGCGGTCGGGTCTTCCTGTTCCTCGAGACCGACGACTTCTGGGGCGATTACCAGCGCATGCAGGCGTACGGTGTCCATTTTTGTGAACAGCCGCGTATCGAGGCTTACGGCACCGTAGTGGTGTTCGAGGACATCAGTGGCAACCGCTGGGATCTGCTGCAACTCGCTGCTGCCAACTGAATCTGAAAACGTTTATCATCCCGCCTGTCATAAAGTCATAAAAGTGTCACAGAAAGTTCTAATAATTGGCGCACCCATCTTCACAGAGGAGAGAGAAGGGATATGGCTAAGCGAATTCTGGTGGTCGAGGACGAAGCACCGATCCGCGAAATGCTCTGCTTCGTGCTCGAGCAGAAGGGATATGAAACAGTAGAAGCTGAAGATTTTGCCGACGGATTGGCGAAGGTGCGCGAACCCTACCCCGAACTCATCGTGCTGGACTGGATGATGCCGGGCGGCAGCGGCATCCAGTTCATCAAGCAGCTCAAGCAGGATGAGGTGACCCGCCAGATCCCGGTGGTGATGCTGACCGCCCGCGGCGAGGAAGAGGACAAGGTGCGCGGGCTGGAGGCGGGGGCCGATGACTACATCACCAAGCCGTTCTCGCCCAAGGAGCTCACCGCCCGTCTGCATGCGGTGATGCGCCGCGTCTCTCCCACCTCGGTGGACGAGGTGATCGAGGTGCAGGGGCTCAAGCTGGACCCTGTCTCCCACCGGGTCAGCGCCGAGGAGAAGGCGCTCGACATGGGGCCGACCGAATTCAAGCTGCTGCACTTCTTCATGACTCACCCGGAGCGGGTCTACAGTCGCGAGCAGCTGCTCAACAATGTCTGGGGTACCAATGTGTACGTCGAGGACAGAACCGTGGATGTGCACATCCGTCGTCTGCGCAAGGCCATTGAAGAGACGGGGCACGATCGCTTGATCCAGACGGTGCGCGGCGCAGGCTATCGCTTCTCAACCCGTCTGTAGAGGAAGTTATGTTGCAACCTTATGCCTGGCGGCGCCAGTTGTGGCGAATGGCGTTCTTCTATGCGCCCTTCGCCTTGGTCGGCTGGTTGACGAATACCCTCGCCCTCTGCCTGCTGGCGGCCACCGTGCTGCACCTGGGCTGGCACTATCGCTTCCAGAAGCGGCTGTCGGACTGGCTGTGGCACGATCGCAGCCTGGTGCCCCCCAACGGCAGCGGCAGCTGGGAGTACATCTTCAACGGCATCTACAAGTTGCAGCAGCGCCACCGGGCCCGCCGCCGCGAGCTGGCGGGGCTGATCCGCCGCTTTCGGGAAGGGGCGGAGGCACTGCCCGATGCGGCCGTGGTGTTTCGCACCGACGGCAGCATCCTCTGGTGCAACCGGCTGGCCGAGCAGCTGCTCGGTTTTCGCTGGCCGGAAGATGCCGGTCAGCACATCGGCAATCTCATTCGCAATCCCGCCTTCGGCGCCTACCTCGGCAAGGGGCAGTATGACGAACCGTTCGAGATGACCTCGCCCATCAACGAGGAGAAGTTTCTCGAGTTTCGGATCATGCCCTACGCCGAGGATCAGGCGATGCTGGTGGTGCGGGACGTGACCCGGCTGCGCAGCCTGGAGAAGACCCGCAAGCACTTCGTCTCCAACGTCTCCCACGAGCTGCGCACACCGCTCACCGTGCTCAAGGGCTATCTGGAGATGACCGAGGAGCCACCGCCGCCCGCCATGTGGGCCAAGGCGCACAAGGTGATGATGGAGCAGACCATCCGCATGGATAACCTGGTCAATCAGCTGCTCACCCTGTCGCGCATAGAGGCGGCGCCGAGCGTGGATCTCTCCCACCTGGTGGACATGCCCGCCATGCTGGGGCTGCTGGAGCAGGAGGCGCGGGCGCTCTCCGGCGAGCGGGCCCACCAGATCGAGTTCATGGTGCAGCCCAATCTGTTGGTGCGCGGCGATCAGGATCAGCTGCGCAGCGCCGTCTCCAACCTGGTCTACAACGCCATCCACTACACCCCGGCGGGGCGCAAGATAACGGTGGAGTGGCGCAAGCAGGGGGCGATGGCACTGTTTGCGGTGCAGGACGAGGGGGAGGGGATCCCGCCCGAGCACCTGGCGCGGCTCACCGAGCGCTTCTATCGGGTCGACAAGGCCCGCTCCCGTCACACCGGCGGCTCGGGGCTCGGGCTTGCCATCGTCAAGCATGCCCTGAGTCACCACGACTGCCAGCTCGACATCGAGAGCCGGGTCGGCCTCGGCAGCCGCTTCAGCTTTCTCATCCCCGGTCGCATGGTGGTGGTGAAATAGTCTTTGCCGGCAAGGGGTTGGCATCAAAAGAGGGCGGCGATGGCGGCCCTTTTTTCATTTGTTAAACAAGCCCGCCATGTCATTAAAGTGTCACATTAAATCCATAAATTTGTCACTGCCAGGTCAGATACTGGCGCCGTCTTGAGAACGGACCTGTCGCCGGTTTGGCGCAGGGAGAGTACGAAACGCGACCGGCCGATCGCAGTGCTCGGGATGTGACCACTTTCGGCCTCAGATTGACGCTTGCCTTCTGCCACCACAGGACTGGGGGAAGAGGGCAGGAAATGACACTCAGCGCATCGTCCGGCGTGGCCGGCGGTGAGCCAAGTTAACCCGTGTTTTGATGGACTGCGTTCTGCAACCTTGGAGAGATTGGATGAAACTCAACAAACTGGCTGGTGTAATCGGATTCACCGCAGCTACCCTGTTTTCCGTCAGCACCCTGGCTGCCGGTGTGGATAAAAACCTGCCGGATTACACTCCGACCAGCGGCATCTCGGGCAACCTGTCCTCTGTCGGCTCGGACACCCTGGCCAACATGATGACCCTGTGGGCCGAAGAATTTAAGCGCATGTACCCCAACGTCAACGTGCAGATCCAGGCCGCCGGTTCTTCCACCGCGCCGACCGCACTGACCGAGGGCGTTGCCCAGTTCGGCCCTATGAGCCGCGCCATGAAATCCGGCGAGGAAGAGGCCTTCGAGAAGCGCTACGGTTACAAGCCGACCGCCATCCGCGTCGCGGTCGATGCCCTGGCGGTGTTCGTCAACAAGGACAACCCCATCAAGGGGCTGACCATGCCGCAACTGGATGCCATCTTCTCCAGCACTCTCAAGTGCGGCGAAGCCAAGGCCGCCACCAAGTGGGCTGATCTGGGTCTGGACGGCAACTGGTCTTCCAAGGATCTGCAACTGTTCGGTCGCAACTCGGTGTCCGGTACCTACGGTTACTTCAAGGAACACGCCCTGTGCAACGGTGACTTCAAGAGCGGCGTGAACGAGCAGCCGGGTTCTGCCTCCGTGGTGCAGTCCGTCTCCTCCTCCCTGAACGGTATCGGCTACTCCGGCATCGGTTACGTCACCTCCGGTGTGCGCGCCGTACCGCTCTCCAAGGATGGCAAGACCTTCATCGAGGCCAGCGCCGACAACGCCATCACCGGCAAGTACCCGCTGTCGCGCTTCCTGTACGTTTACGTGAACAAGCACCCGAACAAGCCGCTCTCTCCGATGGAGCAAGAGTTCCTGAAGATGGTGCTCTCCAAGGCGGGCCAGAACATCGTTGCCAAAGATGGCTACGTACCGGTACCGGCCAAGGTGGTCGAAGCCGACCTGAAGAAACTGGGCATCATGTAAGCCGGTTTCCTTTGCCAGACGGGCCCTGCGGGGCCCGTTTTGTTTTTTGGCCGCCGCATGATGGCGGTATGTGACCGCTTTCGCCAGACCGGGTGATTTGCCGACTTGCACCGGACGCCCGCATTTCCGAAAATAGGGCATCTTTATGGTGAAGGACACCTCCATGACATCTCCCTTGTTCAAGCTTGGCCTGGCGGCACTCTGTTCCACCCTGCTCGCCAGCTGTGCCCAGTCTCCCACCGGCCGCAGCCAGATGCTGCTGTTCTCGCCCCAGCAGATGAGCAAGCTGGGGGCCGACTCCTTCGAAGAGATGAAGAAGCAGGAGAAGGTGAGCACGGATGCGAAGATGAACGCCTATGTCTCCTGCGTCGCCAAGGCGGTGACCGCCCAGGTGCCGAGCCAGTACGGCATCACCAGTTGGGAAGTGGTGGTATTTGACTCCAAGCAGGTCAACGCCTTCGCCCTGCCCGGCGGCAAGATCGGGGTCTACAGCGGCCTGCTCAAGGTGGCCAAAAACCAGGATCAGCTCGCCACCGTCATCGGTCACGAGCTGACCCACGTGCTGGCCCAGCACTCCAACGAACGTCTCTCCCGCAGCCAGCTGACCGGCCTTGGGCTGGCGGCGGCCGACATCGCCATGGGCAGCAGCGAATACCGCGGTGCCACCATGGCGGCGCTGGGGCTAGGGGTGGAGGTCGGCGTCATGCTGCCCTATGGCCGCGAGCAGGAGAGCGAGGCGGACCGGCTGGGTCTGGATCTGATGGCCCGCGCCGGTTTCAATCCGGCCGAAGCCATTCCGCTGTGGCAGAACATGAGCGCGGCCGCGGGTGGCAATGCGCCGCCCCAGCTGCTCTCCACCCACCCCAGCAACGAGAACCGGATCGCCGAGCTGCAGGCCCAGCAGGCTGAAGCCGTGCCGCTCTACGAGCAGGCCCGCGCCTCCGGGCTGGTACCCCAATGCAAGGCATAAGCCTGCGCATGGCGCGGCCCGATGACGCCGCTGCCATGACGGTGATGCAGCGGGCCAGCTGGCTCGCCGCATACGGCGGCGTGCTCGGTGCCGACATGCTGGCCCAGCTGGCGGTGACCGAGCATCTGCAGATCTGGCAGCGCCGGCTGGCGGAGACGGGCCCCAGGCCCATGCTGCTGTGCCAGGACGAGGTGGTCATCGGCCTGCTCTACTGGCAGCCGGAGACGACGGGGGAGTACCCCACCGCCTGGATCCGCGCCTTTTACCTGCATCCCGACCACTGGCGCCAGGGCCACGGCAAGCGGCTGTGGCAGGCGGTGGCGATGCAGATGCGGCGCGCCGGCTGTGAAGGCGTCAGATTGTGGCTGCTCGATGGCAACCACATCGGCGAGGGGTTTTACCTGCGCCGCGGCTTCATGTTTGATGGCCAGGAACGCACCCTGATGAGCCTCGGCCAGCCCTGCCTGCAGCGACAAATGTTTCGTTTGCTTTGATCTCTCTCCCGTTTTTCGTCTCCGGTCACTTTATTTTTTTTGCGAATTAATACAATGTCCCCCTCTGGACAGGCTGAGGTGAGGCGACTCATCGACAAGGGAGTGTGGCATGTATTACGGCTTTGATATTGGTGGCACCAAGATAGCGTTCGCTGTGTATGACGGCGCCTTGAATCTCTGTCATGAGGAGCGCATGAGCACTCCCGGCAATGATTACGAAGGGTTGCAGCAGCTCATTCGCGCGCGGGTCGAACAGGCGGATGCCCGTTTCGGCGCCCGTGGTGCGGTGGGCATCGGCTTTCCCGGCATTCTCAACCGGCACGACCACAGCATAGTGGCGGCCAATCTGCCCTCCATCAATGGTCGCCACCTGGGCGCCGATCTGGCCGAACTGCTGGAGCGTCCGGTCAAGGTGGACAACGATGCCAACTGCTTCCTCTGGTCCGAGGTACATCAGGGGGCGGCGGCGGGAGCCGACAGCGCCCTCGGCGTCACCATCGGCACCGGCATCGGTGGCGCCGTCTATCTGGCGGGCAAGCTGATCCAGGGCCGCAACTGGCTGGCGGGGGAGATCGGCCACTACCCGCTGCCGGCCACCATGCTGATGAAGTACCCCGACCTGCCTCGTCCCCGTTGCGGCTGCGGCCGTCTGGTCTGTTTTGAAACTTATGCCTCCGGCACCGGGCTGGAGCGGCTCTACCATCACTTTCACGGCCAGCGTGCCAGCGGCCACCAGATAGTGGGGCGCTTCGAGGCGCACGAACCCCATGCGGTGGCCACGGTCGACTGCTGGCTCGAAATCATGGCTGCCGGGCTGGCGACCGCCATCTCGGTGGTCGACCCCGACGTGGTGGTGCTGGGGGGCGGTCTGAGCGGTCTGCCCGCGCTCTACGAACAGCTGCCGCTGCGCCTGCCTGGCCATCTGCTGCCCGGGGTCGCCCTGCCCGAGATCCGCGAGGCCCGCTTCGGCGGCGCCGGCGGGGTGCGCGGGGCCGCCTTGCTCAATTTATGAGATCAGATCCGGGGTCTGATCTCCCCAATAAAGGAGTCCATCATGACCTCTCTTGAAATCTGTATCGACAATCTGGAATCCCTGTTTACCGCCCAGGAGGCTGGCGCGAATCGCATCGAGCTCTGCTCTGCGCTGGGGCTGGGCGGCCTGACCCCCTCCTATGGCTTCATGCAGCTGGCGGCGCGCCATGCCACCGTTCCCGTCTACGCCATGATCCGGCCCCGGGCCGGCGATTTCTGCTTTGGCGACGGGGAGTTCGAGATGATGCTGCAGGACATCGCGGCGGCCCGCGCCGCTGGCCTGCAGGGGGTGGTAGTCGGTCTGCTGGACGAGCAGGGACGGGTGCCTGCCGCCAAACTCACCCAGCTGGTGGAGGCGGCAGGGCCCCTTGGCGTTACCTTCCACCGCGCCATCGACCTCTCCTCCGACTGGCGCCTCGACTTGGAGACCATAGTCGCCGCCGGCTGCGAGCGCATTCTGAGCTCGGGCCACGCGCCGACCGCGCTGGCGGGGCTGGAAACCCTGCAGGCGATGCAGCAGGCGCTGGCGGGGCGAGCCAGCCTGATGCCGGGGGCCGGGGTCAATGCCGACAACGTGCGCACCATAGTGGAGTTCACCGGGGTGAACGAGGTGCACATGTCCGGCATGGGCTGGCGCGGCGGCATGGTGCCCCATGGTGTCAACATGGGTACTTCGGACGATGGCCGGGTCAATATCACCGACGGCGCCAAGGTGGCGGTGGTACGGGCTCTGTTGGACCGGGCCTGATACCGGCTCGGCGAAGGAGATAATCCTACGAAACAGAGGGGCGCCGCATGTCGGCGTCCCTCTGCCAGCTTGTGTGAACTCTCTCCCACGGTGGGGGAAATCAGGCGCCAGGCCGGCAGCACCCGGCGCAAAAGTCTGATATTATCCCGTCTCTTTTACCCTCAGGACCCGGAGCAACTTCTCAATGTCCCAATACGACTCTATCGAACAGAAGGCCAGCTATGGCATCGGCCGCAACATGGGTGATCAACTGGCGCAGCAAGCCTTCGCCGGTCTGGATATCCCGGCCCTGCAGCAAGGTCTGGCAGATGCCCTGAATGGTCTGGAGTTCGCGGTCAGCCGTGACGATATCAACGATGCCTTCCAGGTCATCACCGCCCGCATGCAGGAAGAGCAGGAAGCCGTCGCCAAGGCTGCCGCCGCCGAAGGCGAAGCCTTCCTGGCCGACAACGCCAAGCGCGCCGAAGTAAAGACCACCGAGTCCGGTCTGCAGTACGAAGTGCTGGTGGAAGGCAACGGTGCCGTACCGGTCGCCGGTCAGTCCGTGCGTGTGCACTACCACGGTACCTTCACCCACGGTGGCGTGTTCGACAGCTCCGTCGCCCGCGGTCAGCCGGCCGA
The DNA here is from genome assembly GCF_029967615.1 of Aeromonas sp. V90_14. Lineage (NCBI taxonomy): Bacteria > Pseudomonadati > Pseudomonadota > Gammaproteobacteria > Aeromonadales > Aeromonadaceae > Aeromonas > Aeromonas sp. V90_14. Next base: position 69,766 of record NZ_JASCAS010000033.1, on the reverse strand, counting down.
ATTCCCGGTCACTGGCGTGATCGCCGGTTGGGTAGAAGCGCTGCAACTGATGCCGGTTGGCTCCAAGTGGAAGCTCTACATTCCGCAGGATCTGGCCTACGGTGCACGCGGTGCCGGTTCCATCCCGCCGTACTCCGCCCTGGTATTCGAAGTGGAGCTGCTGGACATCCTGTGATCCGGCTGGCTTGATTGATACGGACGGCGACCCTCGGGTCGCCGTCTGTTTTTTTGCGCCGCGCGCGGCGGGGCATGGGCAGCGCCTGCGCTTTTGGATATAGTCATGGCTCCTGCTGGGAGAGCGCCCATGGCTGCCATCATTGAAGTCGTCGATCTCGTCAAGCACTTCCCCGGCGTCAAGGCGGTGGACGGGCTCAGCTTTGCCATTCCTGCCGGCAGCTGTTTCGGCCTGCTCGGCCCGAACGGGGCGGGCAAGACCACCACCATCGAGCTGCTGGAGGGGATCCTCACCCCGGACAGCGGCCAGATCCTGTTCCACGGTGCCCCCCGCGGCCCCGACTACCGCTCCCGCATCGGCATCCAGTTCCAGCACACGGCGCTGCAGGATTTCCTGACGGTGCGCGATACCCTGCGATTGTTTGCCAGCCTCTATCCGGCCCCCTTGCCCCAGGCCCAGCTCATCGAACTGTGTGCGCTGGGAGAATTCATCGATCGGGACAGCCGCAAGCTCTCCGGCGGTCAGCGGCAACGGTTGCTGCTGGCACTGGCGCTGCTTGGCGACCCCGAGCTGCTGTTTCTGGACGAGCCCACCACGGGTCTCGATCCCCAGGCTCGTCACCACTTCTGGCAGCGCATCGAGGCGATCAAGGCGCAGGGCAAGACGGTGGTGCTCACCACCCACTACATGGACGAGGCCCAGCAGCTGTGCGATCAGATTGCCATCGTCGATCACGGCCATCTGCTCAGCCTGGACACCCCGGTCGCCCTGCTGGCCCAGCATTTTGACGGCGTGCTGGTGCGCCTTGCGGCTCACCCGGCCCTCGCCAGTCTCGGCTATCCCCTGCGCCCGTTGGGCGAGCAGGTGGAGCTGAGCTGTCCTGACGTGGCGGACTTGCTGCCACGGCTGCTGAGCCTGGGCGTGCCGCTGACCGGCATGCAGGTGCGCTCCCCCAATCTGGAGGATCTCTTCCTCCACCTGACCGGCCACAGCCTGCGGAGCGGCGCATGACGGCGGCCCCGTGGTACCCCGCAGCGGTATCTGCCTGCATGTCGCCCCAGCCTGCCAGCCCAAGGAGCACCAGATGACGGGATCCCTCAAGCGCATCGGGGCGCTCTTCTATGCCCGCAACCTGGAGTTCGTGCGGGATCGGGCCGCGCTTGTCTGGAACCTGGCCTTTCCGCTGCTGCTGGTGCTGGGGTTTACCCTCATCTTCTCCGGTCCGCCCAAGCCGCTGGTGCAGATGGGGGTGGTGGGGGAGCTACCCGCAGCCTATACCCCGCTGCGCGCCGTGCCGCTGCTCAAGATCATCCCCTATGACGAGGAGGAGAGGGGCCGGCTCAAGGTGCGCCACCATCAGCTGGATCTGCTGCTCTCGCCCGGCACGGGCCGTTACTGGATCAACCCGGACGCCCCTCAGGGAGCCATGGCCGAGTATCTGCTGCGCCAGGCCGTGTCGGTGCAGCTGGTGCGAGAGACCCTGAGCGGGCGTGCCATTCGCTACGGTGACTGGCTGCTGCCCGGGGTGATCGGCATGAACCTGATGTTCTCCGGCCTGTTCGGAGTGGGCTTCGTCATCGTTCGTTACCGCAAGAACGGGGTGCTCAAGCGGCTGCGGGCCACCCCGCTCTCGGCTGCCGAGTTTCTCTGCGCCCAGCTGCTGTCGCGCATCCTGATCACCCTGGTGGTGAGCCTGCTGGTATTTTTGGTGGCCTACGGCCTGCTTGGAGTGCCGCTGCTGGGCTCGGGCTGGCTGCTGCTGTTGATCGCCCTGCTGGGCGGGGCGTCCATGGCGTCCCTCGGTCTGCTGGTGGCGGCCCGCATCCAGAACGAGGAGCTGGCGAGCGGGCTGCTCAACGTCATCAGCATGCCGATGATGTTTCTCTCCGGCGTCTGGTTCTCGCTGGAAGGGGCCCCCGCCTGGCTGCAGCAGCTGGCGGCCTGGCTGCCGCTCAGCCAGATCATCGCGGCGGCCCGCGCCGTCATGCTGGAAGGGGCAGGCTGGGCCGAGGTGGCGGCGCCACTGGGCTGGGTCCTGCTGTTTACGCTCTGCTGCATCACCCTGGGCAGTGCCCTGTTCAAATGGAGTCACCGATGAAGTCACTACCGCTGGTTGGCGGGGCCCTGCTGGCCCTGCTGTTGAGTCTGCCGGCCAGTGCCGGCGCCATGCGCTGCAAGAATGCGCTGATCACCGAAGGGGACAGCACCGCCGAGATGCTGCTCAAGTGCGGCGAACCCATGCTGCGCGAGGAGCTGACCCGCAACGAGGAGAATCAATTCGGCAACCTGATGCAGGTGAAGTATGGGGAGCGCTGGACCTACAACTTCGGCAAGAACGAGTTCATGCGCTTCGTCATCGTGCGCAACGGGGTGATCACCGACATCGAAAACGGCCCGCACGGCGAGTAGCCGGCGGGCAAAGACGTGCATGGACGCAGACTACAAAACAGAAAGGACTATGGAAGTTACCCCAACAGCAGGGTGGTGTGACGCAGGCCGCGAGCCTCCAGATTGATCTGCCGGGCCAGACTCAGGGTCTGACGGCAGGTCAGGCTCTCCAGATTGATCTCGCCGCCGCTGAACTCGAACCGCCCGTGGGTCTCCACCATGAAGCTGCCGTGATGGAAGCTCTTGATGTAGCGGGCAATCTGGCGGGGAGACAAGTTCTTGAACACCTTCATCACAAAACACCTGTTGCGTGGACAGGGCACACTATGGCGTTGCCAGGTGACACGGATGTGACAGTTTGTGGAGGTTTGTATGAATCCGGTTTGTCCTCTGTCCGCATTGGCCGTCCATGTGGAGTGAGAGTGAAAAAAGGCTGCCATGACAAGCCGTTACCCCGATATACTGCGGGCAGTTTAACGCCATGAACAAGAAGGGTCTGCGTGTGGAATGGGTGGATGTGGTGGATGGAAACAATCAGGTCGTCGGGGTTGCCGAGCGTGCCAAGGTGCGGCGGGAGAACCTCTGCCACCGCGCCAGCTATATCCTGGTGCTCGACGAGGCTGACCGCATCCTGGTGCAGCGCCGCACCCTCAGCAAGGACTTCTGCCCCGGCATGCTGGATGCCTGCGCCGGCGGCGTGGTCACCACGGGCGAGCAGATGGAGCCCTCCGCCCGCCGCGAACTGGCCGAGGAGCTGGGGATCCGCGATGTGCCGCTGCAGGCTTTCGGTGACTTCTATGCCGAAGGGGAGGGGTACCGGGTCTGGGGCGGTCTCTTCAGTTGCCGCTATCAGGGGCCGCTGCAACTGCAGGCCGAAGAGGTGAGCGAGGTGTGCTGGATGAGCCAGGCGGAGATCGCCGCGCGGGCCGCCGAATTTACCCCCGACTCCCTGCTTGCCATCGCCACCTGGCAGGCGCGGCGCTGACGCGTACCCTGCATGCAAAACGGGCAGCCACTGGCTGCCCGTTTTGTTTCGGGCGGGGGATGTTAGACCAGCCTGAGCCGGCGGTTGGTGCGCCCGCACGGACTGGCGCCGGCGAGCCAGTGGCCTTGCCACTCGGTGACCAGACGCAGCAGCGGGTATTCCAGATCGAGCCGGGTCACCACCAGCTGACCGACGCCATCGCCGATGACCGGCTCGCCGCTGGCCAGATCGATGATCTCGATGAGGCAGCTTTCGTTGACGATGAAGCCTTGGCCGGGCTGGCTCTCATAGGCGATCACCCCCGCATCCTGCAGCAGCAGGCAGTTGAGCGCCCGGATGCCGTGCACCGCCTGCAGTGGCCGGGTATCGGGGTGGGAGGATTCGCACAGCAGGGCGCAGCGCAGGCTGTCGCTCGGCACGTCGGCCCGCTCTGCCGCCTCCAGCAGATCCAGCAGCACCGCCAGCGGCCCGACGAACCCGGTCGGCTCATAGCGCTGCAGCGCCTCCAGCTGGCGCCCGGTATCGTGGGGGCCGCAGGGCACCACGGGCGCACCCAGCTGGCGGGCGCCGTTGTCGAAGATGAAGGCGGTGGGGCTGATGTGGTAGTCGTGGCCGTTGAGCAATACCTCCCCGGCCTTGAAACCGGCGGCGAACAGGGCGCGCGCCGCCCCCCACCAGTCGGCGCCGGCGTACTCGGGAATGGCCAGCTGGCCCGGACAGGCGAAGACCCGCAGCGCCTGGCTGGCGGGGCGGCCGGTGAGGCCGGCAAAGGGTGGGTGAGCCTGCTGGGCGGCGAACAGTTCGCTGGCGTTGAGCAGGGGCAGGCTGGTCAGCTCGCCCAGATCCTGCAGGCGGCGCTGGCGGTAGGCACTGGAATAACCGGCGCAATACTGGCCGACATGGGTAAGCAGGTGATTGACTTGATCCAGTTGTTGCTGCTCTCGCAAGGCGGAGGGGCGAATTTCCAGTCCATCGTAATAGTGCTGCATGAGGCCTCCTTGGTCGGCTGATCCTGCTCAAGGTTAGTCCAAAAGGCGTGCGGGATCGGGGTCTGTGTCACATGACGGGAGTGGGGTAGACTGGAGCCCCTGCCATCCAGTTGAGGACGAGAGATCATGATAGCGATTGGCCAAGCCCTGCCCGCGGGCGAATTCACCTTCATCACCGCCGAGGGCAAGCAGCAGCGGGATAGCCAAAGCCTGTTTGGCGGCAAGCGGGTGGTGCTGTTTGCGGTGCCCGGCGCCTTTACCCCCACCTGTTCCAACGCCCACCTGCCGGGTTACGTGGTGCTGGCGGACAAGTTCAAGGATAAGGGGGTCGATGCCATCTGCTGTCTGTCGGTCAACGACGCCTTCGTGATGAAGGCGTGGCAGGATGCCCAGAACGCCGAGGCCATCACCATGCTGGCCGACGGCGACGGCAGCTGGACCCGGGCACTGGGTCTGGCCAAGGAGACCGGGGCCTTTGGTGGCGTGCGCGCCCAGCGCTTTGCCCTCATCGCCAACGATGGCGTGGTCGAGCAGCTGTTCGTGGAGGCGCCCGGCAAGTTCGAGGTGTCGGATGCCCAGAGCTTGCTGGCGGCGCTGTAAAATATCAATCGTCGTTTGATTTCTTCTTGAAATGGAAAGTCGGCCCGCTACACTGGGCCCACTTCTGCAAAGAGCCGGGCCATCGCCTGGCTCTTGCGTTTGCTGGCGATGGAATGGAGATGTTATGACCCTGGCTGTTGTTGCCCTGATCGCCGGACTGGCGCTGCTGGTCTGGAGTGCGGACAAGTTTGTCGATGGCGCCGCCGCCACCGCCCGTTATGCCGGCATGCCGCCGCTGCTGATCGGCATGGTGATCATCGGCTTTGGTACTTCGGCCCCCGAAATGGTGGTCTCCGCACTGGCGGCCTCCCAGGGCAACCCCGGCCTCGCGCTCGGCAACGCCTATGGCTCCAACATCACCAATATTGCGCTGATCCTGGGGCTGACCGCTCTGATCAGCCCCATCGCCGTAGCCTCCCAGGTGGTACGCAAGGAGATCCCCATCCTGCTCGGCATCACCCTGCTCTCCGGCGCCCTGCTGCTGGACGGTCATCTGGACCGTACGGACGCCGTCATCCTCGGCGTGGTGTTCGTCGGCCTGATGGGCTGGTCAATCCGGGCCGGCATGCGCGGCAAGGGGGATGCGCTGGATGCGGAAACCGAGGAGAGCATCGACAGCGAGGGGATGTCCCTCAAGGCGGCCATCGGCTGGCTCATCGTCGGGCTGGTGCTGCTGATTGCAGCCTCCCGCCTGCTGGTATGGGGGGCGGTGACCATCGCCCAGGCGCTCGGCATCAGCGATCTGGTGATTGGCCTCACCATCGTCGCCGTCGGCACCTCGCTGCCGGAGCTCGCCTCGTCCCTCATTGCCATTCGCAAGAACGAGCACGATCTGGCCCTTGGCAACGTGCTCGGCTCCAACCTGTTCAACACCCTGGCGGTGGTGGGGATCGCGGCGGGGATCCACCCGCTCGACGTGGCACCGGAAGTGCTCTCCCGCGACTGGAGCGTGATGATGGGGCTGACCCTGTTGCTGCTGGTGATGTGCCTGGGCCGCAAGGGGCAGGGGCGGATCAACCGGCTGGAGGGGGGCCTGCTGCTCGCCTGCTTCGTCGGCTACACCGGCTGGTTGCTGGCCAGCCAGTTCATCTAGCCGTTTGAGCTGGATGAAACGAAAGAGGGGAAGCCGCGGCTTCCCCTCTTTGCATTCTGTCGATGGCGCTTAAGCGACCGCCACCAGCTTCTGTCCCTTCTGGCTGCTGTCCAGAATCAGGATGCTCGCCTTGGGGAAGAAGTTGAAGGTGGAGGCCGAGGCCCAGGTGTAGGCCCCCATCACCCGGCCCACCACCAGCTCGCCGATGGCCAGATCCGGCAGCATGATGCCGTCACGAATGACGTCCACGCTGTCGCAGGTGGGGCCGGAGAGCACCGAGTTGTGCAGCTCGCCGCGCGCCAGCGGGGTGCTCACCGGGTAGGTGACGTGGTCATAGAGCTGGCCGTTGTAGCTGCCGTAGAGACCGTCATCCAGGTAGTACCAGATCTTGTCGCCGCGATGGGCCTTGCCCATCACGCTGGAGACCGAGGTCATGGCCGGCGCGCTGATGAAGCGGCCCGGTTCGGCAATCTTCTGCACCGTGGCCGGCAGCTTGGCCAGCGCCTCGCGGATCGGCGCGCAGAAGCTGTCGATGTCGAATTCGCCGCCCTCATAATCCACCGGGAAGCCGCCGCCGATATCCAGCACCCAGGGCTTGAGACCGAGTTCCCAGGCCTGCTCCATGATCTCGCGGCAGGCGTCGATGGCCTGCACGTGGCGACGGGCGTGGGGCACCTGGGAGCCGACGTGGAACGACAGCCCCATCACCTTGATGCCCTTGGCGTGGGCCAGTTGCAGCAGCGGCAGCGCCTGCTCCGGGGTGCAGCCGAACTTCTTGGAGAGATCGACCTTGGTCTCGGGGTTGGGGAAGCTGACCCGCAGCAGCAGTTTCACTTCGTCCTTGTAGGGGATGAACTTCTCCAGCTCCAGCGGGTTGTCGTAGACAAACACGGTGCAGCCGTACTCCAGCGCATAGCGGATGTCGCTGTCGCGCTTGATGGGATGGGTATGAATGCAGCGTCCTGGGCGGACACCCTGACTGCGCACCAGATCCACTTCGCCATTGGTGGCCAGATCGAAACAGGCCCCCTCTTCCTTCAAGACAGAGACCACTGCCTCGTGGGGCAGGGGCTTGAGTGCATAGTGCAATCGTACATCGGGCAGGGCGGCCGCCAGGGCCCGATACTGTTTGCGGACGGCTGCCTTGTCGAGCAGCAGCAGGGGGGAGCCGAACTGTTCAACCAGCTGACGGTAATCTTGTGCTACCAGGGTCTCGTTCATTCTCTTTTGGTCATCCTTAGGGGGCGTGATATGCCCAAGCCATATGGGGTTGAACCGGCGACGGCCGGCTCAGGCGAGCGGTCCGGAGGGACCAACCAGGCACATTGCATAACTCCATTGCAAAGTGCTTAGTTATGCGCGGGATTATCGGCTTATTGCGTTTGTGTGCAACCCTTTTGATTGGATATGTCGGCAAGTTTTTCTGGTCGAGACGAAATATCATCTTGATATGGCGGCTGTATCGGCTAGTGAAGCTGGGGCATCTGCGGTAAGTGGGAATAACTTATTGATAGTTAACGAACAAATAACAGATGGTTCGGTGCGAAAAAAAACGGCGGCCGGGGTGGCCGAGTGGGAGACAGCTCACACTTTTTGGATTACCATGCCCGCTTCCTAATCCAAACTAGTTCGGATGAAGGTAGCAGGAGAGCGATGGGCAACCATCCACCGAAGAAGTGAATCTTTCAGGTACCGGGCAACCGGTGTGGACTGCTACTGGACGATACTCTGGAGAGACCCGTTGAATCGGGCGCCGAAGGAGCAAGGCACCGTGATTGCATCGCAATCTGGCGCCGGAAACTCTCAGGCAAAAGGACAGAGGGGATGGGATGGTTGTACCTGGGCTTGGCCCGCATCCGATCGCCTCTGGCCGATCGCGACACCTATGGGAAGATCATCCTTCTCCTCCTTAATTTCTGTTTCTTAAGGAGGATGCATGTCATCAATTCAATCGGCGCTCGCCGCCATCGATAGCTTTATCTGGGGTCCACCCCTGCTGATCCTGCTGGTCGGGACCGGTATCTACCTTACCCTGCGTCTGGGTCTGCTTCAGGTGGTGCGCTTGCCGCTCGCCCTGCGGCTGGTCTTTGGCCGCGATCAGGGGCAGGGCAAGCAGGGGGATGTCTCCAGCTTCGGCGCGCTCTGTACCGCCCTCTCCGCGACCATCGGCACCGGCAACATCGTCGGTGTGGCCACCGCCATCAAGCTCGGTGGCCCCGGTGCCCTGTTCTGGATGTGGATGGCCGCCCTGTTCGGCATGGCCACCAAGTACGCCGAGTGCCTGCTGGCGGTGAAATATCGCCAGCAGGACGCCAACGGCCAGATGGCCGGTGGCCCCATGTACTATCTGGAGAAGGGGCTCGGCTCCAGGCCGCTGGCCAAGCTGTTTGCCCTGTTTGGCATCGGCGTCGCCTTCTTCGGTATCGGCACCTTCCCGCAGGTTAACGCCATCAGTGACGCCATGAGCCTCTCCTTCTCGGTACCCCGTGAAGCGACCGCCGTGGTGCTGACCCTGATCGTGGCGCTGGTGACCCTGGGGGGCATCCAGTCCATCTCCAGCGTGTCGAGCAAGGTGGTGCCCTTCATGGCCATCTTCTACATCGTCGCCTGTCTGGGCGTGCTGGTGAACAATGCCGCCGCCCTGCCGGAGGCGATCGCCCTGGTGATCGGGAGTGCCTTCACCGGCCATGCAGCCACCGGCGGCTTCGTCGGTGCCGGCATCATGCTGGCGATCCAGTCTGGGGTGGCGCGCGGGGTCTTCTCCAACGAGTCGGGGCTGGGTTCTGCCCCCATCGCGGCGGCGGCGGCCAAGACCGATTCGTGTGTAGAGCAGGGGCTGGTCTCCATGACTGGCACCTTCATCGATACCATCATCATCTGCACCATGACCGGCCTGACCCTGGTGGTGACCGGGGTGTGGAGCGGCGATGTGAGCGGCGCGGCCATGACCAGTCTGGCCTTTGCCCAAGGGCTTGATGCCCATGTCGGCCAGTATCTGGTGAGCATCGGCCTGTTGTTCTTCGCCTTTACCACCATCCTTGGCTGGAACTACTACGGCGAGCGCTGCACCGAGTACCTGTTCGGGGTGAAGGCGATCAAACCCTACCGCCTCATCTATCTGGTGCTGGTGGCGAGCGGTGCCTTCCTGCATCTGGACCTGATCTGGCTGCTGGCCGACATCGTCAACGGCCTGATGGCGGTGCCCAACCTCATCGGTCTCATCGGCCTGCGCCACGTGGTGATCGCCGAGACCCGCGCCTACTTCAGCCGGGACCGGGATACGGAGTCCGAGCCCGAGCCGCACCCGGCCTGACGCCGCCACCAACCACCCAAACCAAACCCCACGACCCGGGTCGTGGCTTTTTTTATGGGCATTTTTGATGAGGGGGCCGGTTGTGGTGCCCGGCAGCAGGGCGCGGAGCTCACTCCAGGGTAAGCAGCGCGGTGAGCCGGGTTCGCACCCTCTCCACCAGTTCGCCCTCGCTCCCTTGCCAGTTTATGGCTTGCGCCAGGGTGGTGGAGGTGGCGGGGAGAAAGCGCAGCTCGCCGCCCGCCAGCTCGTAGAAGCGGCTCGCCATCCGGGTACCTTCGTCCACGTTGCCGGCCACCAGCAGCATGGCCTGGGCCAGCACGGCGCCGTGGTGATCCTGACCCGGCGCCAGCCAGCGCTGGGCGGTGCCGGTCACCTTGCGACCCCCGATCACCAGATTGTACTGGCCATCGCAAAACGAGCCGGGCACGAAGTCATAGCTGCCCTCAAGACCGTACTCCCCCAGCAGGGCGAGCAGCGGTGCCCCCAGCAGCCGGTAGTAATGAGCCAGATCCGTGGTGGTGCGAGGCAGCATGAGCGACAGATTGAGTATGCCGGCGCCGTGGGGCACGGCGGTGCCGCCGCTGTCGCGCACATGCACGGGCCAGCCCTCGGCGGCAAGCTGCTCGCAGGCGGCCTGGTAGCGGGGCAAACGGGTGTCCTTGCGGGTGACGATGAGGCATTGGGGCGCCTGCCAGAGGTGGGCGCGGGGCTGGCGGTCATGGGCGCACTCTCGCAGCCAGCGCTGCTCCTCGGCCAGGATCTGATCCGGGGTGTGGCTACTGGGCAGGGGGGGAAGCAGGGTATAGGGCATGAAAGGCATCCTGAACAGAGGCTGCCCAGCACACTACCCGTGGCAGCGAAGGAGGTAAAGCCCCGCATGGCGGGGCTTTGGTGCAAGGATGGCGGAATGTCAGGCCTGTGCGGCGGTGCGCTTGGGCAGCAGCAGGTTCATGATGATGGCTGTGAGGCCGCCGGTGGCGACGCCGTAGGAGAGCACGCTCTTGGCCAGATCCGGCAGGTGCTGCAGCACTTCTGGCACCTGCGCCACCCCGAGCCCCATGGCCAGCGACACCGCCAGGATCATCAGGGCGCGGCGGTCGAGCTCCTCGCGGGAGATGATGCGCACGCCGGCGGCGGCGATGGTGCCGAACATGACGATGGTGGCGCCGCCCAGCACGGGTTCGGGGATCTGTTGCACCAGGCTGGCCACCGCCGGGAACAGGCCGAGCAGCGCCAGCATGGCGGCGATGAACAGGCCGACGTGGCGGCTGGCCACCCCGGTCAGCTGGATGACGCCGTTGTTCTGGGCGAAGGTGGACATGGGGAAGGTGGAGAAGACCGCCGCCAGCATGGAGTTGGCACCATCGGCCAGCACGCCGCCCTTGATCCGCGCCATGTAGACCGGCCCTTCCAGCGGCTCGCCGGAGATGTCGGAGGTGGCGGTCATGTCGCCGATGGCCTCGAGCGCCGTCACCACGAAGATGATGGCGAGCGGCACGAACAGCTGCCAGTCAAAGCCGAGCCCGTAGTGGAGCGGGATCGGCACCATCAGCAGGGGGCCATCGAAGGTGGGGGCGTTGACCTTGCCCAGCAGCAGTGCCACCGCATAGCCCACCAGCATGGCGATCATGATGGCGGAGAGGCGCAGCCAGGGGTTGCGGCTGCGCTGCAGCAGTACGATGAGGCCGAGCACCAGCAGGGAGAGGAAGAGGTTGGTGTGGCTGGCGAAGCTGCCGTCGGCCAGGGCGCCGTAGCCACCCCCCATGCTGATGAGGCCCACCTTGATGAGGGTCAGGCCGATGAGCAGCACCACGATGCCGGTCACCAGCGGGGTGATGATCCGTTTGACCAGGTGCAGGAAGCGGCTCATCACCACTATGGTCAGGGCGGCCGCCAGCATGGTGCCGAACAGGGTGCCCAGCAGATCCTCGGTGGGCATGGCCGCCTGCTTGAGGGCGAGGCCGGAGGCGATGATGGGGCCGAGGAAGTTGAAGCTGGTGCCCTGTACCGAGAGTAGGCCGGAACCGAGGGGGCCGAAGCGGCGGGTCTGGATGAAGGAGGCGATGCCGGACATGACCAGCGACATGGAGACGATATAGCGGGTGTCGGCGGCAGGGAGGCCGAGGGCGTTGGCGATGATGAGGGGCGGGGTAATGATGGCGACAAACATGGCGAGCATATGCTGCAGGGCGGCGAACAGGGTCTGGGGCAGGGGCGGGACATCCTCTATGCCATAGACCAGTTCGCTATGGGCTCGCCTGGGGGGATGGGCCTCTCGGGTTGCGCGTACGGCGGCAGCCTGTTCCATAAATACCTCGAATGTGTGGGGGAGGGGGCAGAAAATTGGGCGCTATTTTAGTGATTGAGAGCGGGCTGACCAGCGCTAATTCGGGTTGCAACGGGTTTATTTTTTGATGGGTTGAAACGTTTGCGCGTGGCGATTATGATCCGCCGGTTTGTGTGACGGCGCTCGCCCGGAAATGGCGCCGGTTGCATAGGATTTTGCCGCCGCACGGCGTAGAATGAGCCCTCTGTTGCGATTTGGAGGCTCTGGATGCTGAAGCTGTCGGAGTTCTGGAGTGCCCGTGCCCACTCCGAAGATTTTACCCTGACCCGCATGGGCTTTATGACGGTGCGTCTTCGGCTGCTCACCTGTCTGTTGATGGTGGGCCTGCCCGCCTGGGCGGTGGTGGACTGGCTGACCTTGCCCTCCGCCCAGTTCGATGAACTGTTTCAGGCCCGGATCTTCTGCCTGCTCGCCCTCTCCCCGCTCATCCCCTTCTCCTACCTCATCCACTTCAGACGCGAACGCATGAAGCTGGCGCTCGGCTACCTGATGGCGGTGATGATGCTCTTCTCCCTCATCTGCCTGCACAGCTTCGGCGCGGATCAGGAGCTGCAAGCGGGCTACATGGCGTTCCCCTACCTGCTCATCAGCCTGTTCGCCATCTTCCCCATTCCGCTCTCCCTCGGTCTGCAGCTGGCGGGGGGCATTCTGGTCACCATGCTGGCCGGCAACTGGCTGCTGGTGGGGCAGCCGCTCTGGAGCGTGCAGACCCTCAACCAGATCTGGCTGCTGGGGCTGTTTGCCCTGGCCAGCAGCTGGGTGCAGTGCGGCCAGCTCAACATGCTGCTGCAGCTCTACCGGGAGTCCACCACCGACGAGCTGACCGGCATGATGAACCGCCGCCTGCTGATGAAACAGCTGGAGAAGGCGAGGATGAGCATGATCCGCAAGCAGGCGCCGTTTGCGGTGCTGCTGCTGGATCTGGACCGCTTCAAGCGCATCAACGACACCTTCGGCCATCTGGCGGGGGATGCGGTGCTCAAGGAGGTGGCAGCGACCCTGGCGGAGCAGCTGGAGCCCGGCATGGTGCTGGGCCGCTACGGCGGCGAGGAGTTTGCCATCCTGCTGCCCAACTGCGCCGAGCTGGCCCAGGCCAAGCGGGTGGCCGAGCGGCTGCGGGTGGCGGTGGAGGCGCGGTTGGTGAAGAGCCCCACCTCCGACGAACTGCTGGAGGTGACGGTGAGTATCGGCCTGACCCTGGCCCTGCGTGGCGAGGGGGTGGAGGATCTGCTCAACCGGGCCGACGAGTGCCTCTACATGGCCAAGATGGCCGGGCGCAACTGCGTGGTGGGGGAGCTGGGTGGCAAGCCGGCACAGCCTGCCGCCATACAGACAGATGCCGCCTGAGGGCGGCATCTTGCTTGAGCGGGCTCAGCCCAGCTGGTACTTGCCGGAGAGCTGCTGGGCCAGCAGCTTGAACATGTTGAACACCGCCATGGTCTTGCCGGTCGGGGTGCCATCTTCGGCCAGGAAGAACTCCCCCTTGAACACCAGGATCTCCCCCTTCTGCTCCACCGAATCGGCACGCATGCCGTGGATGAAGTCTTCGTGTTCCTTGATGATCTTGTTGGCCATCTCCAGCAGGGCAGTCTCGGTGATCAGCTCTTTTTGTGGTTGCATGCTCGTCTCCTTAAACGACTACTGGGCAGGGGCATAATGTCGCTGCACGCGGTGCGCCCTGCCTCTGATTGAAGAGGGGGCCAGCATACTGCAAACGGGGATTTTCTGTCATTGATATGACCCCGCATTTTCCCGCTTTACTCTCTTCCCTTATCCCAGCACCAGATTTCTGAGCCAGCGGCGCTGGCGAATGCGGCGCTGCACCAGCAACACCTTGCTGAGCTCTTCCAGCAACACCACCGCCACCACCCAGGAGAGGGGCCAGCCGAGCAGGTTGACTGCCCCCCAGGCGAGCGGCAGGCCGATGCACCACATGCCGACGATGTCGATGAAGATGCTGTAGTTCACATCCCCGCCCGAGCGCAGCACCCCTATGATGCCCACCATGTTGAACACCTTGAGCAGCATACCCAGACACATGATGGCGAGCACCTGGCCGGCCTCCGTCATCAGCTCGCCCGGCAGGTTGCCGACCCACTGCAGCAGGTGGGTCTGCAGCAGCCAGACCGCGATCCCCACCAGCAGGGCACCGATGGGAGCGAGCAGCAGAAAGAGCTGGGAGTGCTGCCAGGCAACCTCGTACTCTTCCGCCCCGAGCCGGTGGCCGAGCAGGGTGGAGCAGGCCACCGCCAACCCGAAGAAGAGGGAGATGAGGATGCTCTCCAGCGTGCCGAGGGTGGTCATGATGGCCAGCGAGTCGGTGCCAAGGTGTGCGTAAAGAAAGCCGTAGAGCAGCATGCCGAAGGCCCAGAGCCCGTCGTGGAACAAGAGCGGCAGGGCGATCAGGGTGAAGCGCACCACCTCCTTGCGCTTGAAGGCGGCCAGCCAGTCATCTTTTCGCGGGATCAGGCGCGCCTCGTAGCGTCTCACGTAGAGCAGCAGCAGGGTCGTTTGCAGCAGCCGTGAAAGGGTGGTGCCCCAGGCCGAGCCGGCCACCCCCATCGCCTCGAAGCCGAAATGGCCGAAGATGAGGGCGTAGTTGAGGATGACGTTGGTGATGATGGCGATGATGCCGATGCGGGTGGGGGCGGCGGCATTGCCGACCGAGCGCAGCGCCGACTCCAGCGGCACCACCACGGCGGTGCAGAGGATGGTGGCGCCGGTGATCATCAGAAACTGATCGGCCAGCTCGCGCAGCGCAGGCGCCTGGCTGGCAAAGCCGAGCACGCTGCCCGGTGAGATCACGTAGATGAGGGCAAACGGCAGGCTCACCAGCAGGGCTCCCACCAGCGCCAGCGCCAGCGAGCGGCGCACCCCGGCCATCTCGCCGCGACCGTAATATTGTGCCGCCAACACCGAGACCCCACCCGAGAGTCCCGCTATCACCAGCAGATTGAAGAAGAAGACCCGGTTACCCAAGCCGACCGCCGCCACAGCCGTGGTGCCAAGCTGGCTCACCATCATGATGTCGATGAGGCCGAGCAGGGAGAACATCATGGATTGCAGCGAGACCGGCAGGGCCAGCCGCCACAATCGGGTCATGAACTCACGATCGGTGGTTTGTTTTAAAATCGCTTGCCAATAATTCATTTATGTTAACCGGGTAGATAAAAAGCAAGGTTCGTCATGGGTATGATAGGGGGAGTGGCGGGCGGCTTCACTGTGAGCCTCTCTCGGCTTTCTTGTGTAAAACTATCCTGTTGAGGTGTTATGCCGTTTGTCAGCGAGTGTCTGGAAATCGCCCCGGCCTGCGAGGAGCGAATGCTGGGACGTGAAGGGCTGCCGCTGCTCGGCGAGGCGGGCATCTTCCTGACCGGGCTCTCGAGCATCCGCGATCACTACCTGATTCGTCGCAACCGGCCGGAGTTTCACATCCTGATGGTGAGCCACGACGAAGGGGGCGCCCTGCTCACCGATTGCGGCGAGCAGCCCATCCCGGCCGGTTCGCTCATCTTCCTGCCGGCGGCAGTGCCCGGTGGTCTCAAGCTGGTGGGGGCGCAGTGGTGCACCAGCTGGATCCTGCTGGATGACGTGCCGCGCTGGCAGCACCTGCACCGGCTCGGCCACCGCATCTGGCAGGGGGAGGAGGGGGAGCAGCTCTATCACCTGCTCAGCCTGATGCAGGGGGAGGGCACGCGGTCACCGCTGCAGCCCCAGTTGCTGAGCCTGCTGCTGGCGCTCCTGGAGCGAACCCTGCAGGGGGAGGTGCGCGGCACCCCGGAGCTCAGGCTGCAGGCGCTGTTTCGGCGGGTGGAGGCGCGCCTCGACGAGCCCTGGAGCGTGGCATTGCTGGCCGACCAGATGGCCTGCTCGGTGCCCCATCTGCATCGGCTCTGCCAGCAGGCGTTCGGCATGGGGCCCATGGCGAAGGTGACCGAGCTCAGGATGAACAAGGCGCGCCAGCTGCTGCTCTACACCAACTGGCCCCTCAGCGAGCTGGCCGGCCGGGTCGGTTACAGCGACGGCGCCAACTTTGCCAACCGCTTTCGCCGGCTCACTGGTCTGACCCCCGGCGCCTTTCGTCGCCTGGGTCGCAAACCTTTTGCAACGGATGTGCAAACTCTTTGAAATTAATGGCGCAAGCCCATAGGATCGGCGGACTCCTTCGTCCAGGTCATCGTTTAGGTACCCGATCCATGTTTGAAGATAATAACCAGAAACGTCCCCTCTACATCCCCTATGCCGGTCCGGCCCTGCTGGAGACCCCGCTGCTCAACAAGGGCAGCGCCTTCACCAGCGAAGAGCGCAGCAACTTCAACCTCGAAGGCCTGCTGCCCCAGAATATCGAGACCATCGAAGAGCAGGCCGAGCGGGCCTACCGTCAGTTCATGGCGTTCGGCAACGACATGGACAAGCACATCTACCTGCGCAACATCCAGGACACCAACGAGACGCTGTTCTACCGGTTGCTGACCAACCACCTGACCGAGATGCTGCCGGTCATCTACACCCCGACCGTCGGCAAGGCGTGCGAGGAGTTCTCCAACATCTACCGTCGCGCCCGCGGCCTGTTCATCTCCTATCCGGACAAGGACAGGATCGATGACATGCTGCAAAACGCCACCAAGCAGAACGTCAAGGTGATCGTGGTCACCGACGGTGAGCGCATCCTGGGCCTTGGCGATCAGGGCATCGGCGGCATGGGCATTCCCATCGGCAAGCTGTCGCTCTACACCGCCTGTGGTGGCATCTCGCCGGCCTACTGCCTGCCGGTGGTGCTGGACGTGGGTACCAACAACCAGCAGCTGCTGAATGACCCCTTCTACATGGGCTGGCGCAATCCGCGCATCTCGGGTGAAGAGTATGCCGAGTTCGTCGACGCCTTCATCCAGGCGGTCAAGCGCCGCTGGCCCGACATCCTGCTGCAGTTCGAGGACTTCGCCCAGAACAACGCCATGCCGCTGCTCAATCGCTACAAGAACGAGCTCTGCTGCTTCAACGACGACATTCAGGGTACCGCCGCCGTGACCCTGGGCAGCCTCATCGCCGCCTGCAAGGCCTCCGGCGCCAAGCTCTCCGAGAAGCGGGTCGCCTTCCTCGGTGCCGGCAGCGCCGGTTGCGGTATCGCCGAGCAGATCGTGGCGCAGATGAAAGCCGAGGGGCTGACCGATGCCCAGGCCCGCAGCCGGGTCTTCATGGTGGACAGATTCGGCCTCATCACCGACAAGATCCCCAACCAGCTCGACTTCCAGCGCCGCCTCTCCCAGCCGGTGGAGCGCATCGCCGATTGGCCGGTGGGGGACAACATCTCCCTGCTGGAGGTGATGGAGCACGGTCGCCCGGACATCCTGATCGGGGTCTCCGGCCAGCCGGGGCTGTTCACCGAAGAGGTGGTCAAGACCATGCACAAGCACTGTGCCCGCCCCATCATCTTCCCGCTCTCCAACCCTACTTCCCGGGTCGAGGCGACGCCGGCAGATCTGATCCGCTGGACCGACGGTCAGGCGCTGGTGGCCACCGGCAGTCCGTTTGCACCGGTGGAGTACAAGGGCAAGCGCTACGTCATCGCCCAGTGCAACAACTCCTTCATCTTCCCGGGGATCGGCCTTGGCGTCATCGCCGCCGGTGCCACCCGGGTGACAGATGCGATGCTGATGTCGGCCAGCCGCGCACTGGCAGAGTGCTCGCCGCTGGTGAAGGGGGAGGAGGGCTCCTTGCTGCCGGATCTGGCGGACATTCACCAGGTCTCCCGCTACATCGCCAAGATGGTGGCCAAGACCGCCATGCTGCAGGGCAAGGCGGTACAGACCCCGGACGAGGTGATCGATCAATCCATCGAGGCCAACTTCTGGCGCCCCGAGTATCGCCGTTATCGCCGTACCTCCTTCTGATTTCTGCGGGAAGGCGCAAAGCAAAAGGGATGCCTCGGCATCCCTTTTTTGTGCATCGCGTTGTGGGTGGGCTTGCTCACCACCTGTTGTTATCTGCACCTCTTCACACGTCTGGCACTGTGCTCTCTTCGTGGCTGGAATTACTGCTCGGCCGGGGCGGCGGCTGCCTCGGGGGCACCCTGAGTGCCGGTGACCCTGACTTCTACCCGGCGATCCGGTGCCAGGCAGTCGATGAGGGCGGCCCTGGCCTTGATGGCATCACACTGGCTGCCGGTGACCGGGTTGCTCTCGCCATTGCCCTGGATGCTCACCTTGTCGGCGGGCAGCCCCTTGCCGATCAGGAAGTTGGCGACCGTGCTGGCACGGGCTTCCGACAGCGCCTGGTTGTTGGCATCCGACCCGATGCGGTCGGTATAGCCCATCACCACGGCATTGCCATCCTTGGGCTTGACGTCGGCTATCTGCTGATAGAGCGACTCCAGCGCCTGCATCCCCTCCGGTTTCAGCTCCGCCTTGCCGAACGCAAACAGCACGTCCGAACTCAGGTTGAAGGTCTGATCCACCGGCTCGGGAGCGGGCGGTGGCGGGGGAACGACCATGGGGGCAGGGGCCGGTTCGACCGGTTTGCTGCGGTTGGGGTGGATCACCAGCTCCAGAGTGGCGGTGCTGATGTCGCTGACCCAGCGCTGGGTGCCGCTGCCCACCTTGTCATTGTCGGGATCGTCGCCGACCCGGACCATGTAGCGGTAGCGGGCCTGGATATCGACCCAGTCGTGCAGCTTGGCGGTGAGGCCGAGGCCGGCCAGCGGAGCCAGGTTGTTGTCGCCGCCGTTGATGGACTTGACGTGGTAGATATAACCGCCGCCCTCGGCGAACACCGAGAAGATATCCCCCAGCGGCAGCCGACCAATCACCGACAGGGTGGCGCCCTGGCTGCTGAAGTCGTTGCCCTGCACGTCCCAGTCACCGGTCGACAGGTAGCCGAGCTCAGTCCCCAGATTCTCGGTAAAGTTGTAGCCGCCGAACAGGGAGAGCGCGGTGGCGTCCTTGCTCGCATCCTTGCCAAAGTCACCCAGATCGTGAGCGATGGCCCAGCCACCTCCCACCCCGGCGTACCAGTCGTTGTCCGGCGCCGCCTGTGCGCCCGTGGCTGCCAGTGCCAATGCAATCCAAACAGGTTTTACTCTTATGTTCATCGCGTATCCTCGTCGATGTCTGGTGTAGTAGGGCACAAGCCCTGTTGTGTACAACCACCACTATTTATAGGCGATGCAGGGTTTTTAACCACTTAGGTGGTATCGAGGATGGCAATGAGCGGGATCTGCGGGTCAGTCGAGGTGCTCAGGGTGAGCGCCAGGCAATAAAAAAGGAGGCCGGATGGCCTCCTTTTCGGTCACCAAGGTGACTTACTGGGTGACTTGCTGTACGCCGGTGACGCGCACTTCTACGCGGCGATCCGGGGCCAGGCAGGCGATCAGCTGGGCCTTGGCCTTGATGCCGTTGCACTGGGTGCCAGTGACCGGGTTGGCTTCGCCACGACCTTCGATGGCTACCTTGCCGGCAGGCAGACCCTTGCCGACCAGGAAGTCGGCCACGGTGCGGGCACGGGCTTCAGACAGCTTCAGGTTGTAGGCGTCGGAGCCGATGCGGTCGGTGTAACCAACGACCACGGCGCTGCCATCTTTCGGCTGTACGTCGACGATCTGCTGGTACAGGGTGTTCAGGGCGGCAACGCCTTCCGGTTTCAGGGTGGATTTGCCGAAGGCAAACAGCACGTCTGAACTCAGGGCGAAGTTCTTGTCGACCACGACCGGCTCAGGAACCGGCTCGGGCGCCGGTGCCGCTACCGGTGCCACGTAAGTGGAGCGGTTCGGGTGCATCACCAGTTCCAGGGTGGCCACGCTCATGTTGGTTTCCCAGGTCTTCTGCTCGTCACCCAGGTTCCACATGTAGCGGTAACGGGCTTGCAGATCGATCAGGTCAGAGAGCTTGGCGGTCACACCTAGACCGGCCAGCGGCGCGGTGCCGTTGTCGCTGCTGCCGTTGCCGTTGACGTGGTTGAAGTAGGCGCCGCCTTCTGCAAACACGGAGAAGATGTCGCCGAGCGGCAGACGAGCCAGACCGGACAGGGTTGCGCCCTGGGTCTTGAAGTCAACGCCATCGACGCCACCCTTGCCGGCGTAGAGATAACCCAGCTCGGCGCCGAAGTTATCGTTGAAGTTGTAGCCGCCAAACAGGGAGAGCGCGGTGGCATCCTTGTCGGCATCTTTGCCAAAGTCGTTCAGGTCGTGGCCATAAGCCCAACCAGCACCGATACCTGTGTACCAGTCGTTGGCAGCCTGAGCGGTGGAAGTCCCCATGGCCGCGATAGCCAGAGCAATCAGGGCGGGTGCCATTTTCATTTTCATCGTTTTATCCTCGTTGAGTTTGCCGTGCTAGGGCGTACTGCGCACTCTTCAGTTATACCGGTCACAAGTGACAATTCAGCTGCGACCGCCATGGTGAACCACGGTTGGCCTGAATGAAAAAAGAGATGGTATCCTGGATACTCACGAAGCCTTGGCTCCATGGACAACTAACCGGGCCGGAAGCACTTTTAATAGTTCATCCAATGCCTTACAAGCGGGGTTACTGTATTCTTTTGGCTCGCGTTGATCAAGTTTCTGTACAGATATCCAGCGCTGGCGCGGCTCTGCACGGGGTGCTAGAAAACTGGCGGAGGGAAACGATTTGACAGAAAGTGACGCGCCGTGCTGTGTTTTTGGTCAGTTGGCGGCGGGGAGACAAACAAAAGGGGATGCCGTGGCATCCCCTTTTCGCATCATCTGAACGGAGTCAGATTACTTCTGAACTTCTTGTACGCCGGATACGCGAACTTCAACGCGACGGTCCGGAGCCAGGCAGGAGATCAGCTGAGCTTTGGCTTTCACGCCGTTGCACTTGGTGCCGGTAACCGGGTTGGCTTCGCCACGACCTTCAACAGCAACCTTGCTGGCGGCCATGCCTTTGCTGACCAGGAAGTTGGCAACAGTGCGAGCGCGGGCTTCGGACAGCTTCTGGTTGTAAGCGTCGGAACCGATGCGGTCGGTGTAACCAACGACAACAGCGTTGCCATCTTTCGGCTGGAATTCAACGATTTGCTGGTACAGACCGTTCAGGGCAGCAACGCCTTCCGGCTTCAGGCTGTCTTTGCCGAAGGCAAACAGCACGTCGGAGTTCAGGGCGAAGTTCTTCTCGACAACTTGCGGAGCCGGAGCCGGCGCTTCTTCAACAACCGGGGCCGGAGCCGGGGCTACGTAGGAAGTGCGGAACGGGTGGTAAACGGCTTCCAGGGTCGCAACGCTCTGGTTGGACTTGTAACGGTCACCATTGTCTGCGTGCAGGTCAGCCACGTCCCACATGTAGCGGTAACGAGCTTGCAGATCCAGCGCGTCGTTAACCTTGTAGGTCACGCCCAGGCCGGCCAGCGGGGACACTTTGGTGTCACTTACGCCCAGACCATCGGTGTGAGCCCAGTAGGCGCCGCCTTCAGCGAAAGCGGAGAAGTCGCCGCCCAGCGGCAGACGAGCGATACCGGACAGGGTGGCACCCTGGTTTTCGTAACGGTTGCCGTCGGTGTTGCCACGACCAGCGTACTGGTAGCCGAACTCGGTACCGAAGTTTTCGGTGAAGTTGTAACCGACGAAGGCGTTGGCTGCAGCTGCGTCTTCTTCACCAACGTTGGTGCTTTCGATCTTGTTCAGACCGTTGAAGTGAGCAGCACCGACACCGGCACCGAAGTAGATGTCGTCAGCGGCGTGAGCTGCAGTTGCACCCATGGCAGCCATGGCGATGGCGATCAGGGAAGGAGCCATTTTCATCATAAAAAAATCCTCGTTGAGATGGCACGTTGTTCACGTGCTTCGCACTTTTTAATTTATGTAAGCTGCAGGCTCTGCCGAACAACAGCGTTGAGTCTGGCAGGGATCCCGGATCCATCCGGGAGGCACACATTCCTGGTGCACAAGCGAGCGGGTGGCAGCGTAAGCAATGCCTTCAACCCTTCACGAACAGCCGATGTCATTCCGATGACGTGGCGCACTCTATGCCGATTTCAAAACATGATCAAGCTCACACATAATCCATATGGCAAATTGTGTCGTGTGGATAACTGGCTGTTTATCCAAATTAATTAGTGATCCAAATAGGCTCGGTGCAGTCTCTTCTCGAGTTTCATATAGGCCTGAACCCAGTCAGATTGCGCCATGGCGGGAAATTCCCTCGCCTGGAACACGGCCAGGTAATCGGCCTCGGTTGCTTCGCACAGTAAGGGTGTAAAACTGCACAAAAAATGACGGGCCAGGTAGGGATCGAGCGGCCAGATGTTGAGGATGGCCCGTGCCACAGGCTGTACTGCAGCTGAACAGCAAAAATGCAGGTGGCCTGCTTCGAGCCAGTTTGCCATCTCGGCCAGCCCGTTGACGGGGACCAGGGCGCCATCGCCCGGCTCTTTGGCCAGCGCCAGATGCTGGCCATTACCAAGCAGCAGGGTTCCATCTTCCTGCATGACGCTGTCGTGACTGCGCAGTGGCAGCCCGGTTGCGGGCCGCTCAAGAAACAGGCTGCTCTTGTCATCGAGCGCAGCCAAAACTGCTGCCGCCTGATCGTGCAGCGCGGCGGGCAACCAGAAGGCCTCGGCACGAGTCTGCTGGCCTTGCTGCAGTTGACGAGCGAGTTCTGCGGGGGGGGTGACTGGGTGTAAACAGGAGATTATGCCGGGAAGCGCCATGAGTTCTTACTCTTAAGGGATAGCCGGCGAATTATACGAGTTATTCCTGTGGCAACAATAAAGGTTTCTTTTCGAGACTGTTTACCTGAGGCGGTTGAGCGATTACCATCCCCGATGTTTGCAAGGGTTGTCGTCGAAAGACGCTGATTAAAGATAGAGGCTCGACCATAACGAGTCCGTTCAAAACTGATACACTTGACTACGAGTCGTCGCGAAAAATAAAGGTGGAGTCAATCCGCCGTACGGAGTATGGAACACATGAATTCAAATATCGTAACTGTTGGCAAGAAGATCCGTCAGATCCGTGAAGCGGTCGGCCTGAGCCGTCCCAAGTTTGCAGATCTGCTGGGCGTTCCCCCGACCACCCTGAAGAACTACGAACTGGGTTATCGTGAAGTTGGTGGCGCCTTCCTGGTGGCACTGGCTCATCACCCGGAACTGCACAAGTTCACCCTCTGGCTGCTGGCTGACAAAAAAGTCGCCGAAATCGGTCAGATCGGCCCGGACGATATTGCCAAGGCTTGATTTGATTGAGCTTTGACAAAAATGCCGCCATCGAGGCGGCATTTTTTTATCCATCAAATAACCCACGCAATTAATTAAATTTGACTAATTGTGCTCTCACCAAGGCTTTTCACGAAAATACCTTGGCAAGCCGGATTAATCCTCAGAAAATTCTGACCGCTAAAATTAGCGGTATCCCTCGCATGATGCGCACAGTGAGACAAGCATGAGTCAAATCACCCCCAAGGCCAGAGATGGCTTTACCAGCAAATTCGGCGTCCTTGCCGCCACCCTGGGCTCAGCCGTCGGGCTGGGAAATATCTGGAAGTTTCCCTACCTGACGGGCGAAAACGGCGGCGCCGGTTTCCTGCTGGTCTATGTCATCGCGACGCTGCTGGTCGGCCTGCCGGTGATGATCTCCGAGATCATGCTGGGGCGCAAAGGCAAGTCAGATGCCGTCACCACCCTCAGCAAGCTGGCCCCCAAGGGGCAGCCCTGGTGGTTGATCGCGGCCATGGGGGTGCTGGCCGCCTTCCTTATCATGTCCTTTTATTCCGAAGTGGCGGCCTGGGTCTTTGCCTACATCTTCAAGGCCGTTGACGGCTCCATCCTGTCGACCGATCCCAAGGTGACCGGGGCGGCCTTCGGGGCGCTGATAAGCGACCCATTGCAGAGCCTGCTCTGGCAGTGGCTGGTGCTGGCCCTGATGGGCGGCATCCTGCTGATGGGGGTCTCCAAGGGGATCGAGGCGGTCACCAAGAAGCTGATGCCGGTGCTCTTCATCCTGTTGCTCGTTATCGGCATCCGCAGCCTGACCCTGCCGGGGGCGAGCCAGGGGCTGCATTTTCTCTTCTCACCGGATTTTTCCAAGATAACGGCTGGGGTGGTGCTGACTGCCATGGGGCTGGCCTTCTTCAAGCTCTCCATCGGCATGGGTTGCATGATGACCTATGGCAGCTACTTTCGGGATGATCAGAACATCCCGCTGACCACTTTCCGGGTGATGTGCGCCGACCTGTTCGTCTCCATGCTGGCCGGCATCGCCATCTTCCCGGCGGTATTTGCCTTCGGTTTTGAGCCCACAGCCGGTCCCTCTTTGCTATTCATCACCATTCCGGCGGTCTTCGCCAGCATTCCGTTCGGCCACCTGTTCATGGTGCTGTTCTTCGTGCTCTCCGCCATCGCCGCCACCGGCGCCATGCTCTCCATTCTGGAAGTGCCGGTCTCGGTGGTGTCAGAGCGATTTCGCATGAGCCGCCCCAAGGCGACCCTGCTCAACCTGTTGGTGCTGGGAGCGGTGGGGTCGACCTGCGCGCTTTCCAACAGCTCGCTGGCGGACGTTCATATCGCCGGCAAGACCTTCTTCGACCTGTTCGATTTCGTCTCTTCCAACGTATTGATGCCCCTTGGCGGCATCTTCCTCTGCCTGTTCGTGGGCTGGGTGTGGGGCTTCGAACGGATGAAGGAGGCGCTGACCAACGGCGGCGAGCTGGAGCTGGCGATCCTCAAGCCGCTGTTCTTCATCATCCGTTACGTGTCGCCGCTGCTGATCCTGATCGTGATGCTCAAAGGGTTGGGGTTGTTCTAGCCAGCCGTGCTGGGCCCACGGTTCCCACAGCAAAAGAGCGCCGCAAGGCGCTCTTTTTATTGGGGATGTCCCGTCTTGCAGATGGTGAAGCGCTAGAGCACACCGAGGCGGCCGAGTTCATCCTTGAGCTGGTCGAGGTTGCGCTCGACGCAGGCTTCGCCCTCGTTGATGGCGTCGCTGGCGCGGTGGAAATCCATGATGGAGAAGCTGCCAAGGCGCGGGCAGAGCTGGATCTCGGGCGGGTCGCCTGCCATCCGGGCGCGGGTGATGCGCTCCTGCATGATGTTGATGGAGCCGGTCATCACGCTCCACATGCCCGGCGTGTTGGGGCCGTCGCCCCGGTTGAACCACTGGCTGAAGCGGTTGCCGCCGCTCGGTTCATCCGGCTCGTCGGTCCAGGGCTGGTGCATGTCGGCGTTGAGGTTGACGGCGATCACCACCTCGGCCCCCATGGCGCGGGCCAGCGAGATGGGCACCGGGTTGACCACGGCGCCGTCCACCAGCCAGCGCTCCTCGACCCGGGTCGGGGTCAGGATGCCGGGCATGCCGCAGGAGGCGCGCACGCACTGGCGCAGCGGCCCCTGCTGCAGCCAGATCTCGCGGCCGGTGTCGAGCTCGGTGGCGACGCAGGCAAAGGGGAGCGGCAGCGTCTCGATGGCGGGATCGCCGAGGTGGTTGGCGGCGATGCCGAACACCTTCTCGCCGCGAAACAGGCCGCCGGAGAGGGCTGGATCGAGCAAGCTGACCACCTGCAAGCGGCTGAAGCCGCGTACCCAGCTCTCCAGCTTGTCCAGTTCACCGGCGGCATAGGCGGCGCCGACAAAGCTGCCGATGGAGCATCCCGCCACCAGATCCGGTTTGACGCCGAGCCGCTCCAGCGCCCGTATGATGCCGATATGTGCCCATCCACGGGCCGCGCCGCTGCCAAGAGCCAGTCCCACACGGGGTTTTCGTGCCACTTTGTCTCTCCAGGAGTGAGTGAGAAAGCCAGCTTACCCGCAGTTGCCGGCGCCGTCATCCTGCCAGCGTTCGCTGCGATTGCGGCCGTTGGCCTTGGCCTGATAGAGCGCCACATCGGCCCGCCGAATGGCCTCCTGCAACTGGGTATCGGTGGTGCTGTGGTGGTAACCCAGGCTGACGGTCACCGCCAGGGCCGGTGCCAGCTCCTGCCAGGGGTGGCGGGCGATGCGCAGACGCAGCTGCTCGGCCAGCTGGTCGAGTGGTTCGCCCCCTTTGGCCGCCAGCAGCAGAAACTCCTCGCCGCCCCAGCGGATCAGGGCGTCTTCCCGGCGAAGCTGCTGCTGGCACAGGCGCACCAGCTGGATCAGCACCTGATCGCCCACCTCGTGGCCAAAGCGGTCGTTGACCTGCTTGAAGTGATCGCAGTCGAACATGATCACCCCGACGCTGCCCCCGCGCTGCTGATGGCGGCGCTCGAACTCGTCGAAGTAGTGGCGGTTGAAGGCGCCGGTCAGGGCATCGTGGCGAGAGAGATAGTCCAGCTGCCGGTTCAGGCGGCGGGACTTGAGATTGGCGAGCACGGCCCAGGCCATGAAGAACAGGGCGATCAGGGTCGGGGCGGACTGGCAGAGCAGGGCCCACAGCAGGGAGGGCAGGGGGATGCGGTGGAGCAGGGTGAGCTCGGTGTCAGGAATGGCGTACTGGAACTGAAACGCCCCCTGCTGCCAGTGGTAGCCATCCCGAGCCGTTGACGGCTTTGGGACGAAGTCGACCTCCTGATTGCTGCTGGCGAGGATCTGCTGATGCTGGTTGACCAGAAACAGGGTGCCGATACCTGGGGTGGATTCGCGCAGCAGCTGCTCCAGCCGGGAGAGCAGCACGTCGATGCTGATGACGCCCACCAGCACCTGATCCTTCACGATGGGCTGTGACAGGGTGATCATCTGGCCCGCGCCGGCAAAGTCCTCGTAGGGGCGCGAGACGGTGGCATGCAGGCTCTTTTCCTTCTGCTTGAGGGCATCCTGCCAGTAGGACTTGAGGTAGATGTTGCGCCGAAAGCGAAACTGGCTGGCGGGAACCCAGGGATAGAGGTAGATGAAGTCATCGACCCCGGTGAAGTAGATCCAGCCGACCTTGTCCCCCAGCAGCTTGCTGGCGGTAGAGAGCAGGGGGGAGAGGCTCAGCGCCAGGTGCAGCCTGGCGGCCCGCTGGCTGCCGGGGGCTGGCAGCGGCCCCAGCCCGGTCAGGTTGCCGCTCAGCCCCTTGGGCAGGTTGGCGGGCACCCGATCCAGCGCAAAGCCCTGGTCGCCATTCTCCCGCAGGGCGCCGTAGAGCTGCTGGGTGAGGGCGGATTGCGGGTTGCTGCGCAGCCGCTCCTCTGCCTGACCGCGCATGGCCTCGAGAAAGGTTTCCATCTGCTGAAACTGGGATTTCAGGCGGGAGGCGGTGCTGAGGGTGTCGCTCTGATAATGGTCGGTGACCTGGGTCAGGGTCAGCTTGAGAGTGACGGCCAGCAGCAGGGCGACGAAGGCGCAGAGCAGCCATTGCAGGCGATAGGTAACAAAATGAGATCTGGGTGCAGGCATAGGTGCTGGGCGGGATCCGGACAGGTTCGGTGCATCAGTGTAGGGCAGAATCCTTGTGAACGTCTCCGCCTGCAACGATTTTGGTGATATTCCGCCGCTCCTGTTACGTTTTGTCACATTTATACATAGTCACGGCATAGTCAGGGGGTAACATGGTAACCATCATTGATGAAGTGCCCTCTTTTCTCTTAATTTCATGGATTGCTTGATGAAAATGCGTATATGGCTGGTGCTTGCCTGCCTCTCTCTGCTGATTTCCGCCGGCTGGTATTACCGCCACTCCGCCCCTGCCGGCAAACCCCAGCCACGTCAGGTCAACATCAGGGCGCAGACGGTCAGCCAGAGCCTGGCCGAACCCTCCATCAAGCTGGTGAGCAAGCTGGCCGCCAATCGCTCCGTGGTGATAAGCCCGGAAGTGACCGGCCGCATCGTCAAGATCGCGGTGCGCTCCGGCCAGCAGGTCAAGCAGGGGGATGTGCTGATCGCCCTCGACGCCGGCAAGCAGCAGGCGGAGCTGGCCGAGCAGAGCGCCAGCGTGCGCGACGAGAGCCGCAAGCTGCGGGACATGCGCCGGCTGGTGGCGCGCGGCGCCATCACTACCTCGGAGCTGGAGGGGCAGGAGGCCACGGTCGCCCAGGTTCAGGCCCGCGCCGATGCCGCCAAGTACGAGCTCTCCCTGCGCACCCTGCTGGCGCCGTTCGACGGTTCGGTCAGCCTCATCGATCTGAGCGAAGGGGCCCTGGTCAACAGCGGCGATACCCTGCTCCACCTGGACGAACTGGCCAAGCTGCGGCTCGATCTGGCGGTGCCTGAGCGCTACCTCTCGCTACTGCGCCCCGGCATGGCGGTGACGGCGACCAGTTCGGCCTGGCCGGATCAATCTTTCCGCGGCGTGCTGGAGACGCTGGACAGCCGCGTCTCCAACGATACCCAGAACATCAAGGCGCGGGTGATCATCCCCAATCCTGACGGCCAGCTGCGCCCCGGCATGCTGCTCAACGTCGAGCTTTCCCTGCCGCCACAGAAGATGACCCTGATCCCCGCCCAGTCGGTGGAGTATGCCGGCGAGCAGCGCTTCGTCTATCGTCTCGAACCCAATGGCAAGGTCAAGCGGGTGTCGGTGGTGCTGGGGGATACCCATGGCGAAGAGGTGTGGGTGACCGAAGGGCTCAAGGTGGGCGATCGCATCGTGGTCGAGGGGCTGGTCAACCTGCGTGACGGCGTCAGCGTGCACGATATGACGGAGGTCAAAGGCTGATGTGGCTCTCCGATATCTCTGTCCGCCGCCCGCTGGTGGCGGTGGTGCTGAGCGCGCTGCTCACCGTGTTCGGTCTGGTGGCGTTTTCCAAGCTGACGGTGCGGGAGATGCCGGACGTGCAGACGCCGTCCGTCTCCATCACCACCATGTACGAGGGGGCCGCCCCCGCCGTCATGGAGAGCCAGGTCACCAAGCCCATCGAGGATCAGCTCTCCGGCATCAGCGGCATCAAGAACATCAACTCGGTGACCCGCAAGGGGCGCTCTGTCATCACGGTGGAGTTCAAGCTCGGCTGGAACATGGTGGAGGGGATCTCCGATGTGCGCGACGCCATCTCCCGTGCCCGCCCCAAGCTGCCGGACGAGGTGGACGAACCCCTGGTCACCAAGGACAACGGCAACGGCGACGTGGCGGTCTGGCTCAACTTCAGCAGCACCCAGATGGACCGCACCGCCATGACCGACTACGCCAACCGGGTACTGGTGGATCCCTTGAGCCTGGTGGACGGGGTGAGCGAGGTGTCGCTCTCCGGCGATCTGACCCAGGTGATGTACGTGCGGCTGCGCCCAGCCGACATGGCGGCGCGCGGCGTCACGGTGGCGGACGTGCAGGACGCCCTCAAGCGCGAGAACATCGAGCTGCCGGGCGGCGAGATCCGCAACAACAGCATGACCATGGCGGTGCAGATTGCCCGGCTCTACCACACCGCCGCCGATTTCCAGGCGCTGCAGGTGCGCACCGCCACCAACGGCCAGAGCATCTATCTGGCCGACATCGCCGATGTGGAGGTGGGGGCCAAGAACGAAGACAGCGCCTACCAGCGCAACGGCCGCGAGAGCTTAGGGATCGGCATCGTCGCCCAGTCCACCGCCAACCCGCTGGCGGTGGCGCAGGGAGTCGAGCAGAAGATGGCCGAGATGCAGCGCTTCCTGCCGGAGGGGGCGACCCTGGAGGTCGACTACGACTCCACCATCTTCATCAAGCAGGCCATCGACGAGGTGTACGAGACCCTGGCCATCTGCGCCGTGCTGGTGGTGGCCGTGCTCTACCTGTTCCTGGGGCAGGGGCGTACCACCCTCATCCCGGCCATCACGGTGCCGGTCTCCCTCATCTCCGCCTTTATCGGCGCCTGGTATCTGGGCTTTTCCATCAACCTCATCACCTTGCTGGCGCTCATTCTCGCCATCGGTCTGGTGGTGGATGACGCCATCGTGGTGGTGGAGAACATTCACCACCATCTGCAGCGTGGCGAGCCGCCGCTGCTGGCGGCCTGGCACGGCACCCGCGAGGTGGGCTTTGCGGTGATCGCCACCACCGCCGTGCTGGTGATGGTGTTCGTGCCCATCGCCTTCATGGATGGCATGGTGGGCCGGCTCTTTACCGAGTTCGCCATCCTGCTGTCGCTGGCGGTGCTCTTCTCGTCGCTGATCGCGCTCACCCTGACCCCGGCCATGGGCTCCTGGCTGATGCGCTCGGTGGATCGGCCCAACCGGCTGACGGCAGCGCTCGATCGCGGCCTCGGCTGGGTGGAGGCCCACTACCGCCGGCTGCTCGGCTGGATGCTGCACCACTCGCGCTGGACCCCGCTGGTGCTGGTGCTCTGCCTTGGCGGTATCGGCGCCCTGTTTGCCCAACTGCCCACCAGCCTGACCCCGACCGAGGACCGGGGCGTGCTCTACGTGTTCGTCAAGGGGGCCGAGGGCACCAGCATCGAACGGATGAAACGCAACATGCAGCAGGTGGAGGCGGCCATCATGCCGCTGCTTGGCAAGGGGGTAGTGCAGGCCATGAGCTTCAGCACCCCGGCCTTCGGCCGCGGCGGCGATCAGACCGGCATGGCCATCATCCAGCTCACCGACTGGGCCGAGCGGGATGAGACCGCCACCGAGTTCGCCAAGTCCCTGAGCGGGCGGCTGGCTGGCATTCCGGACGTGATGATCCGCACCTTCCAGCCAGGCTTTCGCGGCGGCTCCACCGCGGCGGTGCAGTTCGTGCTGCAGGGCTCCGACTACGCCGAGCTCTATCAGCAGGGGCTGGCCCTGAAGGAGGCGGCAGCCCAGAGCGGTTTGATGGAGACGCCGGATCTCGACTATGCCGAGAAGACCCCGGAGCTGCAGGTGACCATAGAGCGGGATCGGGCCAACCAGCTCGGTATCCCGGTCTCCACAGTCGCGAGTTCCCTGCAGGCCCTGCTCGGCGGCATCAGCCAGACCACTTATGTGGACAGAGGGGAGGAGTACGACGTCTACCTGCGCGCCAACCAGCGCGACTTCAACGGCGTTTCCGACTTGAGCCGCATCTACCTCAAGGCGGCCAATGGCGAGATGGTGACCCTCTCGACCCTGGCCACCGTCAAGCAGGTGGCGAGTCCGCAGCGCCTCAACCACTACCAGCGCCAGAAGGCGGTGACCCTGACCGCGGATCTGGCGCCGGGCCACACCCTGGGCGAGGCGCTGGATTACCTGGACGGCTGGGCCAGCGCCAACCTGCCAAGCGGCATGACGGTGGATTATGCCGGCGAGTCCAAGGACTATCGCGACAACCAGGGCGAGATGGCGATGGTGTTCGGTCTGGCCCTGCTGGTGGTCTATCTGGTGCTGGTGGCCCAGTTCGAGAGCATGCTGACCCCGGCAGTGGTGATGGTGACGGTGCCGCTCGGCATTTTCGGCGGTCTGCTCGGCCTCTGGCTGACGGGCCAGGAGATGAGCATCTACAGCCAGATCGGCATGATCATGCTGATCGGCATGGTGACCAAGAACGGGATTCTGATCGTCGAGTTCATCAACCAGCTGCGCCAGCGTGGCGAAGGGTTCGACGAGGCGATCATCGCAGGTTCGGTGCGCCGCTTGCGTCCCATTCTGATGACCTCGCTCACCGCCATCATAGGGGCCGTGCCGCTGATGCTCTCCATGGGGGCGGGCTACGAGAGCCGGATGTCGGTGGGGACCGTGGTCTTCTTCGGCCTCTCTCTGGCAACCCTGGTGACCCTGCTGCTGGTGCCCGCCATCTACCATCTGCTGGCCAAACGGGCTGGCATGACCGGGGCGCGGGATCAACTGGTGGACGAGGCGCTGGCGGCCAGCGAGGCCGCCTCGCAGCAGGACAAACCGGCGGCCTGATGCCTACACCCATATAGGTGAAAAGCACTGCAAGCTGATGGCATCCTCGGGTAAGCGGGTTAATATATAGCCAGTTTGATGTTGAGGTGAGCTATGTTGCCATCAGCCATTTATGAACCGCTGCCCTTTGCCTACATGGGCAGCGGTTTGCTGTTGTTGGGGATTGCCGATCAGCCGGGGTTGTTGCTGGCCGGGTTGGCATTCTATCTGGCCGGTTCGCTGGCCTGGTTTCGACGCGGCGCCTATCGCCGGCCCGACAAGCAGCAACTGCGAAAGCAGGGCTGGCCGCTGTGGCTCTACGAGAGCCGGCCGTTCGCGCTGATCCTGCTGGGCCTGCTGATGCTGCGCCTGGCCACCCACCCGGTGTTTCTGGCGCCCGCCCTGGTCTGGTGCCT
This sequence comes from Aeromonas sp. V90_14, assembly GCF_029967615.1. NCBI lineage: Bacteria > Pseudomonadati > Pseudomonadota > Gammaproteobacteria > Aeromonadales > Aeromonadaceae > Aeromonas > Aeromonas sp. V90_14. Next base: position 37,807 of record NZ_JASCAS010000033.1, on the reverse strand, counting down.
GCTGGGCGGCTATCAGTTGCTGCAGCGTCACTACAACCGCATCGTGCTGGCCCGCGTCCTGGCCTGAGCCGACCATTGACCCGCACTTTTCAGGCGAGCCCCGCTGGCTCGCCTTTTCCGCATCTATCGTAGGGGCAAAAAGCCGTCGCCCCCGCCTTGCTCTGCCGGTATAATGCGCGACCCGAATTGTTCCAGGTGGTCAAAATGCAGCCGGTTACCAACCTCTTCTCCTATCCCCGTTACTGGGCCGAGTGCTACGGCACGGCGCCCTTCCTGCCCATGTCCCGCGCGGAGATGGACAAGCTCGGCTGGGACAGCTGCGACATCGTGCTGGTGACAGGTGACGCCTACGTGGATCACCCGAGCTTCGGCATGGCGGTGATCGGCCGCATGCTCGAATCTCAGGGCTTTCGGGTCGGCATCATCGCCCAGCCAGACTGGTCATCGAAGGATGACTTCATGCGCCTGGGCAAGCCGAACCTCTTCTACGGGGTGACCGCGGGCAACATGGACTCCATGATCAACCGCTACACCGCCGACAAGAAGCTGCGCCACGACGACGCCTACACCCCGGGGGACGTGGGCGGCAAGCGGCCGGACCGCGCCACCCTGGTCTATACCCAGCGCTGCAAAGAGGCCTATAAAGAGGTGCCGGTGGTCATCGGCGGCATCGAGGCATCCCTGCGCCGCATCGCCCACTACGACTACTGGTCCGAGACCATACGCCGCTCCATCCTGATCGACGCCAAGGCCGACATCCTCATCTACGGCAACGCCGAGCGGCCGTTGATCGAGGTGGCTCACCGCATCGCAGGCGGCGAGACCATCGACACCATGCAGGACATTCGCGGCACCGCGGTGATCCGCAAGGAGCCGCTGCCGGGCTGGCGCGGGGTGGATTCGAGCAAGCTCGACCAGATTGGCCGTATCGATCCCATCCCCAACCCCTATATGGAAGGGGCCCCCTGCAGCGATGACGAGGGCACCGCGCCGGCTGAGCAGGAGGCCAAGCCCATCCTGGTGCAGCCGCCCAAGCAAAAGCCGTGGGAGCAAACCTACGTCAAGCTGCCGGCGTTCGAGCGGGTGAAGGAGGACAAGGTGCTCTACGCCCACGCCTCGCGCATCCTGCACCATGAGACCAACCCCGGCTGCGCCCGCGCCCTGGCGCAGGCCCACGGCGATCGCATCATCTGGGTCAACCCGCCCGCCTTCCCGCTCGAAACCGACGAGATGGACGGGGTGTTCGGCCTGCCTTACCAGCGGGTGCCGCACCCGGCCTATGGCAACGAGAAGATCCCGGCCTACGACATGATCAAGACCTCGGTCAACATCATGCGCGGCTGCTTCGGCGGCTGCTCCTTCTGCTCCATCACCGAGCACGAGGGGCGCATCATCCAGAGCCGCTCGGAAGAGTCGATTCTGAAAGAAATCGAAGAGATCCGCGACAAGGTGCCTGGCTTTACCGGCGTCATCTCGGATCTGGGCGGCCCCACCGCCAACATGTACCGCTTACGCTGCAAGAGCCCCAAGGCCGAGCAGACCTGTCGCCGCGCCTCCTGCGTCTGGCCGACCATCTGCCCGCACATGGACACCGACCACAGCCCGACCATCAACCTCTATCGCAAGGCGCGCGACCTCAAGGGCATCAAGAAGATCCTGATCGCCTCCGGCGTGCGCTACGACATCGCGGTGGAAGATCCGCGCTACATCAAGGAGCTGGCCAAGTACCACGTCGGCGGCTACCTCAAGATCGCGCCGGAACACACCGAGGAGGGCCCGCTCTCCAAGATGATGAAGCCGGGCATGGGCAGCTACTACAGCTTCAAGGAGCTGTTTGACAAGTACTCCAAAGAGGCGGGCAAGCAGCAGTACCTGATCCCCTACTTCATCTCGGCCCACCCGGGTACCACGGATGAGGACATGGTGAACATGGCGCTCTGGATCAAGTCCAACCGCTTCAAGCTCGATCAGGTGCAGAACTTCTACCCGTCGCCGCTCGCCAACGCCACCACCATGTATTACACCGAGAAAAACCCGCTCAACAAGGTGAGCCGCCAGGGCGGGGACGTGTTCGTGGTGAAAGGGGAGCGTCGCCGTCGCCTGCACAAGGCGCTGCTGCGCTACCACGATCCGGCCGGCTGGCCGATGATCCGCGAAGCCCTGCTGGAGATGGGCAAGGGTCACCTGATTGGCAACGGCCCCGATTGCCTGGTGCCGCCGGAAGGCCGTGGCGAAGCCAAGGCCGAGCGCAGCCGCAGTAAGGGCCTCAAGCCAGCCCTGACCCGCCACAGTGCCATCACCCATCAGCGCAGCAATGGTGCCGGCAACAAGGGCGCCCGCAGCGAGGCTGGTGCAGCCAATGCCCCGGCAGCCAGCCGAAACGGCGGCAAGGCAGGCAATGGCAAGCCGGTGGGGTCTCAGCTCCAGAAAGGGGCTGGCAACGGCAAGCCTGCCGCACAGGGCGCAAGTCAGGGTAAACCGGCAGGGCAGGGGAAACCCGCTTACAAAGGTAAGGCGCCGACCCGCGCAGGCTCTGCCAAGCCTGGTGCCAAACCTGCCACTCAAGGCGGCAAGCCCGCGGCAAAAGGGAATGGTGCCAAGCGACCGGCTCGGTGAGTTTTCCTGATTGGAAAACGATAGAAATAAAAAGGCGGCCATCTGGTCGCCTTTTTAATTTTTATGTTTAATTAGTTTGCTTTAAATAAACAAAGTTTATTGCAGAATATAGGGAGCAGACCTTCTCGATTTATATTGTATTGCCAAAGAGACTGACTGAAATGTTTAATGTTATCATGCTCGCTAATCATCTTGTATTCTTCATCGGTGAGTATTGAAAATCTAATCCAATCCATAATCCAAGTTAGATTTCTTTCATGTTCATTGTTTTCTCCCAGATGAGTCAATTCAAGTTCACGGCTAAGCTCTGCAAACGAAATTTTTCCAGAAAATACTTTTTTGAATATATTTGGTTTGGCAACTTTTAGTGTGCTAATGAAAGTGATAATTGGAACAAGCCTTAAGTGATTTTTTCCTGATGTACTATAGATTATTGCTATGTTTGTAAATACTTTTTCAAGTTGCCTGAGTGATAGATTTAAATGACGACCTAGAGAGCAAACACAATCTCGGATCAGATTATCATCCCCCCAAGTTTCTAACTCATGAACACGGAGTAGGTGTGTTATATATGAATTAAAGTCATTGTTGTGGCTCTCAATTATTCTTTTCGGTATTGTGGTTTCAATACTGATGAATTTCTGAAGGTAAGTATGTGCATCAATATCACGGCCATATACTGATTTAATTGCCTCTTCCAATTGAGATTTATGCATAACGAGTACAAAAGTGATATTTTTTACAGAAAATAGATGCTTTATTTTCTCCAAGACCTCCACTGCGAATGATGGCCTGCATCTGTCTAGTTCATCAATGATAATAACCAGTCGGCCACTGTTATTTCCTTTTAAAGAAGATGGTATTTCTGATAATGAATTTTTAAATGATTGAATAATGTTATGCTCTTTTTCATATGAACTCAGTCTTTCTTCAATCAATTTTGAAACTGCATCCGATGCATTCGTAGCAATATCATTTCCTATTTCAGATAATTCACTTATATCTGCTTCTTTAACAACACCAAGAGTTGCTGCCTTTATTCCAATCTTTGCACTCCATGAAAAAAGGCGAACACCCACTTTTTTTGCTTTATCTGAAAAGCTTACTCTAGTCTTCTCTTCAGAAGAGTTTTTTTCTACATAAGCGGTAATTGCACCAGTAATCGATATAAAAGCATCATCGGTATAATCATTCTGAAAGGCATCAATATATATACTAGGAACCCCATTATCTTTTAAGTGTCCCTGCCACATTTTTACGAAAGTTGTTTTACCTTCGCCCCATTTTCCATCAATTGATATTACAAGCTCATCTGTAGCTCTTATTACTAAATTTGATAATGCTTCACCAAAAAACTTTCTCTGAAGTACATCGTTTTCAAAACCATCACCATCTTCAACGATAAGGCTAGGAGTTATAAGTCTCATGTTTTATTTCCCTTGTCTTATTTGCAGTGTTCTAATGTTTTCGTAAAGTTAGATTTAAAATAAAAAGGTAGGCTTATCAGCTAAAATCTCAGGATGCTACTGACATAGCGAATCAAATTTTCTAATGAATGCCATCTTTAGCTCATTATTTTTAATAAGTTCATCTCTATAAATACTTATATATTTTTTGACAGCATCTTCAAAGTCATCTCTGAATACCTTTTTCTGGTCATAGCAAATTATCTCCTCCCCTGATTCAGACTGCCCCCAAATTTTCCACCCATCCTTTGTTGAAGCTTCATGTAGTAAGCCACAACGAATGGCACTATAAAATTCACTTGCAATATCTCTATTAAATCGTTCACTAAATGGTGGTCTAGACACCAAGAAATCAATAAAGCAATCTTTGCTCCTATTGTATTCATATAATTTCAAATCCTTATCTTTGCAGTGCCTATAGTTTTTGCCCAAACATGATGATTCAAGAAATTCAATTAAGGAGCAAAGGATTGTCATTATTGTAAACCCATACCCAAGATAAGAGTCATTTTCTCTTAGTTTTTTAATAGGCTCGAAGTAACGACTGTTTATTCTAGACCAGAAGAAGTCATTATAAGCTATCATCCACATTAATTCATTATCATTGCTTTCAAGTTCTATTTTTAATTTTAACCAATCTTGTGAAGTCTTGTTTTCAGTAATGAGCATATCAGTTCCTAAAAATAATATTTTATTCAAAACTTTCTTGATTTTTATGCTAATACAATGATTGCGTTATATATGGTCAACGCTAAAACCACTGGATTACAGCATTCCAAAATGCTCCCTTGAAACGCGCTGGCAGCAACCCATTGCAGTTCAACAGGTTCTGGATGGCTATGGTAAGCCAAACGAAACTATCTGGGTGAGCCTTAAAATGATGTAACCATCAGAATCTCATCGTTTTTTGAACTGGATCAGCAAATGGATTTGAAAGGGTATATGTGGCTATTTTCATTTCCCCAAAAGATGGCTGTCCCCATCGGGGATGGCTTTGTTATCTTGCCGGGGATATCGGCGGGGGCGATCCGTGCCCCCTTATCTCACTCCAACAGGAGCAATTGATGACAATAAAAGCGCGATCCCGTAGGGAGAAGGTGGGCAGCGGCCTTGGGCTGCTGCTCGGGATCCTTATTTTCAATCTGATTGCCTACCAGTTTGTTGAGACAAAAGCGCTTTCCGAGACCAACCGGATGATAGGGGCCATTGTCAGCGCCCTGCTCTGCTCCGAGCTGGGGGCCAGAGTGGGTAAGTGGCTGGATCGCAGAGAGCAATCTTGACGGGATTTCGCTAGTCACCAGGCAAAAGGCTGTCACCTGGCCATGGGGCAGCAAAGCGTTCCGCTTTATAGTCCCTTATTGCCACACTTCCTGCCCCTTGCCATTGAGCAGGGTGTGAAAGAGATAGTGATCGTCCCGGTCGTAATAGACGGTGAGGGTGTGCTGCTCGGTGTAATCCGCCGCCACGCCGGCCACCGTCATGGGTATCAGGATCAGCTCCCCCAGCCCCATGGTCACGGCGCTTGCCGTGGCCTGGCCATTGCCATCACCGCGCTTGTGGATCTTGCCGAGCACGGTAAAGCGATCGCAGCCCTGCACCTTATCCTCGGTCAGAAAGGCGGCCTGCTGACAACCCTGGGGTTCGCCCAGTTCGGCGCGAATGGTCGCGCGGGCCTCCCCCGCTGTCAGGGTGTTGCGAAAGCGCCCCGAGTAGTGGTCGATGGCGGCGGCGCAGCCGCTTAGCAACCCAATCAGCAGCAGCGGTGTGAGCCGCAGACAGGCGCGTTTCATGGGCGGGCCCCGCCATCAGCAAGGGCAGTATGGCCCCGCCGCCCGGGTTCACTGCGATGCAAAAAGGTGGTCAGGGTATCGCGCGGCGGCGTGATGCCGCACTGCACCAGAATGCGCCCGATCGCCCCCCTGTGATAGCCGCCGTGGGTCACCAGGTGCAGCAGCATCTCGGCGCGGCTCATCTGCCCCTGGTCGCCATCCACGAAGTTGAACGAGAGCACGGCCTCGCCATCTGCCTGGCTCAGGCCGGCAAGGTAATCCAGATACCATGCATCCAGCTTGTCGATGGCGCTGCGCAGCATCGCCAGAGCCGGCGTTTCCGGGGTATTGGTGGCGGTAAAGCCGTGCCGTTCCCCCAGCAGATTGGCCTTGAAGATGGCATCGACCACATGGATATGGTTGAAGATGCGCAGGGCGGTGTGGTGAGCCTCGCCGTCTTGTGCGGCATCCAGGGTGGCGAGGGCATCCAGCAGTTCGCCATCGGCCCAGGCCTTGTAGCGAAACAGCGAGAGCAGGGTTGAGCTTGGCATGGCACTCCTTGGCGTTTCTTATGTCCAAAAGCGGGCATCTTAGCTAGATGGAGCCAAAAAGGACACTCCCCGGGCAGAGGGAGGGGCTGGGCCAGCCATCGGCTGTGTCCGGGTCGGCGGGGATGCTACCCTGTCAGCCGTTGCCGGATAAAACGGCGTCCATAACCCGCCGCCACAAGGAGTCTCCATGCGCATTGCCCTCGTAGGTCTTGGTGATATCGCCCAGAAAGCCTATCTGCCGCTGATCGCCAGTGACGAGCGAGTCACCCCGCTGCTCTGTACCCGCAATCCAGCGGTATTGGATAAGCTGGCCCGCCAGTACCGGATCGCCGAGTGCTTCACCGAGCTGGGCGACTTGCTGGCAAGCCGCCCCGATGCGGTGATGATCCACGCCGCCACCGCGGTGCACCTTGAGCTGGCCGCCCAGTGCCTGCGCGCCGGCATCCCCACCTTTGTCGACAAGCCGCTCTGCGACACTCTTGCCGGGGTAGAGAGCCTCGCCAATCTCGCCCTGGCGCAGAACCGCCCGCTGTTTGTCGGCTTCAACCGCCGCTATCTGCCCGCCATGAGCGCGGCCCGCGGTCAGCTGCTTACCGAGCTCAACTGGCAAAAGCACCGCCACGCCCTGCCGGGGGCGCCGCGCTCGTTTCTGTTCGACGACTTTATCCATGTGCTCGACAGCCTCTGCTACTACGGCGGCGCGCCTGATGGGGATCTGCATGCGGTGCTGCGGCGTTGTACCCGCCAGCCGGCGCTGCTGGCCGGGGTGAGCGTGGCCTGGCAGAGCGGGCAGGTGGCGGTGAGCGGCAGCATGAACCGCAGCGCCGGCCTCACCGAGGAGCGTATCGATGCCTATGGCGACAACCTCTCCCTGCATATCGAGAACTGCACCCGGGGCACCCTAGCCCGCGATAAAACCGTGCAGACCCTGGCGCCGGACGACTGGCAGCCGGTGCTTACCCAACGGGGCTTTGCCGCCATGCTGGCCCACTGGTATCAGCAGATTGAGACGGGGCGGGCCGACGGGGCGCTGATTGAGAGTTACCTGCACGGCCACCGGCTGGCAGAGCAACTGGTGGCCTTGGCGGGGGAGTGAGGGTGAGCGCCGCGCCGGTTTGCCCGGGGCATGGGCGGAGCGGTGGGCGAAAAAATCGCCGGACCACTGTATGAGATGGCGCATCCCTGCGCAGTTGATTGACGGGGGCGCTGCCGCGCAAGCCAAGCGGGCGCTTGTTTGCTATCTTGGCGGCCATGAACTGCCAGCAGAGCGACAGAGTGTGATGAACCAGCTATTGAAACGGGGTGGCCGGCTGGCTGCCCTTGCCAAACGGGAGCGGATCCCCGCCATGATGGCCAGGGTGGCCCGTCCATGAGCATCATTTTGGGGATAGACCCGGGTTCGCGTATCACAGGTTACGGGGTCATTCGCATCGTGGCGGGCAAGGCGGAGTACCTGGGTTCGGGTTGCATCCGCACCGACTTGGGTGAACTACCGTCGCGCCTCAAGCAGGTCTATGACGGAGTGAGCGAGATCATCACCCAGTTCAAGCCGGACGAGTTCGCCATCGAGCGGGTCTTTATGGCGCGCAATGCCGATTCGGCTTTGAAGCTGGGTCAGGCTCGCGGCAGCGCCATCGTGGCGGCGGTCAATGCCCTGCTGCCGGTGAGCGAATACTCGGCCACCCAGATCAAGCAGGCGGTGGTGGGCACCGGCGGCGCTGCCAAGGAGCAGGTGCAGCACATGGTGACTCATCTGCTCAAGCTCTCGGCCACCCCCCAGGCGGATGCGGCGGATGCCCTCGGGGTGGCGCTCTGCCATTTCCATACCCGTCAGATCCTGATCAAGATGGCCGGGCGCAGCACGGGATCGGTGCGCGGTCGTTACCGCTGAGCCGATATTGCCGGTCTGATACCGGCAATCTCAGGGAAGCGGCCCTGTGCCGGTTGGTTGCCCCTCTGGTTGCGGCGGCTGTCGGCAAAAGCCCCAACAGAGTCACAAGCTGTCGCACTGCCTGCCTGCCGCAAGGCGCAGCCCGCCCGGGCGCTAACGATAATCTTCTCAGTTAATCAACGGCTTGTGACGAAAGTCACATTTTTCGGCCTTCATCGCTTCCCTTCGCTTACCCGATCGGGACTCCCATAATGTGCGCCGGCCGCGTGGTGCGGCCCGGTGAGCCGCAGGCTCCCGTTTCATCCATCATTGGGAGAGTTGAGAAGTGAAACCTTTTGCAGCTGAATTCATGGGCACCTTCTGGCTGGTGCTGGGGGGCTGCGGCAGCGCCGTGCTGGCCGCCGCCTTTCCGAACGTCGGCATCGGCCTGCTCGGCGTGGCGCTGGCGTTCGGCCTGACCGTGCTGACCATGGCTTACGCCATCGGCCATATCTCTGGCTGTCATCTGAACCCGGCCGTGACCATTGGTCTCTGGGCCGGCGGTCGTTTCCCGGCCTCCGGCGTGCTGCCCTACATGGTCGCTCAGGTACTGGGCGGGATTGCGGCAGCGGCGGTGCTCTATGTGATTGCCAGCGGTCAGGCCGGTTTCGATCTGGCGGCGGGCTTTGCCTCCAACGGCTATGGCGAGCACTCCCCGGGCGGCTACAGCATGCTGGCGGCGCTGGTGTGTGAAGTGGTGATGACCGGTTTCTTCCTGTTCGTAATCATGGGCGCCACCGACAGCCGGGCCCCGGCCGGTTTTGCTCCCATCGCCATCGGCCTGTGCCTGACCCTCATTCATCTCATCAGCATTCCGGTGACTAACACCTCGCTCAACCCGGCGCGCAGCACGGGCGTGGCCTTCTTCGTAGGGGACTGGGCACTGGGCCAGCTGTGGCTGTTCTGGGTTGCGCCCATCGTCGGTGCCATTCTGGGTGCATTGGCCTATCGCGCGATCGCGACCAAAGCCTGATCCGTCAGGGCAACAAAGTGTGGTATCGACACGCCCCCGGGCGTGTTTTTTCGTTTCTGGCGGGCACGAAAACGGGCCGCAAGGGCCCGCAGGGTAACTTGGTCGTCGGCAAGAGGGGAGGGGCTACAACCCCTTGGCGCTCAGCATGTCTTTGTAGCGCTGGCGCAGCAGTTGCACCCGCTCTACGTAGGCGCGAGTTTCGGCATAAGGGGGGATGCCCCCATGTTTTTGCACCGCGCCGGCACCGGCGTTGTAGGCGGCAGTGGCCAGTGCCACGTTGCCGCCATACTGCTTGAGCAGCCCCGCCAGGTATTTCACTCCGCCAAAGATGTTCTGCTCCGCCAGCAGGGCGTTGCCCACCCCCAGCTCCCGCGCCGTGGCCGGCATCAACTGGGTCAGCCCCATGGCCCCCTTGCGAGACACTGCCAGCGGGTTGAAGGCGGACTCGGCGTGGATCAGCGCCCGAATGAGGGCCGGCTCCACCTGATAGGCTTTCGCCGCCGCCTGGATGGTGCTGGCGTAGTCATAGAGAAACAGCCCCGTGGTGTGCCAGTTGACCTTGGAGTCGGGGTCGCAGGCGTAGCAGTCGTTGAACAGCAGCAGCTCGTAGTGACCCTGCTCCGGCATCATGTCGGAGTAGCGCACCACGCCGTTTTTCTGCACCGACTTGTAGACCTGGATCTGGCGGGTGCCGGGCGGCAGCGGGGGGCTGGCCGGCTCGGGGGGCGGCAGCACGCCCGGGGTGTGCATGGTGACGGGGGGCGCCGCGGGGGACGGTGCCGGCGGCTCGGCGGTGAGGATCACCACCTCGGCCGGGGCGGGTGTCTGGCTCCAGCCGGGGGAGGAAAACAGCGGGATCAATCCCATCAACATCCATGCTTTCAACGGCTTGCTCCTTCAGCCTCGTTAGCCTTGTTGAGTAAAGCATCACAGCGCGGGCAGAACAAGCCCGCCCTGACCGACCCGTGCACTCGGCCGAGAAAATAGCGGTGACAGACCAAATAAAGAGGCCGCCCTGTGGCGGCCTCGCGCGGCAGTGGCCGGTTTACTCCTGCAGCCAGAGGCGGGCACTGCGGGCGGGAATGGCGACCCGCACCCACTGGCTCTGCACGTTGACCACGGCGTTTTGGTCGAGCACGTCCCGGTAGTTGCGATACCAGTTCATCTCGAACTTGGCGGTATCGAGCCAGTACTCCTGCTCGTAGTCGCACTTGTTGATGCCGACCAGCCCCTGCTTGCCGCGCTTGAACAGCACGAAGCAGTCGCCGCTGCCGACCAGCTGCATGGGTTGGCCCTGCACCGCGTTGTGGAAGCGGATCATCCCCTTGAGGTCGCTGCGCAGGTAGTAGTCCTGCCAGCGCAGCCCGTCCTTGGCCTGGGTCTCGCCGTGGTCCGAATAGACCAGCGGCGAGCCGCCGTCACGGCCGAGCAGGTAGGCATAGGCCAGCTTCTCGTCGGTCGGGTTCAGGATCTGGTAGCGAAAGCCGTCGTTGGTGGGGATGTCGTGGGTGATGGCGAAGGTGACCGCCCGGCTGCCCGGCAGCGCCTGACCGTAGGCTCCCGGATCCGCCAGCTGGTTCATGCTGCCGCCATAGCCGAGCGCCCCGCGCAGGGAGGCAAACAGCGGGAAGTCATAGGCACCCTGACCGCTGCTGTCGAGATAGGGCTTGAGGAAGCGCTCGTAATCGTTGCTGCCGGCGCCGCCGGTGGTGATCACCTCGCCGAACACGTGCATCCCCTGCTTTATCTCGGGGGTGAACACGGCGTTGATCTGGTAATCGCTCATGTGTTTGACCGCATCGACCCGAAAGCCCTTGATCCCCATCCCCTTGAGCGCCTTGAGGTAGGCTTGCTGCTGGCTCACCACCCAGTTGTTGGGGTCAAGATCCGGCAGCCCCTTGTCGCCCGCGCCGCCGCACAGCCGCCAGTACTGCACGTTGCCCGGATCGTTCCAGTCGCTGATGCACCCTTCCGGGTGGAAGTCCTGGCCGGCGAGCAAGTTCTGGCCCAGATCGCCAAACAGCTTCTGCCGCTCGAAGTAGCCGGGGTTGGCGGCATAGCTTTGCAGCAGCTCGCTGCCGGGGTAGTTGAGATCGCTGCGCTTCCAGCTCTCGTTGGCCATGTGGTTGAGCACCACGTCCGCATAGACGGCGATGCCCCGCGCCTGCATGGCGGCGATCAGCTGTTCGAGATCCTGCTTGTTGCCAAGGGGGGTGTCGATGAGGCGCAGATCCTGGGGTTGGTAGCGTGCCCACCACTCGTTGCCCGATGACTTGAGGGGCGGCGAAATGAGCACCTGTTTGTAGCCGGCGGCCTTGATGAGATCGGCCTTGGCGGTGACTTCACTGTATTTCCAGTTGAAGGCGTGCAGTATGACGTCGGCATGTGCCAAAGGAGCGATCAGCATGCCTGCGATCGCCCAGATTCCCGCTGTGTGTTTCATTATTGTCAGTCCTTGTTTTGGGTGCCCAGATGGGCACCCAGAGCCTCACACCGGCCTGTCTTGCCAGCAATCGCCGGGCGGCGATTTTGTGAGCACTTTCAAAGCGGACTGTGCGGATCTGTGACGGCTTGCAAAAAACCGTGTAGGCCGCGTTATTACTGACTTTTCAATCACTTCACCGGGCTGTTTTCAGCTCAGTCAATCCCGTTGTTGTAGAGCGGCTGCCAGGCGCAGTAGCGCTGGCCATTGCGCTGGTTGTAGAGCCAGAAGCGGTTGCAGTTGTCGTCGTAGTTGCTGGCGCCGACGTTGACGGCATAGCTGCTCAGGCGCTGCCCCTGCAGAGACTGGAACACCCCGTTGTAGAGCAGGGAGAAGTGCAGGTGCGGGCCGGTGGAGGAGCCGCCCTCGCACAGTGCCTCGTTGCGGTTGCTGGCATAGGTGCCGATGGGGGTGTCGGCGGCCACGTAGTCGCCGCTGCGCACCGAGATCCCGCTCATGTGGTAGTAGTTGGTGGCCCAGCCGTTGGGGGCGGTGACGCGCACCTGGCAGCGGGAGAAGATGGTGACGGTGCCGCTGTTGGCGGCGGTGACGGTGTAGGTGGCGCCGCCCCAGCCCGGCCAGTCGTAGGAGACATCGATGGAGGAGTAGGGGTAGCCGGAGCCGGTATGGGAGTGGGCGCCATTGGCCTTCCAGCTGTAGCCTTGGCGCCAGGGCAGCTGGAACTGGCCGCCGGCCAGCGGTGCGGCGAGGGCGGTTGCGCCGCCCCTGGGGGAGGTCATGGTATCCTGGCCGAACAGGGTCCGCCACTGCTCACCGAGCTGGCGCTGCATTGACGTGCTCAGCAGACTGGCAATGGCGGCCTGGTGTGCGGCCTGCGGCGCCAGGGCGGGGGCGCTGCGCTGCATAAGCCGTTGCTGGGCACGGGCCTGATAGAAGCGCTCGGAGAGCTGGCGCGCCATCAGCTCCAGCTGGTTGTCAAAGCCTTTGGCCTTGACCAGCTTGGCGAACGGCGCCGCCATGGCCTGCTCGGAGGGGGCCGAGATGAGCTGGCTGCTCGCCTCCATCAGGGCCAGCAGCAGCTGGGGGTTGAGGCTGGTGATGCCGCTCCAGTGCAGGATCACCTCCTCCTTGGGCAACAGGTGGGGCGCCTGTTGCAGCAAAAAGTCGTGCAGATCGAAGGCCATGGCCGCCTCGCCGAACACGAAGTGGGCCTCATCCAGGGGGAGGGCCGGGGGCTGACTGGCGGCAAGCTGCTGCGCCGTGAAGTGATAAGGGGCAAGCGGGGCATGGATGTCGCCGGCCCAGCCGGCGGCGGGAAGCAGGGCCAGCATCAGCAGGGAGGGGATCGGTCTGGACATGATAACTCCTTGGCAAAGTGGTGAGGTGTCGGTGTGGGGATGGACCCACGCGGGCAACAACAGCGCAAGGCTATGCCAAGGCTTCACCATAGGGGCAAATGCCAAAGTTGCTATTCGAATGGGGCTTTTTATGCAGAGGGATAGCGGTACTTGTTTGTTAACAAATGTTTACGAAAAGGGTTTGTAGAGCCAAATCAGTGAGTTGCGGGCCATGAAATGGCGTGCTGCCGTAAAGGGCGGGGAAGAGGCGCAAACAGTGTCTGCCACTGGCTTGCCGTGATAGGATCGCCACTGGCCAGACCGGCTGACGGCATGTTAAAAATTATGCAACTCGGTGTGGTTATTGGCTTTTTTGTTATTAAAAGCCGTGATATCGTCAATCTGGTCGGATCTCTGCGACCGACATCAATGTATGAGGACCGGGCCGAATGGCCATGGATGGAACGGGTGTGATAGGCAAGCGGGCGATGGAACTCACGTTCGAAGAGTACTGTGATGCAGACCTTTCCCTGATCAGGGATTACTACGAAACCACTTTCTCCCACTATGTGCCGGATCTGGCCGAGCGGATCTTCGTGGTACGCGACGCCCACTGGCTGGTGGGGGCCGTGCGCCTGCGCGACGAACAGGATTACTACCACCTGTGCGGTTTTCGTCTGCTGCCCCACTACCAGTCGCTGGGACTGGGCTCGCGCCTGTTGCAGCACGCCTGCAACGATCTGCAGGACAAACCTGTGGTGTGTCAGGCCTTGCCGTTTGAAAAGCCGTTCTACCTCAAGGCCGGCTTCGCCGACCTGCCCCTGCATGAACTGGAGGGGCCGCTCTTCTCGCTGTATGACCAGCAGCGCGAACAGGGTTACCAGATCGAGCTGCTGGTGCGCCAGGCCAAGGCCCCGGTCTACAACTGACGACTCACTGGGGCTTGGTCAACAGATGGATCTTGCCCGGTGACAGCTCCAGCCCCAACAGATTCTCCTTCAGCCAGGCCTGGTTCGGATCCTTGTCGTTGAGCCGATAGACCGGCTGGGTCTCCAGCCGCTTCTCCATGCTCTGCAGCAGCATGCCGAGCATGAAGCCGAACTTCTGCTGCGCCGCCTCCGGCTCCAGCTTGTATTCAATCAATTTCATGTTGTCGAGGAACAGCGCGCTCTGCGCCTTGTCGTAGCGCGGTCTCGCCTCATAGGTCATGTTCAGCCGCGCGTCGTACTCGGTCTGATCCGGCAGGGCGATCTTGAGCTTGCCCTTGCCATAGACCCGAGCGGTGTCCGGGCTCTGGCGCCCGATCTGGACATCGCTCTGCTCGAGCTGCACATGAGCCTTGATGATGCCGGGCAGCTCCAGCTGTTTGTTCACTTGCACCTGGGATTGCAGGTACTGGTTTATCTGTTGCTCATTGATGTCATATGAGCCTTGACCTAGCATGGCCAGACTGAGCAGCATAGATTGCAGGATCATGCTAACGACCTGATAGAATGGGTGTGTTTTACAGCATACCATCCTGGCTTCGCGGGATCTGCCCACCGCATTTCACTCGTCTGTAAAAGGAGTTCTCGTGATCAACGGTCTGGAGCACGACATCCAACTGCTGTTTTCCCAGTTCCTCGGCTGGTTGCTGCTGCTGTTTCACACCGTGATCGTGGCGGGGGTCTCCTTTCGGGTGGTGATGAAGCGGCGCCCCATCGGGGTCTCGCTGGCCTGGCTCGCCCTCATCTATGCCATCCCGTTTGCCGGGGTCGGCTTCTACGTGCTGTTCGGCGAGATCCGCCTCGGCCGGCGCCGCGCCGAGCGGGCGCAGGCCATGTACCGCCCTTACGCCATCTGGATCCGCCAGCTGGCCCGGCTCTTCCCCCAGCACTGCTGCGAGGTGGGGGAGAAGGCCCAGCCGCTGCACGATCTGATCCAGGGCCGGCTGGCCATGCCCATGCTCTCCGGCAACCGGATGACGCTGCTGAGCAAGCCGGAAGCCATCCTGCGCGAGATAGTGCGCGACATCCGCCAATCCTCCCAGTCCTGCTACCTGGAGTTCTACATCTGGCACCCGGGCGGCGACACCGACGAGGTGTGCGAAGCCTTGATGGAAGTGGCGGCGCGCGGCGTGGATTGTCGCTTGCTGCTCGATTCCATGGGCAGCAAGACCTTCTTCCGCTCGCCCTGGCCGAAAAAGCTGCGCAAGGCCGGGGTCAAGCTGGTAGAGGTGCTGCCGGTCGGGGCCTGGCGCATCCCGTTCCAGCGTCAGGACCTGCGCATGCACCGCAAGCTGGTGGTGATCGACGACCGGGTCGGTTACACCGGCTCCATGAACATGGTGGATCCCCGCTTCTTCAAGCAGAACGCCGGAGTTGGCCAGTGGGTCGACATCATGATCCGGGTACAGGGGCCCATGGTGCCGCTGATGTGGTCCATCTTCGTCTGGGACTGGGAGATGGAAACCGGCGAGCGGCTGCTCGACAGCCTGCAGCACGAGCCGGAGGCCTGGCCACAGAGCAACTACCGGGCTCAGCTCATTCCATCCGGCCCCTTCGTCGGTGGCGACTGCATCCAGCAGAGCCTGCTGCTGGCCATCTACCAGGCCCGCCACCATCTGGTGCTGACCACGCCCTACTTCGTGCCGGACGATCCGCTGGCGGCGGCGCTCTCCTCGGCGGCGGCCCGCGGCGTGCAGGTGCAACTGGTACTGCCGGCGCGCAACGACTCCCTGATGGCCAATTACGCCTGCAACGCCTTCATGGAGGAGCTGCTGGAGGCGGGGGTGGAAGTCTATCGCTACGACGCCGGACTGCTGCACACCAAGAGCGTGCTGGTGGATGACGACTTCGCCCTGGTGGGCACGGTCAACCTGGACCGGCGCAGCCTCTGGCTCAACTTCGAGGTGACCCTGCTCATCGACAACCCGGTGTTCGTCGCCGAGATGACCCAGCTGGTGCAGGGCTACATGATAGAGGCGACCCCCATGTCGCTGGCCAAGTGGCGGGCACGTCCCTGGTACAAGAAGGTGATGGAGAACATGTTCTACCTGTTCAGCCCCTTGTTGTGACATCACTTAATTGTGGCAGGCGCCGAATTGCGCTTGCCTAGCCCCAAGCTGGCCCCGTAGAGTGCGGCAATCACTCCCTGGAGAAACAGAAGAAGATGAAGAAGCGAGTAGCGCTGGCCGTCACGGCGGCCTTGGTGGTGGGTGGGCTGGGTGCCTGCTGGTACACGGGCAACACGTTCGATCGCATCATGGCCGAGCAGATCGCCAAGGTGAAGCAGGAGAGCGGCGTCGAACTGAGCTGGCAGCCGAGCTCGAGCAACCTGTTTGCCCGCGACGGCGTGCTGAAGGTGGTGGTCACCCCGCAGACCCTGGCCAGCCTGGATGGTCAGCTGGAGGGGAGCGAGCCGGTCGAGGCACAGTTCATCGTCACAAGCCGCATCCTGCCGCTCTACATCAAGAGCCACATGTTGCTCGACACCAAGCAGGGTTCGCTGGCGCCGGTGTTCAACGCCTTCAAGATGGAGCAGTGGCAGTTCGGCATCGAGTCGGTCAGCAGCCTGTGGACCGCCAGCAACAGCAGCCGCTTCTGGGCCAACGAGTTCAAGATCAAGCAGGGGCTCGACGAGTTCAACTTCCTGCCGATGAAGGGCGACTATCACGGTGATCTGGAAGGCAATGGTCACGTCACCTTCCACTGGCAGGGCATGACGGTGCACGAAGAGCAGAACAAGATGGACATGGTGCTGGCCGAGCTCAAGGGCAGTGCCGACATGGCCGAGATCAGCGGCATCTGGCTCTCTCCGCGCAGCGACATGACCCTCTCCGCGCTGTCGGTACAGCTGCCGGACAGCGTCAAGGTCTCCCTGCAGGGGCTGACCACCGAAACCCAGCTGGCGGGGGATGATGCCCAGACCCTCTCCAGCAGCTACCAGATGAAGGTGGACACCCTCAATCTGGAGAACGAGACCGACAACCTAGCGCTGACCCAGAGCAAGCTGGCCCTCAATCTGAAGGGGCTGGATCTGGAAGGCTATCAGGCGCTGCAGGCCTCCAGTGGCCAGGGCGTGGAAGAGGAGGCGATCCAGCAGGCGCTGGACAAGATGCTCAAGCGTGGCGCCACGCTGGAGCTGGTGGACTTGAGCTCCCACCTCAATGGCGAGCCGGTGGCCATGAAGGGTGACATCAAGCTGGCGGCCACCTCGCTCGAGCAGCTGTTCAACAGCGAAGAGGGGATGCACGCTCTCTCCGGCCTGCTGCACGCCAACCTGAGCGGCAAGCTGGGCAAGGCGGTGCCGCAGCTGGCGCCCATGCTGGATCAGTTCGCGGCCATGGGTTACCTCAAGGCGGACAAGGAGCAGCTGACGGCCGAGCTCAAGCTCGACAAGGGTGCCATGACCGTCAACGGTCTGCCGCTCTGATTGACGTTGCTTTCGTGCACATAAAACAAAGGCTCCCGCGGGAGCCTTTGTTGTTTTCAGTGGCCGGGATTACTTGAATACCACCGTCTTGTTGCCGTAGACGAACACCCGCTCGTTCAGCACCAGCTCCAGTGCCCGGCTCAGCACCGATTTCTCCACATCGCGGCCGGCCTTGGCCATGTCGTCGGCGCTGAAGGTGTGATCAACGTGGATCACGTCCTGCTCGACGATGGGGCCCTCATCCAGATCGTCGGTGACGAAGTGGGCGGTGGCGCCGATCAGCTTGACCCCGCGATCGAAGGCCTGACGATAGGGGCGGGCACCGATGAAGGCGGGCAGGAAGGAGTGGTGGATGTTGATGATCTTGCGCGGATAGGCCTCGACGAAACTCGGGGTCAGCACTCGCATGTACTTGGCCAGCACCACGTAGTCGGGCTGGTAGCCATCGATGATGGCGCGCACCTGCTCTTCGTGCTCGGTGCGGCTCAGATCCTCGTGGCTGACGGTGTGGAACGGAATGTCGAACTTGCCGGTCAACTCGGCGAGGGTGTCGTAGTTGCCGATCACCGCGACTATGTCCATGTCCAGCGCACCGGCGTAGTTCTTCATCAGGATGTCGCCGAGGCAGTGGGTCTCCTTGGTCACCAGGATGACGATGCGCTTCTTGCCGGCCTTGACCAGGCGGCGCTGGGCACCGGCGGGCAGGGCATCATCGAGGTCGGCCAGCAGGGTCTCGTCGTTGAAGCGTCCCTCCAGCTCGGTGCGCATGAAGAAGCGGCCGTTTTCGTGATCCACGAACTCGTCGTTCTTGTTGATGTTGAGCTGGTGCTTGTAGCAGATGTTGGTGATCTTGGCGATGAGGCCCTTGGCGTCCGGGCAGTCCGTCAGCAGTATTTTCTTTTCCATCTCTGTCATGATTCCGTTTGTGTTGTTGGCGCCTGAGTCTGCGCAGGCAGCGCGTTTTTTCAGGCACTATGCCACAAACAAAATCAGAAAGGACAGTGCGCCGTGCGCCCTGATGCAATGCGGCCACAAGCGGTGCGCTATTCATCTTTGATGGGTTTTGGGCTGGTATCCGGCGTTTTTTTTCTTTACGCTGTCTGCGCTTATTCTCAGGGCGGGGTGAAATTCCCCACCGGCGGTATCCCGATGTGACTCGGGGAGCCCGCGAGCGCCCGACCCGGTATTGCACCGGGACGGGGTCAGCAGATCCGGTGAGATGCCGGAGCCGACGGTCATAGTCCGGATGAAAGAGGATAAGACAGATATTGCAGGCAAGCCCCATGGGCCGGCCGCTGCATACCTATCTCTGTCTGCCTTTCCATGCCCTGATTCTGGTCCTTGTCTTGTTTAGGAGTCTTACCATGAATCAGTCTCTTCTCAGTGAATTTGGTGATCCCATTGCCCGTGTCGAAGCGGCGCTGGCAGCTCTGCGTGCCGGCCGCGGCGTGCTGGTGGCCGACGATGAAGATCGGGAGAACGAAGGGGATCTCATCTTCGCCGCCGAATCCATGACCAACGAACAGATGGCGATGATGATCCGCGAGTGTTCCGGCATCGTCTGCCTCTGCCTGAACGACGAGCGGGTACGCCAGCTCGAACTGCCGATGATGGTGGAGGCCAACTCCAGCCATTATCAGACCGCCTTCACCGTGACCATCGAAGCGGCGCAAGGGGTGACCACCGGCGTGTCGGCAGCCGATCGCATCACCACCATCCGGGCCGCCATCGCCGACGGTGCCAGACCGTCCGACCTGCACCGCCCGGGTCACGTTTTCCCGCTGCGGGCCCGCACCGGCGGGGTGTTGACCCGTCGCGGCCACACCGAAGCCACTGTGGATCTGATGCAGCTGGCAGGACTCAAACCGTTCGGTGTGTTGTGCGAACTGACCAAGGAAGATGGCTCCATGGCACGGCTGCCGGATCTGGTGGCATTCGGTCGTCAGCATCAGATGCCGGTGCTGACCATCGAGGATCTGGTGCAATATCGTCAATTGCTGTCAGAACGTTCAGCCTGAGCCTCATACGAAATTGTAATAAGCCCAAAATTTGGTTACGCTTTGTGCGAACCTCATCCAGAGACCCTCATTTTTGGCTTAACTTTGCACAAAAAGTGTACGTTTAAAAAAAAATGAGGGTTTTAATGCATTTATCTGTGATGGGGCCTATCCAAACTATGATTTTTTTGTGCCATAATCACGCCGCTTGCTAAACGTCTGGCGAGTTAAAGGGAGCTTTTAAAATGAAAAAAATGTTGTTGGTAGGTGTTGTTGGTCTGTCCGCTCTGCTGGGCGGTTGTGCAAACACCAGCGAACTGGAAACTTCCGTTCAGAATCTGTCTAACAAAGTTGACCAACTGGCTCAAGATGTTAGCGCTGTTCGTGCTGATCAATCCAAGATCGCTGCTGATGTTGCAGAAGCCAAGCAAGAAGCTATGCGTGCTAACCAGCGCATCGACAACATGGCTACTTCCTACAAGAAGTAATCCATGCGAAAAAAATGGCGCAGTTATGCGCCATTTTTTTTTTGCCTGAAATTCGTCAAATTCCCGCGTTTTCCCCGCTGATACCTGCCTGACAAGGCAATGCCGATCACTCGGCATCACCCCGTTTTTCATTCCCGCATCGATCAGTAGAGCAGGCTGTAGAGCTTGCGACGGTAGCTCTGCGCCGCCGGGTTGTTGCCCATGGTGGTCAGGATGTCGAGATAGGTCTTCTTGGCATCACCGAAGGCGAGATCCCGCTTGAGGATGGTAAACAGCAGCGTGAGCGCCTCTTCCTGCCGGCCTGCCTGGCTGTATTGCACCGCCAGCTCCTGGGCCAGGGCAAAGTTGTCCGGCTCCTGCTGGTGACGGGCTTCCAGCGCCCGCAGTTCCGGGCTGTCGGCGGCCTGTTGGGCCAGTGCCAGTCGGGATGTCAGGGTCTGGTAGTGATCGTCCTGGGCGATCATCGGGGTCTTGCCCAGCCGATCCTGCGCTTCATCCAGCAGATTGAGATCGAGCGCCGCCTGAATGAGCCACAGGCTGATGTCGTGGCGCTCCGGTGCCAGCTGATGGGCCTTGCCGAGATGGGCATAGGCAAGGTCCGCCTGACCATTTGCCAGCGCCTGCTGTCCCTGTTCGAACAGCAGCTCCTCCTCCTTGGGGGCGAAGGCGGCAAAGTAGTGGCGCAGGGTGGCTTCGTCCTGCGGGCCTTCCAGAATGGCCTGCTCGTCAGGGCGGCCCTGATGGAACAGCACCAGCGCCGGCAGGGCGCGCAGGCCGAGCTGGCCTGCCAGCGGCTGCAGCTGCGGATCGTTCATGTCCACCCTGGCCAGGGTCACCTGAGGATTGGCCGGGCCGACTAGCGCTTCCACCTGCGGGGTCATGGCCTGACACTCCGGCATCTGGGGGGCGTGGAAATAGATGACGATCGGCTTTTTCATGGAAGCATCGATCAGGGCGCTTTGGAAATTCTGGGGATTGATGTCGACGATCATGAGGCTGACTCTTGGAAAATGGTGTGAGTTAACATGGGGTTGATGGGCACAGAATTCAAGCTGCCGTCGAGCAGCCAGCCGTTGACGGCGAGGGTCGGTGCCGCCAGGCTGAGCCAGCCCCGGCCGATGGGCCAATCCTGTACTTGGTAATCCTGTTCATCGAGTTGGTTGTCGAGCTGCCACGCTTCCTCTGGCACGAAGCGCACCTTGTCGAGGCCGGCGGCGATGCCAGCGCCTTGGGCCTTCAATACCGCCTCCTTGCGCGACCAGAACCGATAGAAAGCCGGCTCTTGCTCCGCCTCGGGCAGGGCGAGCAGCCACTCATATTCACTCTGCGCATAAAAACGGCGGGCCAGTGGCAGAATCTGGCGGCGCCGCTGGCCCATTTCTATGTCCACTCCGAGCGGGCCGGCGGCACAGAGGGCGATCGCCAGCCAGTCACCGCTGTGGCTGAGGTTGAACTGCCAGCGCCCGTCGCTCAGTACCGGCTTGCCGTGCGGGTTGCTGCAAAACTGCAGCGCATCGGGGCGGCACTGCAGGCGCTCGGCCAGCAGCCGTCGCAGCAAGCCACGGCTGAGCAGGTACTCCTGGCGGCGTGCCGGCTGACCGATGGACTGCCATGTCTGCCGTTCTTCGGGGGAGAGCAGGGTTTGCAGCAGGCTCAGCTGGTCGGCGTCCGTGTTGGCCGGTTTTAACAAATAGAGATCCACAGAGATCATAATTTTTCACTTAAAAAGCATGCTGAAACAGCGATAAAAGTCAGTTTGATCCGGCCTGGGTGGCCCCTTTCGAGATTGTATATTGTTTGGCCACGATCACATTAATCAGGAAAAATAATGCATTTCCTTGCAGAAATGTGAGGTCGATAGGGATTTTCGCTTGCCTCGATAGAATTCTTGGATATAGTCGGGTGCTGTTGCCTTATAAATTGCCCGTTCGGGCCGTATTTTAACAAGTTTTACTATTTTGCGGGGATAAAGGATTGCGCCACCTGATGCTACTGCTGGTCGCGCTCGGAATGGTGGGTTGTGCCTCGGCACCCCAGCCCGAGGTCGCGAGCAAGATCGAAGTTTCCATGATGGAACCCGTTATTGAACCGGAAGCTTCGCAAACCCCAGATGTAAACGAAATCCTGACAGTATACAAAGAGTGGCGCGGTGTTCCTTACCGCATGGGCGGCAGCAGCCAGCGTGGCATCGATTGTTCCGCCTTCGCCCGTGAAGTGTTCCGCAACGCCGTCGGCATCGAACTTCCCCGTGATACCCGCTCCCAAGTCCATGAAGGCACCCGCGTTTCCAAGCAGGATCTGGTCGAAGGTGACCTGGTCTTCTTCAAGATCAATCGCCGTCTCAATCATGTCGGCATCTATGTGGGCAATGGTGAATTCATTCACGCCTCCACCCGCGCCGGGGTAACGCGCTCCAAGCTCGACAGCTCCTACTGGCGCAGCAAATTCTGGCAGGCACGCCGGATCGACATCTGAGTCAGGCTGGACAAACGGCTCGCAGTACGGACTGTTTTTCCAACCTCACTTGAACCGGGCTCGACAGCCCGGTTTTTTATGGCCGTCATTTAGACTTTCCGGGGCCAAGTCACTATAGTGTGGGCCCGTTTTCCTCGGCAGGCCCAGCATGAAGACTCATTCCGACCGCAAATCCGGATTGCATCCACGCAATCGCCATCAGGCTCCCTATGATTTCGATGCGCTCTGCCAGCGCACCCCCGAGCTGCAACCCTTCGTGTTCGTCAACGAGCACGGCACCCAGACCCTGGACTTTGCCGATCCGGCCGCCGTCAAGGCGCTGAACAAGGCGTTGCTGGCGCTGCACTATGGCATTGCGCATTGGGATCTACCGGCCGGTTATCTCTGCCCGCCCATTCCGGGGCGGGTGGATTATCTGCATCGGATGGCCGACCTGCTGGCCGAGAGTGCCGGCAAGGTGCCGACCGGCAAGGGCGTCCGGGTGCTGGATATCGGGGTCGGTGCTAACTGCATTTATCCACTGCTGGGGGCCCGCGAATATGGCTGGCGCTTCGTCGGCTCCGACATCGATCCGGTGTCGGTCAAGGCCGCTACCTTGCTGGCCAAGAGCAACGGGCTGGGCAGCCAGATCGAATGCCGCCTGCAGGGCAAGGCCGGCGACATCTTTCAGGGGATTGTGGCGCCACTCGAGCGTTTTGCGCTGACCCTCTGCAATCCTCCCTTTCATGCTTCACTGGCAGAGGCGAGCAAGGGTACGGAGCGCAAGCTGCGCAACCTGGGCAAGGCGGCGACGGCCAAGCCGGTGCTCAATTTCGGCGGCCAGAAGGCCGAGCTCTGGTGCGAAGGGGGGGAGGCGGCCTTTCTGGCGAGCATGATCACTCAGAGCAAGGCATTCGCCAGCCAGTGCCTCTGGTTCAGCTCGCTGGTGTCAAAAAAAGAGAACCTGCCGGCGGCCAAGCAGGGGCTGAGCCGGGTCGGGGCCCGTCAGGTGCGGGTGCTCGAGATGGCCCAGGGCAACAAGATCAGCCGGGTCCTGGCTTGGTCTTTCCAAGACGAGGCGGCCAGCAAACAGTGGTGGTTGCCAATGGCGCACGATAACGCCTGAACCGGCTGAAGCGGGACGACGACAAGGGGCATGCCGATGGAATGCCCCTGTTTTTTGGGGAGCGTCAGTGGCCAGTTTGGGTCGATGCCCGGCACCCATGACAATCGTTTTTCCCCTTGTGGTACCTGGGTTGGCGCCTGCATGTTAGTGAACACTTTCATTCTCGGTACAGTTGTACGCTGAGATTTTTTTGCACTTGCAGTTGAAACTTTCATAAAATAGGACTGGTTAGACCTCTTTACAGGCTTTGAATCGAATAGGGATCGGTACATGAAAGTTGTCGATTTTCTGAAGCGCAAGCGCGAAATACTGGCGCAACACCCCTTTGAGCTCAAGGATTGGCTCTCTCCGGCGATCCGCGACTACTGGCGTGAGTTTCAGCAAAAGGCACACCTCCACCCTCTGCTGGGCCGGGTGCTGGATTTGCAGAGCGACAGCCAGTCCACGCAGCAACAGCAGGGCGCGGCGCAAGTCGTCAACGGCCAGCCCGTGCCGCTGGATACCCCTGCCGTCGAACTCAGCGGCGAGGCAGCAGCCTTGTTTTCCACCTTGCAGGAGCGCATCGGCGAAGAGACTCATGTCGGCGAGTGGTTGCTGGTCAGCCAGCAGATGATCAACGAGTTTGCCACCGTGACTGGCGACAACCAGTGGATCCACACCGATCCGGAGCGCGCAGCGGCCGAGTCACCGTTCAAGACCACCATTGCCCATGGCTTCCTGACCCTGGCGTTGTTGCCGCGGTTGACGGGCAGCATCAACGAGGCCGCCCCCGAGTTTCCGACCGCCCGCATGGTGGTGAACTTCGGCCTGGATCAGGTACGTTTCCCGTACCCCATCAAGGTGGACAGCAACATCCGCGCCCGCACCAAGCTGGCTCGGGTTACCCCGATCAAGGGCGGGCTGGAGCTGCTCAAGGAGATCAAGGTCGAGATCGAAGGCATTCGTCGCCCAGGCTGCGTCATTGAATCGGTCACCCGGATCTACTTCTGACGGGGTGACGGTGTCACCCGCTGGCACGAACCGTATTGAAAAAAACAGGCTCACCTCGGTGAGCCTGTTTTGTTTATGGCGGTTTGTTGCACTTGCCTATGTTGCCTCTATGTAGGCGCCACTCACACATCCATGGCTTGCCCCGAGGGCTAGAAGCTGGCCCCCAGGCTTATCAGGTGGCGCCACTCTTTGTCTGATAAGGGGGTCTGAACACCTTGATAGTCCAATCTGGCATCTTCCCAATCGAGCTCGCTCGACCAGGAGAGGCGCAGGTGGTCGTTGAAGTAGTAGCGCATCCCCAGGCTGCCTTTTACGGCCTGCGCCCGGGTGATGTAGGGCGAGGGCTGGTCCAGATAGCGCTTGTAGGTGCCCTTGCTGAACAGCTCCAGTTGCTCCGACCAAAGTGCAATGGGTTGCCGGTAGTCCCAACCAAGGCCCATCAGGGGATAGCTGATGATCCTGTCATTGAAAATATCGGGGATGATGAAGTTGTCCCAATAACCCGGCCTGACGTAGGAACGCTCCAATCCTGCCTGGCTGATCAGCTCAAGCCGTCGCCGCTTGTCGTTCCAGAACCGGTAACCAGGTCCGGCCACATAACCTACATCCATGTATTCGGGGCTCAGCATCTGATATTCAAAGTCGACGGCGGAGCGCAGAAACCAGCGCTGATCGAAGAAGAAGTCCAGCATGGGCTTGAGCCGGTACTCATGGCTGTTGGTGACGTTGTTGGCAGTCTCGTAGATGTACTCCCCATCCAGCGTATAGCGCCAGTCGAGGTTGGCCACCTCGGTGGAGGCCTTCAGGTTGACATTGTTGGTCTGCTTGTCGCTGTGCTTGAGCTTGACGTTCAGATCGCTGCTGCCGCTCCACAACCAGGCTTTCTGGTCATCCGGCGTCAGGGCCAGCAGGGTAATGCCGGTCTTGACGGTCGGTTTGGGTTTGTCCTGCTTCTCGATGCGCCAGCGCTTGACCGCTTCGCGCTTGACGGTGACGGGGGCGCTATAAGGGAGTGCGATGCGCACCTGCTGGTCACCTATCTCCTCTATGGTGCCGGTCAGCCGGTCACCGTTGTCCATCCAGAGGATGTCGGCGGATACCGCCGGGCTCAGCAGCAGGGCCAGCAGACAGAAAATGCGGTAGCTCATGAAGATCCTCGTGAACATGGTTGGCCATCAGCCGCTGACGGGACGGGGGATACCGTTCTTGCTGTTTAGCACGCTGGCGGCCTTGTCACCATCGACTTCCGGTTTGGCGATGAAGGCTTCCACCTCAGGGGAGAGGATCAGCGGGGCGCCCTGCTCCAGCTCCAGTTCGGTACGAGATAGAGGTGAGTGCACCTCCAGCCAGTGACGGCCATCGGGCTCGATGGCGGTTTTGACCGGCTGGTTGATGACCCGCACCTGAGTGCCGATGGGAACAATCTTGAACAGGGCCTCGATATCGTCGGGGCGCAGCCGAATGCAGCCGGCGCTGACCCGCAGACCGACGCCAAAATCCTTGTTGGTGCCGTGGATAAGGTAGTCCTGCTTGCCATAACCGAGGCGCATGGCGAATTTGCCGAGGGGATTGTCGGGACCGGGCGGCACCACCGCCGGCAGGGTGATCCCCTTTTGCTCGAGCCAGGACTTGCGCACCATGGGGCCGGGCACCCAGGTCGGATTGGGATTCTTGGCGATCACCGTGGTGGTCATCTCCGGCGTCTCCCGCCCTATGTCACCGATCCCGATGGGCAGCACCATCACCTCGTTTTTGCCTTTCGGGAAGTAGTAGAGGCGCAGCTCCGGCAGATTGATGACGATGCCCTCGCGAGGCACGTCCGGCAGCAGCATCTGGGTCGGCAGGGTCAGCCGGGTGCCCGGCTTGGGCAAATAGGGATCGACCCCAGGATTGGCTTCGAGCAGCGCCAGAAAACCAATCTGGGTGTGCTTGCCGATGAGCTCAAGATGTTCATCTGGCTGGACTATGTAGTCCTCCAGTTCGCCGATCAGGCGGCTGCCTGCCGGGGGCAGCGGGTAGGTGGTGGCGAGGACCGGAGCCGTCAGCAGGCTGGCGGTCAGCGCCAGCAATGAGAGGGTTCGTGCTATGAACATGTACTTCCTGTCTGATTGAGATGAGGGGGCCGCGAGGCGACCGCCTTGGGTAAAAGGGGGAAATTGTCAGTCAAACGGGTGACGATTGCCAGCTTGGCCGGCCAGGGCTACAGCCGGGTCCCGACGTGGCAATCCATCATGTTGACCGTTTCTTGCCCGTTTTTAATGCAAGGCAGCATAACCTGCAATGAACAGCATGCTTCTAAGGCGATGGGAGAGGGGATGAGTGGTGAGCAGCGCTGGCGGCACCCATACAGGGGGAGTGTCTCGGCGTCGGTACTGCATCGACAGCAGGCACGACGGCGGAGAACATCTCGCCACCGGGCATGCGCTCATCTGCTGGTTTTATGTGCAGTCGTTTGATCTTTAAAGAGATTCAAGTTGATTTCCAAAGGCGGCTCCGGTAACAATGATGCCCCGTGGAGAGATGCCGGAGTGGCCGAACGGGATTGACTCGAAATCAATTGTGGCAGCAATGCCACCCAGGGTTCGAATCCCTGTCTCTCCGCCATCTTCAAGGCCCAAGCTGCCTGGCAGCTTGGGCCTTTCTCTATTTGCACGCTTGCCGGCATGTTACCCGGCAGGGCCCGTCAGGGCTGGCATGCCGGCGCGCCGGTGGCAGGGGCAGAGCGCCACTGCCAGGGTCTTGTCACGGCGTTACATGCTGGAGAAGACATTCATGATCACCCCGCCCGAGATGATCAGCGCCATCGCCAGGATGGCGGGCAGATCCGGCTTTTGCTTGTAGAGGAGCATCGAGCAGATGGTGACCCCGACAATACCGAAGCCGCACCAGAGCGAATAGGCCACGCCGACCGGAATGGTGCTCATGGCGCGGGTGAGAGCGAAGTAGCACAGGCTGTAGGCGCAGACGACCAGTATGGATGGCCCCAATCTGCTGAAACCGTTGGTCTTCTTGATCATCGAGGTGCCGGTGATTTCAGAGCCGATAGAGAGCGCCAGCCATAAAAATCCGAAATTAAACATGGGTCATTCCTTTTGCGTCAGTTGGCGATGTTGTTGTTCATGGGGGGAGTGAGTGGCTCGGCGGAGGCGTCGCTGCCCTCTTCGCAGCCCATCTTGGAGAACAGGTTCATGATGACGATGCCGCTGGCGATGACGGCCATGCCGATCATGGCTGCGGTGTCCGGGTGCTGGCCGTAAAACGCCATTCCCAGCGTGGAGACCACCAGGATGCCGGTGCCGGACCAGGTGGCGTAGGCAAGCCCAACGGGAATGTCTTTTACCGCGCGGGAGAGGGAGTAGTAGCAGGTGCAATAGAGCAGCACGAGCAGACCGAGCAGCAGCATCTTGGTGGTTCCTTCACTGCTGCCAAACATCTTGAGGGTGGAGGTGGCCGATGTTTCGGACACGATCACCAGTAGCATCCATAGCCAACATTTTGTTTTTGAAGACATAAGTTAAACTCCGGGTTTGTTATTTAAGGTAAGGTTGTTTTTCTTTTCTTCTGCTTTTCAAAAAATCGATGGCGGCATCGGTCAGCTGGGCCTCGGCCGTCTGTGCCAGCGCCGGATCCTTCTCAACATCGCTGACCGTGAGATAACGGCGCGCCGTGCCCGCCGGCACAGTAGCCGTGTCGTTCGCCGGAGCCAGCCTCTCCAGCAGTTCATTCATGGTGCACAGCACCACACCGATCTCGCCCAGACGGCTGAGCGCCGCCTGCATGTGCCCGGCGTATGGCGTGCCCGCTTGCGCCCCCAGCAGCTGGTTCAGCTCGCTGGCGGGATCGCAGTGATAGCGCAGCGCCAGCACCGGCAAGCCGCTCAGCAGGGCGTCGTGCAGCCGCCGGGCGACGGGGCTTTGCAGCGAGCCGCTCAGCAGGTCCATCGCCAGCGGGTAGTCGAGAAAGGGCAGCACCAGCGCGCGATAGGGGGCGGGCGGCAGGGCCCGTTGCCAGACGCTGGCCGGCACTGTCTCCCCCAGCGGTTGCCACAGCGCGCCATCCTCGATGTCTACTGCCAGCGCAAGCTGCAGGGGCTGCCCACAGCCGGCCAGACGGTTTCGAATGGCCTGCCGATAGCCCTGGGCCGCGGTCACCATCACCAGCAGCGGTGGCTGCAGGCGCCTGAGCATCTGTTCGACCAGGCGTTCAATCTGTTGGTCGGTCATGGGGATCTCCGTTAGCCGAGCAGCCTGACCTGCGCGCCGTTTTTCAAGCCGGCGGCGTTGGCCTCTTCGGTATCGATGTGAAATTCCAGGGCGAAATCGTCGCGTACCCGCACCACCACCTCATCGAAGGTCAACTGGCGCTCGCCGTCGCTGCGCACGCTCACCTTCTGGCCGTGGGTCACGTTCAGCTGGCGGGCGTCTTGTGGCGAGAGGTGGATATGGCGCCAGGCGCAGATTACCTGGGAGCGCAACTCCACGTGGCCGGCGGGGCCGATGAGCAGGGCGCTGCCCGTATTTTCCAGCTGGCCTGACTCACGGACCGGCGCCTTTATGCCGAGGGTGAAGCAGTCGGCGCGGGAGATCTCCAGCTGTGAAACCGGCCGGGTCGGGCCGAGCACCCGCACCCGGGTCAGCGAGCCCTTGGGGCCGACCACGGTGACGCACTCTTCGGCGGCAAACTGACCCGGCTGGCGCAGCGGTTTGAGCGGTGTCAGGGTGTAGCCCTTGCCGAACAAGGCCTCCACATCCTGTTGTGCCAGGTGAACGTGGCGATTCGAGATGCCGACCGGGATCGCCGGGCTGACCAGGCTCAGACGGACGGCAATCTTTTGATGCAGCTGGGGATCGATCATGCTTTCTTCCCTTTTCTTGCCGCGGCCTGTCGGTCTTCCGCCTGATCGGCGGCAGGCAGGCTGGCCGGTTCGGTATCGGCACCGCTTTCCGGTGACAGGGCCGGCACAGCGCTTGTTGCGGTAGTCATCTCCTTCTTGGTGCTGGTCGGTGCGCGTGGCGGGTAGCCCTTGAGGTTGCCGAGCGCCGCTACCGCGCTTGGCTCCGGACGGGCAATCACCAGAGAATGGACCTGCTGGTCGATGGTGGCGGCCACCGCGACGCCACGCTCGATGGCGGTGTGGATGGCGCTGATCTCCCCTTCGAAGCAGACACTTACCAGCCCAGAACCCACCTTGCGATAGCCGATGCAGTTGACGCCTGCCGCTTTGCAGGCGGCGTCCACCGCCTGAATGGCGGCGACCAATCCTCGTGTTTCAATTACGCCCAAACTTTTCATCGTCGACTCCTGTTAATGGCGGACCAAGCGAATATCGAAATCAAATTGTGCAAAGAAGGCCTCCAGCCGATCCAATTCGTCCGGTGTGTAAGAGGGGTCCTGCGCAATGGGGTAGGGCATATCCAGCCGCTCATATTTCTTGCGGCCCAATTGGTGGTACGGCAGCATGTCGATCCGCAGGATATTTCCCCGCTTTGCCAATTTCTGTACATATTCGATGGCGCCGGTAATGGCATCCCATGAATCGTTATATCCACGGATGAGCGGCATGCGCACAATCACCTTGGCGCCGTAATCAACCAGCCATTCCAGATTGCGGCGAATACCTTCATTGCCGATACCCAGCATCGCCTTATGCTGTTCGCTGTTGATTTGCTTGATGTCGAACAAAAAGGTATCGGTGACGGGCGCCAGCTGCTGGTAATTGGCCAGCGAGGTGGTGCCCTGGGTCTCGATGGCGGTATTGATCATCATCTTCTTGCATTCGCTAAACAGCGCGACGGCAAAGTCGGTCTGCAGGCTCATCTCGCCGCCGCCGATGGTGACGCCACCGCCGGAGGAGATGTAAAAGTCATAGTCCTGCATGATGATCTCCATCAGCTCGCTGACGGTGACATCCTTGCCCATGATGTCCAGCGCGTGCTGGGTGCAGACCTCTTCGCATTTGCGGCAGCCGATGCAATCTTTATTGCGATCGACGAAGTGTTTCATGCTGCCGTTCTCTTCGGCCCGGTAATGGACTCCGGCCGGACAGACATTCACGCAGTCACCGCAGTTGATGCATTTGTCGTGCGAAAACATCACCTGAAATTGGCTGCTGAGCCCTTCAGGGTTGGCGCACCAGGGGCAGCTAAGATTGCAGCCCTTGAAAAAAACCAGCGTGCGAATGCCATCGCCGTCATATATCGAATATTTCTGGATATTGAATATGCGGCCGGTTAATTCATTATTTGCGATCACGCTTGCCTCCTCTCCGAATGTGGCAGGCCGCAGTCGCATTATTTGCGACCTGCCATTGCGGAGTACTTCCGGTTATTTTGGCGATTAAGAAAGACGGGTTATCAACGCATCGATCAGAACTTCTCAATCACGGTGCGGCTGATGATCTCGTCCTGCACCTCTTTGCACAGCTCGACGAAATAGGCGCTGTAGCCGGCGACACGCACTATGAGGTCGCGGTACTTCTCCGGCTCCTGCTGCGCCTTTTTCAGCACTTCGTTGTCGACATAGCTGAACTGCATCTGGCCATTGCCGAGGATGGAGGCGGTACGCAGCAGGGTGATGAGGCCATGGCGTCCCTCCTGGGTATCCAGCAGCCCCTTGAGGAACTTGAAGTTATGCACCATGCCGATGTTCATGGTCTCCACGTTCATCTTGCTGACGGACTTGATGATGGCCGTCGGCCCCTGCTTGTCCGCCCCCTGGGTCGGGCTGATGCCGTCGGAGAGCGGCATCCAGGCCAGGCGCCCGTTCGGCGTGGCGTTGGTCAGCTCGCCGATGGGCGTGTTGTTGGAGATGGAGAGGGTGCCGTGGCTCAGGGTGGAGTAGAGCATCTTGTACTTGCGGCACTCTCGCTCGGTCCACTCGGTGATATCCAGCGCGTACTGGTCGACGTAGTTGTCGTCGTTGCCGTACTTGGGCGCATTGAGGCAGTCGCGGCGCAGCGCTTCGAATCCTTCGAAGTTGGCCAGCAGCGCATCGCGAATTTGTTCGAGTGTGTATCTCTGCTCCTCGAACACCAGCTTGCGGATAGCCGCCATGGAGTCGACATAGGTCGCCAGCCCCGAGAAGATGAGGCCCGGACCGTGGTTGACCACGGCGCCACCGGCGGCGACGTCCTTGCCCTTCTCCATGCAGCCTTCCACCAGCAGTGACATCAGCGGTTTCGGCGCCACGTCGCGGTGCACGCGCTGGCTGATCACGGTGCCGATGGCCGACAGGCGAACGATGTGGGCAATCTGCTGTTTGACCGCCGCATCGAACTGCTCGAAGGTGCGCAGCTCGCGCAGGTCGCCGGTATCCAGCCCCTGATGGCTGTCGAACAGCACCATCCGTCCCCGGTTGAGCACGAACTCGATGGCGATGGGCCACTGGGTGTAACCGGTGGAGGTCCACTGATAGATGCGCCCCGACTTTTGCGGTTCGACGCAGCCCATCAGGCAGTAGTCGCGGGCGTCTTCAAAGTCGAAGCCCTTGCGCAGCATCATCTTGATGTGGGAGTCGTCGAAGTGGCAGGCCGGGAAGCCCATCCCCGCTTTCACGACGTCGACGATCTTCTCCATGTATTTCTGCGGTGACTGGTTGTGAATGCGGCAGGCCAGCGACGGCTGGTAGACCTTCACGAACCGCACGGCATCCATGATGAGGTAGGTCAGGTCGTTGCAGGCATCGCCGCCGCTGCGCTTCTGGCCGCCCACGGTCAGGTTGATGAAGGGCTGATAGCCGGCGAAGTATTTCGCCCCCAGCTCGCTCGACATCCACATCAGCTCGGCACACTTGATGATGAAGGCCTGCATCAGCTCGAGCGCGCTTTCGTGGGTCAGACGACCCTCGCGGATGTCCGCTTCGAACATGGGGTAGCAGTACTGGTCGACCCGACCGAGTGACAGGCCAGTCTGGTTCTCTTCAATCTCGAACAGCGACTCCACCGTCCAGATGCTCTGCAGCGCTTCTTGCAGGGTCTTGGGCGGGTTGGCCGGCACGTTCTCGTTCACCTCGGCGATGGTCAGCAGCTCGGCGCGGCGCTGGGCATCCTGCTCTTTCACGGCCAGTTCACGGGCATGGGCCGCGATGCGGCGGGCGTAGTTGACCACCCCTTCGCAGGTTTCGATCGCTGCCTTGTAGTAGTAGATGCGATCGATGTCGTCCGGGTTCTCCATGCTCAGCTGGTCGAGATGGGCCTGGGCGTCGGCCTTGATGCCGTTCATCCCCTTGGTGAACAGCAGCACGTCGTAGCCCGGGCAGGTGTCGCCACCCCCGTTGATCTGGTGGTAGGAGAGGTCGCTGACGAAGGTCTCGCCGCTGAAGGCCCAGACGCCGGCTTCCCGGTACTGCGCTTCGCAAATCTCGTCCAGCGAGCGGCCTTCCCAGAACGGCACTATCTCTTCGCGGATGGTTTTCTTGTCCGCTTCGCTGATTTCAAAGGGATCTTGCGGACGGGTGCTCATGGTATCGAGCTCGTCGCGAACCCAGCGCCAGGCTATGTCCGGCGAGAAGGCGCCGGCGCGCGGCTTGCCGCACGGGTGGCCGACGATCAGCTCGTCGTTCTGGATAAGGATGGGGGCGGTTTCGCAGGCGTGGCGGAACGCTTTGGCCCGCAGCAAGATGGTCGGCATGCCAGGGTTGGCCTTGACGACCTCGGTAAAGGCCAGTGCCCGGTAGATGGAGACGCTGGGGCGCACGGTCAGATAGTGGTTGCGCAGGCGCTGCAGGCGCGGCGTCAGCCCCTCCATCACCGGCGTATCGGCACAGGCGGCGAACGGGGCGACAGAGACGTGCTGCACTCCGCGAAAGAGGCGAACCGGCAGCTTGAGGGCGCTCAGGTTTTGCTGGGCGCAGAGGAACATCTCGGAGAGCGGGTTGATGCTCGCCTGCTCCAGGCTGGCGCCGTGCAGCAGGGCATCAAACATGGGGTAGCCATCGATGGCGCAGGTGGCGCGCACTTCGCTCAGCTCTGCCAGCTTGAACCACAGGCACTCGACGATTTCATACGCCTGTTGCTCGGTCAGCGCGCCGTTGGCGATATCGCGCTGGAAGTAGGGCAGCAGCGCCTTGTCGGCCCCTTCCGGGTTGACCGCATAGCTGCCGTTGTCGAGTTGAAGCGCCAGCTGGAACAGGTAGAACGACTGGCAGGCCTCTTTGAAGTTGCGTGCCGGGTGGGCCGGTACATGGTGCAAAATGGCGGCGCTGTCGCGCAGCTCGGCCTGGCGGAACGGGTTGGTTTCGGCGGCGGCCAGGGTTTCGGCGCTGTTGGCCAGGTTCTGTGCCAGCGCCATCAGGGCGTCGCAGGCGTGGATGGCGGCGCGGCAGCCGTTCACTTCGTCCATGCCGCTGCGGCTGACGGCGCTGCCCAGCGCGCGGGTTTTCTCTTCCAGCTGCTGCTTGATGGCCAACACGCCCTTCTCCACCACCAGCTTGTAGTCGGGGGAGTCGATGGTGCTGTTCAGATTCAGGAACTGGAAGGTGGACGGTCGCTGCCCGGCACTTTCGTCGTGGAAAATGGCGCCGTGCGGGGTGCGGGTCTGGTTGCCGACAATCAACTCGTCGGCACTGATGGTCAGCGGCAGCTGACGCATCAGCTCGTAAAAACGGCGGGCCGGTTTGACGGCGGCGGGAATGCCCGCGATGTCGCCATCCAGCCCGCTCAGAATCGTGGCGTGTTCGCTGCACAGGGTGCTGGTGTGCGCCAGTAAACGTTCAGCCAGCACGTTGACGCGCGGCGTTAAGCTGTAGTGTGCCATGAGGTAGGTTCTCCAGTTCTTGTTCTTAGTGGCCGGCGGCGAGAGTGCCGCACCATGCCTTGCGATAGAGTTCGGTCAATGCCCGGGCATCCGGTGCGCGCGGGTTGGTCGGGGTGCAGTTGTCGCGCAGCGCCTGGCTGACCATCTCCGCCAGCCGCTGGTCGAAATCGGCAGCGAGGAGGCCGGTATCGCCAATGCCGGCCGGCATCTTCATCTCGTCTTTGAGCGCCTGGATGGCCACCAGCAGGCTGTTGACCCCCTCGCGCGGCGTCTGGGCGGGCAGGTCCAGCAGGTGGGCCAGGCGGGCATATTTGTGGGCGGCCTCGGTATCACACTGCCCGTCGTGGTCGGCGTTCCATGCCACGACCTGCGCCATCAGGAGCGCGTTGGCACGGCCGTGCGGGACGCGGAACACGCCGCCGAGGGCATGGGCCAGGCTGTGGGTGATGCCGAGCGAGGCGTTGGTGAAGGCCATGCCCGCCATGCAGGAGGCGTTGTGCATCTTCTCCCGCGCCAGCAGATCGTGGCCGTCGCGCCAGCAGGCGGGCAGGTAGCGAAAGACCTGCTGCACCACCTTCTCCGCCAATGCGTCGGAAAAGTCGCTGGCCGCCCGGGAGACATAGGCCTCCAGCGCGTGGCACAGCACGTCCATCCCGGTGTCGGCGGTGATGGCGGGCGGTACCGATGCCACCAGCGACGGATCGAGAATGGCGATATCCGGCAGCAATGACGGGTCGACCAGCACCAGCTTCTCGCTGCGGGCCTTGACCACCGAGAAGCTGGTCACTTCCGAACCGGTGCCGCTGGTGGTCGGGATGGCCACGAAACAGGGGCGCTCGCGCCCCAGGTTCGGGCGGGTTTGCGCCAGGGCGAACATGACCGCTTTGGCTGCATCAATCACCGAACCGCCGCCGAGCGCGATCACCAGATCCGGATAGCAGCTGTCCATGAGCTTCATGCCGCGCACGACCGTGGTGATGTCCGGATCGGCCACTACATCGTCCCAGCACTGGAAAGGGATGCCGCGCTGGCGCAGGATCTGCGTCACCCGGTCGGCCAGGCCAACTTTCACCATCATCTGATCGGTGACCAGCAGCGCCTGGCGGGCGGGCACTTCAGCCAGGGCGGACAGGGCGTCCTGACCGAAGCGGATCCGGGGTTTCAGCAAAAATTCACTCATTGGGTCATTCACTCCTCAAGCGTCCCGAAACACCTTCTCGACAATGGCGACCACCGACATGGCCTTGTAGCGGTCTCTGTTGAGCGCGAGGTACTCCTCGGCCAGTACGACGTCGTGCATGCCTGCGCCGACACTGTCGACGGCGACCCAGGAGCGGTCCTTCATCGGTTGCTGCTGATCGTCCAGCTGGGTGATGAGCAGCAGATTGCTGCCACGCAGCTCATCGCACTTCTGCGTGGCGACGACATGTCCGGTTACCTTTGCGAGAATCATGGTTCTTATCGCCTTATCTCAATGGGTTACTTGCCAAGGCGCTCAAGCACCTGACGGATGACCCGCTCCACGTTCTGCTCGCTGATCTCGCCGCCGACCTCGGCGCTGGCGCCGGCAAAACGGTCGTCGGCGCTGTGGCAGGCTGGCGCCGGGGCAGTGAAGCGGGCATCGTCGAGGATGCTGCAGGGCTGGGGCGCGGCCGGGGCGGCGCAGGTGGGCTGCACTGCAACCGGCTGGATGGGG
The DNA here is from genome assembly GCF_029967615.1 of Aeromonas sp. V90_14. Taxonomy (NCBI): domain Bacteria; kingdom Pseudomonadati; phylum Pseudomonadota; class Gammaproteobacteria; order Aeromonadales; family Aeromonadaceae; genus Aeromonas; species Aeromonas sp. V90_14. The sequence continues at coordinate 1,806 of NZ_JASCAS010000033.1, read as the reverse complement.
GCACGCAGCTCTTCGATGGTGCGCACGCCGTAACCCACCTTGCGGATGTTGAGCAGGTTCATCGGGCCGACGTTGTCGGAGCTGGAGCCGCCGCCGACGGCGCCGCAGCCGAGGGTCAGTGCCGGCGTGAGGTTGGTGGTGGCACCGATGCCGCCGAGGGCGGCGGGGGTGTTGATCAGGATCCGGTTGACCGGTTTTTCGAGGCTGAACTGGCGGATCACGTCCTGATTGCGGGTATGGATCACCAGGGTGTGGCCCAGCCCTTCGTTGGTCAGCAGCTCGACCACCCGATGACAGGCGGCGCGCCACTCCTCTTCCACGTAGAGGCCGAGCACCGGGCAGAGCTTTTCACGGGAGTAGGGATTGCTGTGGGAGACGGTGGTCTGTTCGGCCACCAGCACGCGGGTGCTGGGGGGGATGCTGAAACCGGCCAGCTGGCTGAGATGGAGCGCCGTCTTGCCCACCACTTTCGGGTTGATGGTGCCGTTCGGGCGCAGCAGCAGGGCGGCCATCTTGGCGGCTTCGTCTTCGTTCATGAAGTAGGCGCCCTGGGCCGCCAGCTCGCGATGAACCTCGTCGTAGATGCAGCGTTCGACGATGATCGACTGTTCGGAGGCACAGATCACGCCGTTGTCGAAGGTCTTGCTGGTGATGATGTCCTTCACCGCCTGGTGAATGTCGGCGCTGCGCTCGATAAAGGCCGGGCCGTTGCCCGGGCCGCCACTGATGGTCGGGGTGCCGGAGGCATAGGCCGCGCGCACCATGCCCTCGCCACCGGTTGCCAGGATCAGCGACACGTCCTTGCTGTGCATCAGCTCGGAGGTCGCCTCCAGGGTCAGCTGGGTGATGCCGTCCACGATGCCCGCCGGAGCACCGGCGGCTTCGGCGGCGCGTTTGACGATCTCAATGGCTTTCCAGCTGCACTGGCGTGCGCCCGGGTGCGGCGAGAAGATGATGGCATTGCCCGCCTTGAGGGCGATCAGGGTTTTGTAGAAGATGGTGGAGGTCGGGTTGGTGGAGGGCACCAGCGCGCAGATCACGCCCAGCGGCACGCCCACGTCCATCACTTTTTTCACCTGATCGTCATGAATGATCCCGACGGTCTTCATCTCTTTGATGGCATCGTAAACGTGCAGCGAAGCGAACCGGTTTTTCAGCACCTTGTCTTGCCAGTTGCCAAAACCGGTCTCTTCTGCGGCCATTTTCGCCAGCGTTTCGGCATGGCACGCGGCTTCTTCGGCCACGTTCTTCACGATGGCGTCGATTTTCTGCTGCGAAAAGGTGGCCATAATCACCTGCGCCTGTTTGGCGTTGCGCACCAGTTCTCTCGCGTTCTGGCGGGAGAGCAAATCGGTATCGAGTTCAATCATGAATCTATCCTTCATCAGACTAAAAAAGTGCGGGCGGGGCGTGCCCTCTCAGGTCATGCCTTGTGCTGCGCCGCGATTTTTTCGATGTCGTTGTGCGGGCGTGCGATGACGCGAGAGGTAACCACTTCGCCAATGCGTTTCGCCGCTTCCACACCGGAATCCACCGCCGCATTGACCGCGCCGACGTCGCCTTTCACCATGGCGGTGACCAGGCCAGAACCGACGTTCTCATAGCCGATCAGCTCGACGTTGGCGGCCTTGCACATGGCATCCGCCGCTTCGATGCAGGCCACCAGGCCTTTGGTCTCAATCAGACCAAGCGCTTCTTTCATCATGTTCTCTCCCGTTATTCGGCAATTTTGTAGTGGGCGACAATCTTGCTGATGTCGTTGTGCGGACGGGCGATGACCAGCGAGGTCACCACTTCACCGATGCG
>NZ_JASCAS010000027.1:0-547 GCF_029967615.1 Aeromonas sp. V90_14 | reverse complement strand
CTTACCTTAATGATGACGAAGTTGTTGAGTGTTCACACAGATTGCCTTGATTCAAAGTAGTTAGAGCAAAGACCTGATGCGCCTTGGCGTGTCAGTGCTTGTTTGGCTAACGCCAAACGAGAGAAGCCCTTTTGTTGGGTGTCGGGATGTGAATAGCAGCGAAAGCAGCTACCCGGTTACCTGCGCGCAAGCGCAAAGACAAATCCGGGTCCCCTTCGTCTAGAGGCCTAGGACACCGCCCTTTCACGGCGGTAACAGGGGTTCGAATCCCCTAGGGGACGCCACTTCTCTTCTTGCTAACAAGAATGCAGAGTTAAGAACGAAATTCTTAACTCTGTTTTCTTCGGTCACTGACCGTTGCAAACATGCTCTTTAACAATCTGGAAAGCTGATTTAAAAAGTAGTTCTCAAACATTTGTTACAAGTGCTTTGGAAACTTCTTGGCGAAAACCAAATTTTATTTGGTCCTTGTTGTACAGCAACAAGCTGCGTCGGTTTCACCGACACTTCTTGGGGTTGTATGGTTAAGTGACTAAGCGTACATGGT
>NZ_JASCAS010000026.1:0-554 GCF_029967615.1 Aeromonas sp. V90_14 | reverse complement strand
CGGAACATTTCAACGCCGGTACAGGTGGTCTTGGTGGTATCTTTGATACCAACGATTTCCACTTCTTCACCAACTTTGACGATGCCGCGCTCTACACGACCGGTTACTACGGTACCACGGCCAGCGATGGAGAATACGTCTTCGATAGGCATCAGGAACGGCAGGTCGATGGCACGCTCCGGCTCCGGAATGTAGGTGTCCAGGTGGCCAGCCAGTTCCAGGATCTTCTCTTCCCACTGAGCTTCGCCTTCCAGCGCTTTCAGTGCGGAACCACGGACTACCGGCAGGTCATCACCCGGGAAGTCGTACTCGGACAGCAGTTCGCGAACTTCCATCTCGACCAGTTCCAGCAGCTCTTCGTCATCTACCATGTCACACTTGTTCATGAACACGATGATGTACGGAACGCCTACCTGACGACCCAGCAGGATGTGCTCACGAGTCTGCGGCATCGGGCCGTCAGTCGCTGCTACTACCAGGATCGCGCCGTCCATCTGGGCAGCACCGGTGATCATGTTTTTAACGTAGTCGGCGTGACCCGGGCAGTCTACGTG
>NZ_JASCAS010000024.1:0-610 GCF_029967615.1 Aeromonas sp. V90_14 | reverse complement strand
AAAGATGGTATGAACATGAGGGCCATACGACCCCTTAGCTTTGTATTTGGGAGGCCGACTCCCAACAAGATCGTTGATGAAGCGGAGCAATGGGCTAACAGGTTCAAGAGGCTGTTTGGGGCTGGTATCTTAGCTCCAGAAAAAGTAATCGTACCTGTTGAGTTTCCGGATGCCAGCGAGAACCAGGCGCTTCTTCCAGCGGTTAACGAAGCAATAAAGGTTTTCAGTGACCGCTCTGTAACGATAGTTCCTGCAGATGATGCTGGGCAGATATTAGCATTCGCCTCGAGAGTGTAACCTTAAGGTCTAACAGTCGTAAAAACGCCGGCTCAGTGCCGGCGCTTTCATATATGCTGTTTTAACTATCTCACTTGGCTTTTAATTATACTTATCCAATTAGATACTGGATGGTTGATTTTTCGTATATTCTAAACATCCATCTTCATATGAGAATGAGGCAGCTACATCTTTATAGCTTTTTGGAGATCTTGGATGTGCTGCCGAGCATTCAATTTTACATCTTACTATAAATTTGTCTTTGTCGGTTTTATATTGATTTAAAAATGATATAGAGTTCTTTGTTATATTGTTAACTTCATCTGGATATAAA
>NZ_JASCAS010000023.1:0-917 GCF_029967615.1 Aeromonas sp. V90_14 | reverse complement strand
GTGAAGGTGGCCGTACCGTAGGTGCTGGTGTTGTAGCTAAAGTTATCGCTTAATCGATACTTTAAATACGCACATGAAAGGGGTGGCTTCGGCCACCCCTTTTACTTTTGGGGCTTTAAATGGCCTGTGAGATACTTTGCGAAATCATTGATAGAGGTCGTTTCTGTGAGCAAACCAGCCATTTTTCTGGATCGTGATGGTGTCATCAACGAAGACACCGGTTATGTCAGCAAGGTAGATGACTTCCACTTTTTGCCCGGGGTCATCGAAGCCCTGCAGCTGATGAAGAAGAAAGGGTATCTGCTGGTCGTTGTCACCAACCAGTCTGGTATCGCCCGCGGTTATTTCAGCGAAGATGATTTCATGAACCTGACCGAGTGGATGGATTGGTCATTGGCCGATCGCGACGTGGACCTGGATGGTATCTACTTCTGCCCCCATCATCCGGAGCATGGTGCTCCCTGTGACTGCCGCAAACCAGAACCGGGAATGCTGCTGCTTGCCAAGCAAGAGCTGAACATCGATATGAGCCGCTCTTATATGGTGGGTGACAAACCTTCCGATCTGAAAGCCGCCATCAATGCCGGGGTTGGTTACAAGATCATGGTCAGAACGGGCAAGCCGGTAACGGATGCTGGTGTCGAGCTGGCCGATGCCATCTATGACAATCTGCATGATTTTGCCGTAGCTGCCCCCACCGTGGCCTGATTTTGCTGGTTTTAAATGCTTTTTGGTGGCTTTGTGAGCGGTTGAGCGATGAAAGCCATCTTTTTGCAATTATCTGCTTGCCAGAAAGTTTCAGCTCCCTATAATGCGCCTCCATCGACACGGCAAGCGGCAACGCAAACAGCCGGGTCGGTAGCCTCGAAAAGCCTTTGCAAATAAGGCTTGACTCGAGAAGGCGGTTGAGTAGAATG
>NZ_JASCAS010000021.1:0-1188 GCF_029967615.1 Aeromonas sp. V90_14 | reverse complement strand
CGGTTTCACCGACACTTCTTGGGGTTGTATGGTTAAGTGACTAAGCGTACATGGTGGATGCCTTGGCAGTCAGAGGCGATGAAGGACGTACTAACCTGCGATAAGCCGTGAGCAGTCGGTAAGAGACATTACGACTCACGGATTTCCGAATGGGGAAACCCACTTAGCATAAGCTAGGTATCGCTGCGTGAATACATAGCGTAGCGAGGCGAACCGGGAGAACTGAAACATCTAAGTACCCCGAGGAAAAGAAATCAACCGAGATTCCCTCAGTAGCGGCGAGCGAACGGGGATTAGCCCTTAAGCATCTTGGAAGTTAGTGGAACGGTCCTGGAAAGGCCGGCGATACAGGGTGATAGCCCCGTACACGAAAACAACCTTGATGTGAAATCGAGTAGGGCGGGACACGTGACATCCTGTCTGAATATGGGGGGACCATCCTCCAAGGCTAAATACTCCTGACTGACCGATAGTGAACCAGTACCGTGAGGGAAAGGCGAAAAGAACCCCTGTGAGGGGAGTGAAATAGAACCTGAAACCGTGTACGTACAAGCAGTGGGAGCCCTTCGGGGTGACTGCGTACCTTTTGTATAATGGGTCAGCGACTTACATTTTGTAGCGAGGTTAACCGTATAGGGGAGCCGTAGGGAAACCGAGTCTTAACTGGGCGTCTAGTTGCAAGGTGTAGACCCGAAACCGGGTGATCTAGCCATGGGCAGGTTGAAGGTTGAGTAACATCAACTGGAGGACCGAACCCACTAACGTTGCAAAGTTAGGGGATGACCTGTGGCTGGGGGTGAAAGGCCAATCAAACTCGGAGATAGCTGGTTCTCCCCGAAAGCTATTTAGGTAGCGCCTCGGACGAATACTACTGGGGGTAGAGCACTGTTTGGGCTAGGGGGTCATCCCGACTTACCAACCCCATGCAAACTCCGAATACCAGTAAGTAATATCCGGGAGACACACGGCGGGTGCTAACGTCCGTCGTGAAGAGGGAAACAACCCAGACCGCCGGCTAAGGTCCCAAAGTTCTGGTTAAGTGGGAAACGATGTGGGAAGGCTCAGACAGCTAGGATGTTGGCTTAGAAGCAGCCATCATTTAAAGAAAGCGTAATAGCTCACTAGTCGAGTCGGCCTGCGCGGAAGATGTAACGGGGCTCAAACCAGGCACCGAAGCCGCGGATTCAC
>NZ_JASCAS010000019.1:0-6035 GCF_029967615.1 Aeromonas sp. V90_14 | reverse complement strand
GGATTCGAACCTTCGAAGGCAGAGCCGTCAGATTTACAGTCTGATCCCTTTGGCCACTCGGGAACCCCTCCACAAGTGCGAGGCGCATACTAACAGATCTGCCGGGGTTGTGAACCCCTTGACGGGATTTTTCCTGCTTAAAGGATCGGATTTGCGGCCGATAAAGGATGAAACCACCGTTTCCAAGAGTTATCTCATGCTACCCAGCGCCATTCGTGAGCAGTGGCTGGTGGACGAGGCCCAGCTGGGGCAACGTCTCAACCAGGATCTCCAGCACGGAGACAGGGCTGACTTTCGCCTGCATCTGGCCCTGCTGACCGATGCGGTGGAAGAGCAGCCCTGGTTCGACCCGAGGCAGCCAGCAAAGGCTGAGAGCCGGGTCTGGCGCAGCCGCTTTGAGCTGCCGCCAGCCACGCCCCTGCAGGGCAGTGCAAACGACGAAGAGGCCGCTCTGCTCAACGAGCGGCTGCAACAGGGGGGCTCCATGGTGGATGTGCGGCTCTGGCTGGCGCTGCGCTCACCGCCGTTGCTCGGCACTCCGCCGGCGCTGGAGCCCGCCGTCTATGACAACCTGTCGCCGCTGGGACGGGAGCGCTGGCAGGGCAAGCTGGCGGATCAGCCCAGACGCAACGATCCCCTGCTGATGCTGCCGATCCTCGATACGCTCAAGGCGGGGGTGGATGCCAGGCTGCACTGGCTCAGTGGTTGTTGAAGGCGGCAAGCGCCGGCATTCGGGCAGCAAAAAGGCGGGGAGATCCCGCCTTTGTCGTTGCTGGCTGTGCCGTGGCGCCGTTTATGCGTCGGCTTCATCCTCTTGCGGCACTTCCTTGCCAGCCGCTGCGGCGCGACGGGCGATGGGTTTTTCGGTGTGGCGGTTGATCTGGCGCTCCAGCTTTTGCCCCAGTTCGGTGATGGCGGCGTACAAGTCCTCATGTTCTGCCTGGGCAAACAGCTTGCCGTTGGGGATGCCAGCAGTGGCTTCAACGATGAACATCAGACGCTCTTTGGAGACAATCACATGGGGTGTGATAAGAGGCACCTGAAGACGCTCGAGCTTGTCAAAACGGGATTCAATGCGCTCGCGGATAGCCGGGGTGATGTCGATGATTTTGCTGGTAATTTCGATTTTCATATTGGCCCCCTTCGGGTCGTCTTGCTTGTGTCTTCACCTTCAGATTACTCATGGCTGAACATTAAAATGTGATCTGTGTCACGAACTGTAGCCTTGCTTCCGAGGGGAGGAATAAATTGTGATCTTTTCCCGTTCTGCACCAAAAAGCGCTTGAGCTCCACGAAACTGGCAGGCAGTATGGAGAAACTTGGATCGTTTCTGTCCCTTCGTGGCAGCGCCGCATGTCGACCTCATGTCCGGTTTTCACCGCTTAGTCTCGCATCTTTTGCACTTTCTCCCCGCACCGCCCTTGCCGACGTGCGCGCTGTGAATGTGGGCGCTGCCAAGTCGTCAGGGACTTGAACGTGGTTGTTGTGGTGTTGGAGTAGTACATGAAACAGCAGGCCACTCAGATGATGTGGTTTTATGATCGGCAACACGCCCAGTGGAGTCTGTCCGATCATGCCTCCTACCAGCTCTGGCAAGGAGAGGGGCCTCACCCCTGGTTCGGGCAATTGGCGGCAGATGACGAGGCCGGCTTTGCCGACTTTCTCGCCAGACTTTACCACTCACAGCAACCGGCCCAGTTCATCGGTCACCTCTGCGAGGAGGGGGGCGAGGTGCGCCATGTGCTCTGGAGCGGCCAGTACGTGCCAGCCCAGCAGATGTGCTGCGGCTGGATTGCGCCGCTCGACACCACCCGCAGCACCCAGCTGCCTGCCGACCTCTCCCAGCAACTGCCGCTGCTGCAAGACCCCTTGTTGACCCAGCTGGCGCAGGCACTCTCTGCCCGGACCGGGCTCGATTTCTTCAATACCCTGGTCAACCAGCTCGCCCACATCCTGGTGGCGGACGCGGTCTGGCTGGCGGAGCGCACCGGCAGCGGACGGCTCAAGGTACTGGCCTGCCACGGGATCGATCTCAAGGAGTATGAACTCGACGGCATGCCCTGCCAGCAGGTCTATCTGGCGGGGGAGGCCTGCGTCATTCCGCTGGCGAACGAGCTGCCCTCCTGTGCCGGTTTCAAGGCTGGGCAGGGCTACTACGGCCTGCCGCTGTATGATCGCAACGGCCAGATCCTGGGCCACCTGGCGCTGCTTTTCTCCGATCAGAGTGCGATCCCCAATCTGGGCTCGGTGCTGACCACCTTCTCCATGCGCATGGTGGCGGAGCTGGAACGGCTGCAGAGCGATGCCCAGTTGCGCCTGTCGGCAGTGGCGTTTGAAACCCATGAAGGGATCATCATCACCGACCCCGATTTCAAGATTTTGCGGGTCAACCACGCCTTCAGCCAGATCACCGGCTTTGACAGCCAGCGGGTGATCGGCCTGCATCTGGGCAACGATCTCTGGTGCGGGCTGGGGGGGCTTGGCTACGAGCTCGGCACCCTGAGCCGCTGGCAGGGGGAGACCCAACGGCTGCACGCGGATGGCTACCCCTATCCACAGTGGGAGATCGTCACCCCGGTGCAGGATGACAGGGGGGAGATCAGCCACTTCGTCATCTGCTTCGAGGATATCTCCGAGCGCAAGGAGGCCGAGCGCCGCATCCAGGATCTCGCCTATTACGACGAGCTGACCGGCCTGCCCAACCGCCGCCAGCTGCACGAAACCCTGGCCCACGCCTTTGGCGAGGCGAGTCGCGATTATCTGATCGGCGCCCTGCTGTTCATCGATCTGGATCACTTCAAGACCATCAACGACTCCCTCGGCCACGCCACCGGCGACTGGCTGCTCAAGGAGGTCGCCAGTCGGCTCAAGCGGCTGGTACGCCAGGGGGATTGTCTGGCGCGGCTCGGCGGCGACGAGTTCGTGTTGCTGCTGCCCTCGCTCTCGGCGAGCCCGCCCCAGGCGGAGATGCAGGCCGACCTCATCGCCGAGCGGCTCATCAGCGAGATTGCGGCCCCCTACAACCACGCGGGCCAGGTGCTGCACATCGGCGCCAGCGTCGGCATCACCCTCTTCCCCGGCCGGGAGCAGGGGGTGGACGATCTGCTCAAGCAGGCGGACACCGCCATGTATCAGGCCAAGTCGGCCGGTCGCAAGACCCGGCGCTTCTTCGATGCCTCCATGCAGTTGCAGGCGGATCGCCGGCTGCTCATCCACAACGAGCTGCGCAGCGCCCTTAACCATCAGGAGCTGACCCTCTACTACCAGCCCCAGCACATGGTGGAGGGGGGCGATATCATCGGCGTCGAGGCGCTGATCCGCTGGCAGCCGCCAGGGCGGGCCCTGGTGTCGCCCGCCGAGTTCATCCCCATCGCCGAGGAGACGGACCTTATCGTCGACATCGGCAACTGGGTGTTGTACGAGGCCTGCGCCCAGTACGTGCGCTGGGAGGAGAACGGCATTCACATCCCGCAGCTGTCGGTCAACGTCAGTGCCAAGCAGTTTCACGCCACCGACTTCGTCGACCGGATCCACGATGTGCTGGCCTCCACCGGCATGGATCCCGCCAGCCTGAATCTGGAGATCACCGAATCCGTGGTGCTGGGGCACGCGGAAGACACCATCAGCAAGATGAGCGAGCTCAAGGCGCTTGGCATCAGCTTTGCCATCGATGACTTCGGCGCCGGTTACTCCTCCCTGAGCTACCTCAAGCGGCTGCCGGCGGACGAGCTCAAGATCGACCGCTCCTTCATCCAGGACATCCCGCGCGATGGCGACAACATGGCCATCGTCGAGGCGGTGATCGCCATGGCGCGCCACATGGGCTTCAACGTGACGGCGGAAGGGGTGGAGTCGCGTCAGCAGCTGGAGTTTCTGCAGGCCCAGGGTTGCCACTTCTACCAGGGCTACCTGGCTTCCAAGCCGCTGCCGGTGCCCTATCTGGAGCGCTACGTGCAGCGCCTTGCCCGCAGCGAAAGCCCGCTGGCCGGGGGTAAAAATAGTCTCGTCGGCGAGCTGTAGCCCCTCGGGTTAACGGGTAGAATGAGGGAATATGACACCACCGCCAACGGGCGGTGGCATTGCCTCTCAATGGAGACGTCTCTCGTGAAAGCCGTGCAGGGAATCATTTTATCGGCGCTGTGCGTGCCGGGGCTGCTGACGCAGGTTGCGGCGCAGACCCTGGAACAATCTCTCTATCGCCAGGCTTATGACGCGGTGCGGGCCGACGATCAGGCCCGTTTTCAGCAAATTCGCGCCCGTTTGACCCATTATCCGCTGCTGCCCTATCTCGATTACTACCAGCTGGCCTTTCGGCCGGGGGCGGCAGAGTATGACGACGTGACCCGCTTCATCCGCGAGCACGGCGACACCCCCCAATCCAACCGGCTGGAGCGCAGCTACCTCACCTATCTGGCCCAGAGCCAGCAGTGGTCCCAGTTCCTGCGCTTCTATCCGGCCAAGCCCAACTCCACCGATCTGCTCTGCATGCACTATCAGGCGCGCTACTACACCGGCCAGCAGAGCCAGGCACTGCAGGAGGCGGGCAAGCTCTGGCTGAGTGGCCAGTCCCGCCCAGATGCCTGCGATCCCCTGTTCCAGCTCTGGCAACAGGCCGGTTTGCGCACCCAGGAGAAGATCTGGACCCGCATGACCTTGGCCTTCGAGGCTGAGAACCCGAACCTCATTCGCCACCTCGGCGCTCAGCTCGGCAGCGGCATGAAGGCGTACGGGGATCAGATGATTACCCTGTTCGAGCAGCCCGCCAAGGCGATGAACACGGCCTATTTCACTACCGCCGCGCCCTCCAAAAAGTTGCTGTTGCTGGGGCTGGCCCGCTATGCCAACCAGCAGCCGGAAGCGGTGTTGGGGCAGCTCGGCTATCTGCGTTCGCGTTTCGCGCTGAGCGCAGCCGAGCTCAAGCCGGTGGAACGGGCTGTGGCCAGACGGCTGCTGCTGGATCGCTCAACCGCCCAGCGCAGCTGGCTGGATGCTACCGTGGTGCGCCAGGCCGACCCGGATCTGCTGGAGCTGCGGGCCCGGCTCGCCATCTGGGAGCAGGACTGGAAAGGGCTCTCCGGCTGGGTCAAGCGGATGCCCATGGCCCTGCAGAAGGAGGATCGCTGGCGCTACTGGCTGGCTCGCTCGCTGGAGGTGCAGGGTCAGCAGAAACCGGCGCGGGATCTCTATCTGGAGACCGCCAATCTGCGTGGCTTCTACGGCTTCATGGCGGCGCAGCGCAGCGGCGTGCCCTATCGGATGAAGAATCAGAGCGTGGCGAAGAAGGTGCCGGACTGGCGCACCGCCAGCCGCCGCTGGCCCTTCCTGCTGCGGGTGCGTGAGTTGCTCGACATGAACGAGATCACGGCGGCGCGGGCGGAGTGGATCCACAACATGGATCGCAATCCGGTGGCCCAGCGCCTCGAGTTCGGCCACATCGCCCTCAACCAGGGCTGGCATGAACTGGCCATTCTGGCCAGCATCCGGGCCGAGGCCTGGGATGCCCTCGATTTGCGCTTCCCGCTGCCGCTCAAGCACACCTTCTCCCAGATGGCGCAGGAGCGGACCATGAACACCAGCCTGCTCTACGCCATCTCCCGTCAGGAGAGTGCGCTCTACCCGCTGGCACAGTCGCCGGTCGGGGCGAGGGGACTGATGCAGCTGATGCCGACCACCGCCAAGGAGACGGCCAGCAAGCTGGGGGTACCCTATCGCAACGAGCAGCAGCTGTTTGATCCCGCCATGAACATCCGCCTTGGCAGCGCCTATCTCAAGCGGCTGCTGGATGTGTACGACGGCAACCGGATCCTGGCGGCGGCGGCCTACAACGCCGGTCCCGGCCGGGTCAAACGCTGGCGCGATCAGAGTGCGGACAAGCCGATGGATGTCTGGGTCGAGAGCATCCCCTACAAGGAGACGCGCAACTATGTGCAGAACGTGCTGTCGTTCGATCTCATCTATCAGCACAAGCTGCAGCAGCCGTTGCGCTTCATGTCCGAGCGCGAGCTGAGTCACGCTTATTGAGACGGGGGGCCCCC
>NZ_JASCAS010000018.1:0-6046 GCF_029967615.1 Aeromonas sp. V90_14 | reverse complement strand
ACGACCTTGCCAAGGTCGGGGTCGCGAGTTCGAGTCTCGTTTCCCGCTCCAATCTCTCTTCAAATTCAATCTCTTTCCCCCCCAAGCTCACGAATCCAGTTTCTCAATACAATCGCTGCCATATTCAGTTGGTAGAGCATGATCCGCGCTTGCCAAGGCTGGGGTCGCGAGTTAGAGTCTCGTTTCCCGCTCCAATCTCTCTTCGAAGTCCTCATCATCCCTTTGAATTGCACATCACATCGCGCCGAGATGATGTGTCGTATCCGGCGTTCAGCCAGATCATGCCCATGTCTTCTGTGCCTGCGTGGTACACAGGTGCTGGGGAGGGCTGTGGTTGCTGTAGGCAGGCTTATGAGCGTGGCGGGGAAGGGGAAACGGCGGGCAAAAAAATAGGAGGGCCGATGGCTCCTCCTACAGGCTCACTGGCGTGGCTTAGAGCAGGGTAACGTTCTCAGCCTGAGGGCCTTTTTTGCCCTGGGTCACAGTGAACTGGACTTTTTGACCTTCAGCCAGGGTCTTGAAACCGGCACTCTGGATGGAGGAGAAGTGAACGAAAACGTCCGGTCCCTGGGATTGCTCGATGAAGCCAAAACCCTTGGTCTCATTGAACCATTTTACTTGGCCGGTGCGAATGTCAGACATGTGGTAAGTCCTATCTATAACAAAATGAAACTAAGCCTTGTTGGGCAGCATTTGCCTAGAAATCAGGGGTTGAAGCATGACTGACCACGTCAATTTGTCCCAGTAGCATGTAGAACAATCCCTGTCTAAAGCACAAACGATTGTACGTGAGCGCGATCCCTTGTCAATTTGGCACTTTTCATTTTTTGAGCAAGCTAAAAATATTGTGAACTCAGCGGCTTATTTCATGGATTCAGGTCAAAAAAACGGGAGGCACCAGGCCTCCCGTTGTTTCATTCCTTGAGGGCGAATCCTTCACCCTGTCGGTCGTAGCGGTAGATGGCCTGACCATAGGAGCGGATCTCGACCCGCTGGATGCGGCGGGTGTCATCGATCAGGATGAACACGGCCCGGCCCGATTGCAGGCGGGTCAGCGGCCGATCAGGCCCTTCGATGGCGATCAGGCGGCTCAGCTCTGCGCCCGGCAGCTCGAACTTGCGGAAGATGGAGTAGAGGGTCTCGCCGGCTTGCACGTCGTGCTGCAGCCAGGTGCCATCCACCTTCTCTTCGACCGGTTTGGCTGCGGCCGGTGCACTGCCTGCGGCGCCATTGCCGACGGTGAGGGCCTGCGCCGGTACGGCGATGGGGACCGCCAGCGAACCGGACGGCGCGGCTTTGGGCGCGGGGACAGCCGGCTCCCAGGCCAGCACCAGCAACCAGAGCGGGATCAGGATCAGCAGCCCTATGGTGTGCTTGCGCGGCAGGGGGCTGGCCAGCTTGAACTTGCCTGTTTTGGCTTCCTGGCCGTGTTGGCCAAGCCCGCTCATGCCCTGGCCGATGCGTTGGCGCAGGGGCAGGGTGGCGGCATTGATACGATGGAGCAGGGATCCTTGTGATTCGTCTTGGCGACGCTGCTGGGCTCGTCTGTTGTGGCCACGGGGGCGACGGTCCGGGGTGGGCACGGCATTTACCTCTCACTACATTGCCTGCCATCAGGCAAATTCGTGCCTATGGTAAACGGACTCGCCCCCGAGGGGGAGAGTCCTGAGGTGGAAAATTATCAGCTGAGACGAAATTGTCCCAGTAATTGCTGTAAACGCTCGGCCGCCTGGCGCAACGCCTGGCTGGCTTTGGCCGTTTCGGTCGCATCCAGTGCGATGTCGTTGGCCAGTGCGTTGGTTTTTGACAGGTTGCCGGAGACAGTCTCGGAAACCGAGCTCTGCTCTTCGGCGGCGGAGGCGATCTGGTAGGTCATGTCGTTGATGGTGGAGATGGCCTGATAGATGCTGCCGAGCGCCTCTTCCGCCAGATCCGCCTCGCCCACCGCCTGATGGGTCAGCTGCTGGCTCTGGTTGATGGCGTTGACCGCGTTGGCCGAGCTGTGGCGGATCTTCTCGATCAGCTCCTGGGTATTCTGCACCGCCTGCTGGGTGTTGCCCGCTAGCTTGCGTACCTCGTCGGCCACCACCGCAAAGCCGCGGCCCTGCTCGCCGGCCCGGGCCGCCTCGATGGCGGCGTTGAGCGCCAGCAGGTTGGTCTGATCGGCGATCCCCTGAATGACGGTGAGGATGCTGGTGATCTGCTCGCTGTCGTGGGCCAGCCCCTCGACCACCTCGGCCCCCTTGCCGGCCTCGGCGGCCACCTTGTGCATCGACTGGATCACCTGCTGGAAGCGTACCTTGCCCTGATCCGCCGCCCCCTGGGCTTGCTTGGCCGAGTCGGCGGTGTTGTTGGCGTGGGTGGCCACCTCCTGGCTGACGTAGGACATCTCTTGCACCGCGGTCAGCATCTGCTCCATCTCCGCCTGGTGGTGCTGCAGGTTGGTGTCGGTCTGGCCGGCGATGCGATCGGTGTCGCCGGCATGACGGTTGACCTCGCTGGCGGTCTTGAGCACATCCCCCAGCAACACCTGCAGCTTGTCGATGAAGCGGTTGATGCCCTTGGCCAAATCCCCCAATTCATCGCGGGACTGGGTATTGAGCCGCTTGGTGAGATCCCCCTCGCCATCGGCGATGTCATCCACCAGGCTGACCATCTGGCGGATGGGGCCGGTGATGCTGCGGGCAATGACCAGCATGGTGGCCAGCGCCAGCACCAGCACGACGACGGCGCCCACCAGTTGCTGGGTCATGGCGGCCCGGTTCATGTCGCTCAGCTGGGCTTCCAGCTGGTCGGCCCCGGCCAGCACCACCTTGTAGGGCAGGGTGACGATGATGGCCCAGTTGCGGCTCATGCCCGGCACCGCGATGGGCACCGAGATACGAAACGCATCGTCGAGCTCCTGGCGCTGAACCTCGGGTTTGAGGTACTGCTGCCAGCCGTTGCCGAGCAGCTTGTCGGCGCGGCTGCCGAGCAGGCTGTCATCACCGCTGGTGCCGGTGATGACGCCGGCGGCGCTGACGATCAGGGTCTCGCCCTTGCCGTCATAGATGTTGCTGTTGAGGGACTGGGCCTGACGGCTGATGGAGTCCACCGCCAGATCGAGCGCGGCGATCCCCTTGAACTGGCCACCCACCATGATGGGGGTGGTGATGGTGCTCACCAGCACCTGCTGGCCGTTGATGTCCACCTTGAAGGGGTCGATGAGGCAGGAGCGTCCCTCCCGTTTCGGGCAGGCGTAGTAGTCGTTGGCCGGATTGCCGAACTCATCCGGATCGCTCTTCTCGATAGAGAGCAGCAGGTCGGTGCCGATGCTCTCCTTGTCGCGATAGAAATAGGGCACGAAGCGCCCCTTGCTGTCACTGCCCAGCGCCGTCTGGCCGGCGAAGCTGGCATCCTGGCCGTCGAAGCCGTTGGGTTCGAAGCCGGCGAAGGCGCCGTAGAGCTGGGGTTCGAGGGCGAGCTGGGCCTTGAGCAGATCGGTGGCCTGCTGGCGATCCAGCGGCAGCTTGCCCTCCTGCTGCAGGGCGAGGGCGCTGGCCATCTGCTGGGTATAGGAGAGCCCCTTTTGCAGCAACTGGGTGATGGTGGCGGCCTCGGCACGGGCGTTGGCGCTGACCTTCTGCCATGCCTCCTGCTGCAGGGCGGCGCGGCTGGAGCTGATGGTCAGCTTCTGGGTCTGTTGACCCGAGTACTGGTTGAGCAGGATCAGGATGACCAGGGCGGCGGTCATGGCGATCCCGGCCATCACCAGAATGCGATTCTGGATAGAACGGAACTGCATCGTCTCTTCCTTGTTGGTGAGCGTTATTTGGATATCGGCCGGAGGAGGCAGCTCTCCAACACTTGTCATAGCAAAACGGAAACCGGGATTTTGTTTTGCGATCCCCTTCAAATATCAGGCGGCAAGCGGCTGGGACGCCTGTGCAACCCCCTACTTTTGCCCGCTGCGGCTGCATGGTTTTCCCATCCGTCATTGTCGGTGCTAAAATGCGACGGTTTTTTTAACGAATTGGCCCAAGGCCCTCTACACAAGGCTTAAAGATGAAAGTCAAAACCCGTTTTGCTCCCAGCCCGACCGGCTTTTTGCATGTCGGCGGTGCCCGTACCGCACTCTATTCCTGGTTGTTTGCAAAGAACCAGGGCGGTGAGTTCGTGCTGCGTATCGAGGATACCGACCTGGAACGTTCCACTCAGGAGGCGATCGACGCCATCATTGAGGGCATGGAATGGCTGGAGCTGAACTGGGATGAGGGCCCCTACTACCAGACCAAGCGCTTCGATCGCTACAACGGGCTGATCGACGAGATGCTGGCTGACGGCCGTGCCTACAAGTGCTACTGCTCCAAGGAGCGGCTGGAAGCGCTGCGCGAAGGCCAGATGGCCAACGGCGAGAAGCCCCGCTATGACGGCAAGTGCCGCGACCACGCCCACGATCACCCGGCCGATGCGCCGCACGTGATCCGCTTTCGCAACCCGACCGAAGGCTCCGTGGTGTTCGATGACCACGTCCGTGGCCGCATCGAGTTCGCCAACACCGAGCTCGACGATCTGATCATTCGCCGTACCGACGGCGCGCCGACCTACAACTTCTGTGTGGTAGTCGATGACTGGGACATGGAGATCACCCACGTGGTGCGTGGCGAAGACCACATCAACAACACCCCGCGCCAGATCAACATCTACAAGGCGCTGAACGCGCCGGTACCGGAGTTTGCCCACGTCTCCATGATCCTGGGTGACGACGGCGCCAAGCTCTCCAAGCGCCACGGTGCTGTCTCCGTGATGCAGTACCGCGACGACGGCTACCTGCCGGAAGCGCTGCTGAACTATCTGGTGCGTCTGGGCTGGTCCCACGGCGATCAGGAGATCTTCAGCCTCGACGAGATGATCAAGCTATTCAGCCTGGATGCCATCTCCAAGTCTGCCTCTGCCTTCAACACCGACAAGCTGCTGTGGCTGAACAACCACTACATGCGCAGCTTGGATCCGGCCTATGTTGCCAAGCATCTGGCATGGCACATGGAAAACCAGAAGATCGACACCAGCAAGGGCCCGGCCCTGGCCGACGTGGTCACCCTGCTGGCCGAGCGCTGCAACACCCTGGTCGAGATGGCGGCCCAGAGCCGCTACCTGTTCGAAGAGTACGAGGCCATCGACGAAGCGGCTGCCAAGAAGCACCTGCGTGGCGTGGCTGCCGAGCCGCTGACCCTGGCCAAGACCAAGCTGGCTGCTCTGGATAGCTGGACCACCGAAGCGCTGCATGAGCTGATTGAAGCCACTGCCGCCGAGCTGGGTCAGGGTATGGGCAAGGTCGGTATGCCGCTGCGCGTGGCGGTGACCGGTCTGGGTCAGTCCCCTGGCATCGACGCCGTGATGGCGCTGGTGGGCAAGGAGCGGGTACTGGCGCGTATTGACCGCGCACTGGCTTACATCGAAGCGCGCATGGCTGCCGAGTAAGCTTGCTGTCGCACATTGCCGTCACCGGTCTGGGGTAATCTATCCCCAGGCATCGACGCCGTGATGGCGCTGGTGGGCAAGGAGCGCGTACTTGCGCGTATCGACCGCGCTCTGGCGTATATCGAAGCACGCATGGCTGCCGAGTAAGCTTGCCGTCGCACATTGCCGTCACCGGTCTGGGGTAATCTCTCCCCCGCCATCGACGCCGTGATGGCGCTGGTGGGCAAGGAGCGGGTACTGGCCCGCATCGACCGCGCTTTGGCGTATATCGAAGCGCGCATGGCCGCCGAATAAGCGCCAGCCAGTGATTGAGAAAGGGCTCCCGTACGGGGGCCTTTTGTTTTTGGCCAAAGGCCGGTTTTGTGACATAAAACAGCGAGATAGCTGTCTCATTGCCGGTTAAATCGGCTAACTGCTTGAATTTTGACTAAACGCGCGAATCGGCGTTATTTTTGGGTTGACAGCAAAGCGGTCGGTGCCTATCATGCGCCTCCGTTGCCGGAGATAACTTTGGTAGCGCCGAGGTGAGTTGGGGTTATAGCTCAGCTGGGAGAGCGCTTGCATGGCATGCAAGAGGTCCGCGGTT